>DATIRW010000225.1:0-20487 GCA_035469365.1 Thermoanaerobaculia bacterium
CGGGAGACCCGAGCCACACGGGGCCGCTGGCCAACCTGATGACGCCGTCCGCGATGGACGCGAATACCTGGACCCCCGAGTTCAAGGCGTTCCTCGTAAAACTCGAGAAAGCGTGAGAGGAGGACGATCATGAGCCAAAACCTCGAGATCCGCCGCTCCTCCGCTGCCGTCTGGGGGAGCCTGTCGGGGATCCGCAGCATCCCGACGGTCGCCAAGTACGTCGACACGACGACCTGCATCGGCTGCAAGGCCTGCGAGGCGGCCTGCATCGAATGGAACGACCTCCGGCGCGTCGGGACGCAGCAGACCGGAACGTACCAGACGCTGCCCACGCTCCACGCCGAGTACTGGAACCTGATCCGCTTCAACGAGCGGGACTTCGACGGCGGCATCGCCTGGCTGATGCGCAAGGACCAGTGCATGCACTGCGACGAGCCCGGTTGCCTGGCCGCCTGCCCGGCGCCCGGCGCGATCGTGCAGTACGCCAACGGCATCGTGGACGTGAACCCGGACCAGTGCATCGGCTGCGGCTACTGCGAGACCGGCTGCCCCTTCGACGTCCCCCGCTTCCACCAGACGACCGGCAAGATGGCCAAGTGCACGCTCTGCGTGGATCGGGTTTCCGTCGGCCTCGAGCCCGCCTGCATCAAGGCCTGCCCGACCGGGTGCCTGCAGTTCGGAACGAAGGACGACATGGTGGCGATGGGACTGCGCCGGGTCGATCAACTCAAGGCGTCCGGGTTCAAGGAAGCGGCTCTCTACAACCCGCAGGGCGTCAACGGGACGAGCGTCGTCACCGTGCTCGCGCACGGCGACCACCCCGAGTGGTACGCCCTGCCCGCCGACCCCCACGTTCCGCTGCTCGTCAAGTTCTGGAAGTCGGTGCTGCGCCCGCTCGGCGTCGTCGCCGTTTTCGGGGCGGTCATCGGCGCCTTCGGTCACTACATGAACCTCGGGCGCAAGGGCGTGAAGGGCGCGGACGCGCACGACGCGAACCTTCCCGACGAGATCAGCCGAAAGGGGGAGCACGAATGAGCGCCGCTCATCGTCCGATGGATCCCGCGGTCGTCGTCGCGCGCAAGAAGGAGGACGTCCTCGTCGGCGAGGAGATCGTCCGGCACAATCTCAACTCCCGGATGATTCACTGGTCGGTCGCGGTGACATTCTTCGTCTCTCTCTTCACGGGGATGCCGATCTGGTTGCCCCTCTTCGGATGGATGGCCGCCTTCTTCGGAGGCCTATCGGTCTGCCGCGTCATCCACCCCTGGGCCGGCGTCGCCTTCTTCATCGCGTCGCTCTTCATGTTCTTCGACTGGGTGGGCGATATGCGCATGACCAAGCGCGAGAGGAAGGGGTGGTGGGGCCCGCTCCTTTTCCGGTACCTGCGCTGGGAGGTCGAGGACGTCGAGACCGGAAAGTACAACGGCGGACAGAAGTTCTTCTTCTGGACCGTGGGATTGGGCGCCCTGGGACTGCTGCTTTCCGGTCTCATCATCTGGTTTCCGCGGGCCTTCCCCCAACTTCTCCGCGAGTTCTCCTATCTGATTCACGACATCGCGTTCATCCTTTTTGTGGCTGCGATCGTCTGGCACATCTACCTGGGCACGTCGGCGGAGCCCGGGACCTTCCGCTCGATGACGCGGGGCACGGTGACGCCCAAGTGGGCGCGGCTGCATCACCCGAAGTGGTACCGCGAAGTCACCGAGAAGCCGCGGCACCATCCTCACCACGGCTAGCCGGTCGAAGCTCGTTTCGGAATTCGAGCGCCGGGCGGCGCGGGCGGAGTCGTTGGCGCAAGGGGCTCCGGCCGCGGAGGAGCCGCTCCGCTTCGCGGCCGGCCTCTACCGGATCCAGGGACGAGTGGCCGGCGCTCTCGAAGCCGCGCACGCCGAGGAGCCGCTGACCGGCCACCTCGACGAAGACGCCGAGCGCTTTGCCGATCAGATTCCGTCGCTCCTCCGCTACGCGCTCGAGAACGGGCCGCAAGCTCTCGCCGAGGACGCCCGAACGAGGAAGGAAGACCTGCCTTCGACCGCTCGGACCCGGCTCCTCGTCTACTGGGCGGGAGACCGGCCGGCGTCGGAGGACTATCTCTCCCGGGCGATCCTCCGCCCCTACGTCGAGTTCCTCCGCGCGGTCACCCTTGCGCCGGACCGCGTGCACCGCCGCGGCCAGTGTCCGTTCTGCGCGGGTGGGGCCTGGATCTCCGCGCGCCGGGAGGGCTCTCTGATGGAGGGGGCGCGCCGGATGCTCGGCTGCGCGCTCTGCGGAGGGGAGTGGCTCTTCGGACGGATCCTCTGCCCCTCCTGTTTCGAAGGGGATCCTCACAAGCTCCCCTCCTTCCAGAACGACAGGCATCCCTCCATCCGCATCGAGGCGTGCGAGACCTGCCACCGCTACATCAAGTCGCTCGACCTCTCGGAGGACGCCCGCCCGATCCCCGAGGTCGACGACCTGGCGTCGATCGCGATGGATCTCTGGGCGGTCGAGCAGGGGTTCACGCGAATTGAGCCTGGCCTCGCGGGGATGTGATGAGGAAGTCCAGGGTCGAAGGTCCAAGGTCGTCTGGTTGATGGAGAAGTCGGCGGCGGGGCTCATGAGCGCGCAAGGAGCGTTGAGGAGCCGGTTCGAAGACTTTCGGCGCGCCCTCGACCGGCGGGACGAGGAGGCGTACCGGCTCGGGCTCACGGATTTCCATCAGACTCTGCGGCGCTGGACGGAGGCCGAGGAGACGGCCCTTCTACCCGCGGTGCTGCGGGCAAACATCGCGGGGCGGGACCCACGCCGGGAGTTGCGCCTCGAATGCGTGCAGTTGCGGGAACTGACGCGATACCTGCTCTCGCAGGTCAACGATCGGGCGCCGATCGGGGACATCCTGGGGTTTACCGAGAACCTCGAGCGCCGCTTGGCCGCTCACGAATCGGAGATGGAGAGCGTCTATTACCCCGCCGCCGCTCCCCAGCTCACCGGCGACGAGTGGAGAATTCTGAGCGGGGCTTCGCCCGGACTCTAGCCCGCCGGGACTCTCATCCGAGCTGGTGCATCTCGAATCCGTCCGCCTCCGGCTTCGGAAGGAGCGCCTGGTAAGCCGCCGCCATCCGATCCTGCGTCCAGCCGAGAAAGATCCCGTCGCCGCGGTAGAACACCACTTCGGGCGGGATTTCGACGGCGATGATCGCCCCCTGGCCTTCGTCGCACGTGACCGAGAGCCGCCAGGCGGACTGCGTCGTCGCGCCCTCTCGAAGACGGATCAGGAATCGCTCGAGCCCGAGCGTCTTCGGATTCGTCAGCCCCGGCACCACGCCGGAACCAGGCTCCGTCGGCCGCTCGTCACTCAACGCTCCACCTGCAACCTGGAACCTGTAACTTGGAACCCCAAATTCACCCTCCCCGCGTGTGCATTTCCAGGTGAGGGTCGCGCCGGAGCGTCGTCAGCGGAACGAGGGCAGCGCGGTCTCGCAGCGCCAGCCGATCCTCCGCGCCGCGGTCGGTCCGCCCGCGCCAGGACGCCTCGATCAGGGCCCGCAGCTCCTGCCGCGTGGAGCCTGCCCGCAGAGGCAGCGCCAGGTTGAGCCCGCGCGCGGCGTAGAGGCAGAGGTACCAGAGGCCGTCGGCGGTCAGCCGGCTGCGGTCGCAGGAGCCACAGAAGGGGGCCGTCGTCGAGGCGATGATCCCGAAGACCGTCCCGTCGGAGAGCCGGAACCGTTCCGCCGGGGCGGAAGTCTTCTCGGCCAGCGGTTGGATCGGCCCGTAGTGGCGCGCCAGCGTCCCGAGTATCTCCGCCCGGGGGACGACCTTGTCCCGCGACCAGCGCGTCGCGCCCCCGACGTCCATGTACTCGATGAAACGCACTTCGGCGCCGACTCGCCGGCCGTGCTCCAGGAGCGGCACGAGCTCGTCCTCGTTGACTCCGCGGATCACGACCGAGTCGATCTTGACGGCGGAGAATCCCAAACCCGACGCGACCTCGATCCCCTTCAGCACCCGCGCCAGATCGTCGAACCGCGTCAGGGCGTGGAAGCGCTCGGGCTTCAACGTGTCGAGGCTGACCGTCACGCGGCGCAGACCCGCATCCTTGAGAGCCCCCGCGTTCTCCGCCAGGAGGACTCCGTTGGTCGTCATGGCAAGGTCCCGGATCGCGGGCTTGCTCGCGATCATCCGGACGAGCTCGGGCAGGTCGCGCCGGACCAGGGGCTCGCCTCCCGTCAGCCGGACCCGGTCCACGCCGAGGTCGGCAAAAACGTCCACGAGGGCGCTCACTTCCTCGAAATCCAGAATGTCCTTTCGAGGAAGCCAGACGTAGTCCCTCTCCGGCATGCAGTACTGGCACCGCAGGTTGCACCTGTCCGTCACGGAGAGGCGCAGGTTGCCGAGCGGCCTCCCCCATTTATCCATGACAACCACGGGAGGATTCTACCTGTTGGTCCGTCAATCGAGGGTCGGGGGTCAAGAGTCAAGAGACGAGGCCCGATTCGCCTGAACTCTGGACCCTGGACTATTGCTTGCGCCCGATCCGCAGGTCCAGGTCCCATCCGAACGTCCGGACCCGCTCTGGGGGTCCCCAGGCGGCCGCCAGTTCCTCGCGAATGAGCTCCAGCGGATCGTGGCCTCGGGCCGCCTCGTAGCGCTGCGTTGCGGACCAGGTCCGCAGGTAACCGATCAGGGCGGGCAGATCCCAGAGCTTCTCGAGCGGGAAGAGGGGCGGCTCGACCGGCGTGAACGGGAACTCGAGAGCGCCGTATCCCTGCTCGACGAGAGCCCGCTCCGGCGGCCAGTAGGGGCCGACGATGTCCTTGTAGAAACGTTGAACGACCGCTTCCACCTCGGGGCCGGCGTGAAAGCCGTGGTAGGACCAGACGGCGATGACTCCGCCGGGGACGAGGACCCGCCGGACCTCTTCCCAGAAGCGGGCGCGGTCGAACCAGTGGAGGGCCTGCGCGGCGGCAACGAGCGAGACCGAGCCGCTCGCCAGGGGCGCCGCCTCCGCCACCGCGACGGCATAGTGGACGCGGGCGTGGCGCGCGGCGCTCGCGATCTGATCCGTGCTGGCGTCGGTTGCGACGACCGCGTCGAAGCGGCCGGCCAGCCCAAGAGCGGCCTGGCCGCTCCCGGTCGCGCAGTCCCAGGCGGTCCTGCGCTCCGGAGCCAGATCGGCGAGAAACTCGAAGAGCGCCTCCGGATAGTCCGGACGGTACCGCGCGTAGTCCCTTGCACGACCGGAGAAATGGTCCGCGAAGTTGGTCACGGGAAGACGTTACACGGAAACGAAACACAGGGGCGACCGGAGCCGCCCCTGGAGAGATCCAACAGAGTGGGCCGGGCTACCCGACGGCCTCCCGGTCGAGACCCGTGGCCTCCCCGTCGAACTGCTCCTCTTCGGTCGAGTCCTTCATGGCGGACGTGCTCGCCGCTCCGCGCGTGATCACCTCGCGCACGAGGTCGAAATAGCCTGTCCCGACTTCGCGCTGGTGCCGGGTGGCCGTGTATCCCTCCGCCTCGGCTGCGAACTCGCTCTGCTGGAGTTGTGAGTAGGCGAGCATCCCGCGCTCCCGGAAGTCGGCGGCGAGTCGGAACATCCCGTAATTCAACGCGTGGAAGCCCGCCAGCGTCACGAACTGAAACTTGTAGCCCATCGAGCCCAGTTCGCGCTGGAACTTCGCGATCGTCGGCCGGTCCAGGTGCTTCTCCCAGTTGAAGGACGGCGAGCAGTTGTACGCCAGCATCTTGCCGGGGAACTCCGCGTGGACGCCCTCGGCGAACCGGCGGGCCTCCTCGAGGTCCGGATGGGATGTCTCGCACCAGATCAGATCCGCGTACGGCGCGTAGGCGCGGGCGCGCGCGATCGCGGCGTCGAGCCCTCCGCGGAACCGGTGCCACCCTTCGCTCGTGCGCTCCCCCGTCAGGAAGGGCCGGTCGCGCTCGTCCACGTCGGATGTCAGAAGCTTCGCGCTGTCGGCGTCGGTGCGCGCGATCAGGACCGTCGGCACGCCCAGGACATCGCAGGCCAGCCGCGCCGCGACGAGCGTGTCGATGAATTGGCTGACAGGGACGAGCACCTTTCCGCCGAGGTGACCGCACTTCTTCTCCGAGGCGAGCTGGTCCTCGAAATGAACGCCGGCCGCTCCGGCCTCGATAAGCGATTTCGTCAGCTCGAAGGCGTGGAGCGCGCCGCCGAACCCGGCCTCGGCGTCCGCGACGATCGGAGCCATCCAGTACGTCGAATCGTCCCCCTCTGCGTGGTGGATCTGGTCCGCCCGCTGCAGCGTCTGGTTAATCCGGCGCACGACGGCCGGGACGGAGTTGGAGGGATAGAGGCTCTGATCGGGATACATCTGGCCCGCCAGATTCGCGTCGGCGGCGACCTGCCAGCCGGAGAGGTAGATCGCCTTCAACCCGGCCTTGACCTGCTGCATCGCCTGGTTGCCCGTCAGCGCTCCGAGAGCGGCGACGTAGTCTTCGGTCTCCAGGAGCCGCCGGAGCCGCTCCGCCCCCCGCTCGGCCAGCGAGTGCCGGATCGGAAAGCTGTTGCGCAGCTTGAGAACGTCCTCCGGAGAGTAGGGGCGGCGGACCCCCTTCGCGCCCGCCTCCCTCTCCCAGACCGCCGCCAGCTTTCGCCTCTCGCCCGGGTGCCCCTGTTCTCTCATTGCCGCCCTCCTTTCCGCGGTCCGTTGCGTCCCGCACGGCGGCATTCTGAGTCAAGCGAAATATCAATAGCAAGCGAAAATTCGCTGCAGGTAACATGCTAATATTTCGCGACCAGCGAAATGAGCAGGAATCACGACGCTCCGCCCCCGCCACTCGATAGCGAGCACCTCCGCTACGTGCTCGGCCTCAAGCTGAGGAGCCTTCGCAAGGAAAAGGGAAAGCCCCTGAAGGCGATCGCGGCGCGGTCGGGCGTGTCCGTCTCCTACCTCTCCGAGATCGAAAAGGGAAAGAAGTACCCGAAACCGGGGAAGTTGATCGATCTCGCCCGCGCCCTCGAGGTCCCCTTCGACTCCCTGGTTTCCCTCCAGGTGGACGAGGAGCTGAATCCCGTCAAGGCGGTCTTCTCGTCGAGCCTCCTGCGCGAGTTCCCCTTCGACCTCTTCGGTATCCAGCCGGAAGACCTCTTCGACCTGGTCACGCAGGACCCGGCGAAAGCCGGAGCCCTTCTGCGGACGTTTCTGGAAGTCGGCCGCCTCTACGACGTGCACGCCGAACATTTCCTGCTGGCCGCGCTGCGCTCGTACCAGCAGATGCACGCGAACTACTTCGAGGACCTCGAAGAAGCCGCGGCGTCGTACCGCCGGGCCCGCGGCTGGTCCGGACGCAAGCCCCCCGCCTTCTCGCGCCTGCGCGCCATCCTCGAGCGGGAGCACGGTTACGTCGTGGAAGAACAGACCCTGCCGTCTCACCCGCAACTGAAGAGCTTCCGCTCAGTCTTCCGGGATGGTCAGCCCCCGACGCTCCTGATCAACGGGCGCTTGATGCCTTCGCAGAAGGGATTCGTCCTGGCGCGGGAGATCGGCTATCGCGAGCTCCACCTGACCGAGCGGGCGACGACCTCGACCTGGCTCAAGGTCGAGTCCTTCGAGCAGGTGTTGAACAACTTCAAGGCCTCCTATTTCGCCGGCGCGGTGCTCATCGACAGGGACATGCTGCGCGAGGATCTGCGCAGGTTCTTCGCCAAACCGAAATGGGACGGCGCGGCGCTTCTGGAGGGACTCCACCGATACGACGCGACGCCCGAGACTTTTTTTTACCGCATGACGCAGTTGATTCCCCGCTTCTTCGGACTGCGCGAGATCTTCTTCATGAGGTTCAGCCACGCGGCCCGGACCGACAGCTTCGAATTGACCAAAGTCTTCAACCTGTCGCGCGTTCCGGTGCCGCATGGCGTCGGAGCCGGCGAGACTTACTGCCGGCGCTGGCCCGGCCTGCGGCTGCTTGACGAAATGGAGCGGACCGCCAAGGGCCGCGGCGCGCGGCCGGTCGTTTCCGCCCAGAGGTCCCATTTCCTGGACGAAGACGCCGAATTCTTCGTGATCGCGATGGCCCGGCCCCTCGCCCTGAGCGATCGGGCCAACTCCAGCGTCTCGCTCGGATTCCTCCTGGACGACGCCGTCCGCGAGCGCGTCCGATTCTGGAATGATCCCGCGGTCCGCCGGGTCGAGGTGAACCTGACCTGTGAGCGGTGCCGCCTCGCTCCGAAGGAGTGCCGTGAGCGAGCCGCCCCTCCCGTCCTCCACGAAAAACAGGAGCAGCAGAAACGCAAAGAAGACGCCCTCCGTCGGCTCCTGGAAGACCCGCAGCGAGCCTAGGGAAGGGTTCTTCGCCCGAAAATTCGCGTGATCTGCGCCTGCGCTGCCTGGACCGCGTCCTCGGGCGAGGCTTCGTCCCGGGCGACCCGCGCGAACATCGTCGGAAGGACGAACGTGTTGAAGACCTCGTCCACAGCCGCAGTGGCGTAGCCGGGGAAGCCGACGTTCGTGGACCAGTCGAGCGCCGTCGCGAGGACGGCGTACTTGCCCGGCGGCTGCGCCTTCGGATCGCCGGCGATCCGGGAGGCGAGATCCGGCACCGTCGCCGGGTAGCAGGGAAAGCTGTAGAACTCGCTCTCGCGGAAGACATCCTCGAAGGCGTCCACCAGGTCCACCAGGAACTGTTTGGCCGCGTCCGGATTCTCGGCGAACCTCCAGATGACGTAGCAGCTCATCAGGTGCTCCGCCGCGATCCGGCGGACCGGGCCTTTGAGAGCCGGCGTCAGGCCGATCTGCCGCGCCATCTCGGGGTTCTCCTTCTCGGCGGAGCGGGTCACCGAGATCGCGTTCTGGACGAAGGAGGCGCGGCCGGAAAGGATCGCGCGGTTGTTGGAGGAGGGGTCCCAGGTGAAGACCTCCGGCGCCCCGGCCTCCCGGTAGAGAGCCCGCGCGAACTTGACGGCTTCGATCGTTTCCTTCGAGGCGAGCGCCGGGCGGCCCTGCTCCTCCTGTTCCGCGCCGCCGAAGGACCAGAGCAGCGCGCGCAGCGCCATGTTCGAGTCCATCTCCTGCGAAAAGCCGATGCCGACCGGATTCCCGAATCTCTCCTTGATCTTTCGCCCACCGACACGCAGGTCTTCCCAGGTATCGGGTCCGTTCGCGAATCCCACCTGGCTCCAGAGATCGATCCGGTAATTGCCCGGATCCGGCACGTAGGAGTCCGAGAACGCGAAGGACCTCCCCGTCGCCGGATTGAACGTCGACTTGTGCGCCAGCGGAATCATCTTCCCGTGGCGTTTCTCTATCTCGGCGACGACGTCCGCGTGATCGATCGCCTGCCTCTCGAAAGCCGCCGGGGGCGACAGGAAGTGAAAGAGATCATGCCCCTTGCCGGCTGCCGCTTCGGCCGCGCCTCGCGCCGCCACCTCGGTCGCCGACATGTGATCCACGATCACGTCAATCCCGTTCTTCGCCCCCCACTCCTTCGTGAACACGCCATCGAACCACCTGTCGTAGCCGGGCACACAGTGGCTCCACTGGATGATCCGCAGAGTCTTCCTGCGCGCTGCCCGCCGCGCGCAGGAAACCGGCAGCGCCCCCGCCGCCAGAGTCATCCCCGCCCCCTTCAGAAGCTGGCGCCGCGTCAAGCGCATCTTCTTCATGCTCTCGAGCCGACAGACTTCAACATGAAGTCTCCATCGTCAAGTCGGGCCTTCGTCGCTGCCAACCTCACGAGGAGCGGGCTTCTCCTGGAGCGGGGCCTCTCGGCCACGAGAAGCTCAGGTTTCAGCTCTCGTCTTTGACTCTCTCGGCCGCCGGTCGCGCAGCGACCGCCTTCGGCCGAAAGCCATGCCCGCGTCCGAGCATCTATAATCCACGGGTGGCCTCTCTCGATCCCGGAACCCCATTCCCCTCCATCGCGCTCCGGGACGAGACAGGACGGGTTGCCAGGGTCCCTCGGGGCGAAACCCTCTACGGATTCTTCAAGACGACCTGCCCGACGTGTGAGCTCGCCTGGCCCTACTTCGACCGCATCCGAAGGATCGGCGACGGAGGCTCGCTCTCGGTCCTGGCCGTCTCGCAGGACGATCCGGAGACAACCCGGCGCTTCTACGACGACCTCGGCCTCCAGATCCCGACGCTCTACGACGCCGAGCCCTGGGCCGCTTCCGAAGCCGTCGGGCTGACGAGCGTTCCGACGTTCCTGGTGGTGGGATCGGCCAACGTCCTGCGCGACTCGGCTGTGGGATTCCAGCGGGACAAGATGGAGGAGTTCGCCGGCCTGGCCGCGCGCCTCGCCGGCCGGACGGCGGTCCCGCTCTTTTCTCCCGGCGAGGATGTGCCGGCGTTTAAGCCGGGTTGAATGTCCCGCAATGCGGGCAGTTAGCCGTTGAGTTGTGGCTGGCAGGCGGTCGGTGGTAGAGACTAGGAGTCTGGTGGGAATGAATAGACCACGAACGTTACGAGAGCTGAAAGAGAGCGGGTATCGGTCGCGGAGCGTCAAGGAGGAGCTGCGCGAAAACCTCCGGCGGGCGCTCGCCGCCGGCGAGAACCCGTTCGAGGGAATCCATGGATACGAGAGGACCGTGCTCCCCTCCCTCCACAACGCCATCCTCTCCCGGCACGACTTCCTCCTGCTGGGCCTGAGAGGACAGGCAAAGACGCGGCTGCTGCGGATGCTCGTCAACCTCCTCGACCCCGAGATCCCGGCCATCGCCGGCAGCGAGCTGAACGAGGATCCCTTCGAGCCGATCACCAAGTACGGCCGCCGGATCCTCGCCGAGCAGGGGGACGCCACGCCGCTCGCCTGGATTCCGCGCTCCGAACGCTATCGGGAGAAGCTCGCGACGCCCGACGTGACGATCGCGGACCTGATCGGAGACGTGGACCCGATCAAGGCGGCCACCGAGCGCCGCTCCTATTCCGACGAGGAAGTCATTCATTTCGGCATCGTGCCGCGCACGAACCGGGGGATCTTCGCGATCAACGAGCTGCCCGACCTCCAGCCCCGCATCCAGGTGGGACTCTTGAACATCCTGGAGGAGCGGGACCTGCAGATCCGCGGGTTCCCGATCCGGATCCCGCTCGACATCCTGCTGGTCTTCTCCGCGAATCCGGAGGACTACACCAACCGCGGCAACATCATCACGCCGCTCAAGGACCGCATCTCCTCGCAGATCGTCACCCACTACCCCGACGATGTGAAGACCGCCGCGAAGATCACCGCGCAGGAGGCGTGGCTGGAGCGCGCGGACGAGCCGCGGGTGGAGATCCCCGACTTCTTCCGGGAGCTGGTCGAAGAGGTCGCCTTCGCGGCGCGTTCGAGCGAGTTCGTGGATCAGTCCTCGGGCGTGTCGGCGCGCATGCCGATCGCCGCTGTCGAGATCCTCGCCTCGAACCTCGAGCGCCGCGCCTTGAAGCACGGCGAGAAACGCGTGGCCCCGCGGCTCTGCGACCTGCCCTCCACGCTCCCCGCGATCACCGGCAAGGTGGAGATGGTCTACGAGGGAGAGCAGCAGGGAGCCGAGGTCGTCGCGAAGCGCCTGATCGGCACCGCGGTCAAGAAGCTCTTCGACGCCCGGTTTCCGGCGCCTGACTCCGGCCGCCCCACGCAGCGGCGCCGCGACGAGCAGGAAGAATTGTCCGACGAAATCCCGCCGGTCCGCCGCGCCCGGGCCAACCCCGCGCCGGACAAGATCCATCCGCTCTACGAGCCGATCGTCGAGTGGTTCGCCGCCGGAAACAAGATCACCCTCTCCGACGACACGTCGTTCTCCGAGCACCTCGAGACGCTGGAATCCGTGCCCGGCCTGAGAAAGGCCGTCGAGGAGCACTTTGCCCCGGCAACTCCGGAAGAGCGCGCGGTCGGCATGGAGCTCGTCCTCGAAGGCCTCACCCAGCACCTGAAGATCGCGCGCGAGGACCTGGACTCCAAGGTCTCCTACACCGAGATGCTGAAGTTCAATCTCGTCCGGTCGCGGACCAGCTAGGGGCCTTGTCATCCCGAGCGAAGCGAAGGATCTGCTCCGCAACTTCAAGGGGAGAGTGCTGGCGAACGAGCCGCTCCTCGGCTGCTTTCTCAGCTGGCCGACGGCGGGCGTCGCCGAGCTGCTGGCGCTTGCGGGGTTCGATTTCGTGGTGCTCGACGCGGAGCACGGGTTCTTCTCGATCGAGTCCATCGAGGCGATGATCATCGCGGCCGACGGGGCGGGATTGCCGGCGATCGTTCGCGTGCCGTCGTGCACCGCGGCCGAGGTCGGTCGAAGCCTTGACGCCGGAGCGGCCGGACTCCTGTTTCCTCGCGGGGACGGCTGCGCAACGGTGCGCGGCGCGATCGAGAGCGCGAAGTACCCTCCCGCCGGCAAGCGCGGCCTCGCGGGCGTGCGAGCGAATCGCTATGGGGCGATTCCCCTGGATCGTTTCGTGAAGGAAGCCAACGAGCAGACGATCATCGTCGTCCAGATCGAGACGGCGGGAGCGCTGGCGGAGCTCGAGGCCATCTCGGCGGAGCCCGGTCTCGACGTCCTCTACGTGGGGCCCAACGACCTGACGCAGGCCCTCGGCGTCCCCGGCCAGTACGCCGACCCGCGTTACAGGGAAGCGCTCGCGAAGATCGCGGGCCAGGCGAAGACCTCCGGCAAAACCGCCGGCATCATGCTCGGGCGCGCCGACCAGATTCCATCCCTCCGGGACCTTGGCTACACCTTTCTCACGACGAGCGACCGGACCCTGGTCCTCGAGTCCGCGCGAGCCTGGCGGCAGGCGCTCAAGCGTCAGGCATAGAATCCGAGCCGCTGATGCGGTATCGCTACTCGGATTACCCAGTCGATCTCCTTCGGGCGCTGCTGACGTACCAGGAGCTGGTGAAGCTCTTCCTGCAGCTCGTTCTCCAGACGGGGGGCGACGTCGAGGAGGCGCTCCGGTGGATGAAGTACCTGCAGGAGCGCGGGATCATCGATCCCTCGATCGATCTCGAGGAGTTCGCGAAGGCTCTCCAGAAAAACGAGATCGTCGAGGATCGGGACGGGCAGCTCGCACTGTCCGCGGCCGGCGAGCGGCAGATCCGCCGCTCCGCCCTGGAGGAGATCTTCTCGTCGCTGTCCAAGTCCGGGGCCGGCTATCACTCGATTCCCCGCGCGGGATCGGGCGGCGAGCTCCTGCCCGAGACGCGCCCGTACGAATTCGGCGACAACCCGACTGCGATCGACGGCGTCCGCACGATCGGCAACGCCGTGCGCCGCGACGTCGAGAATATCGCACTGCAGGCCGAGGATTTCGAGGTCCACGAGGAGGAGCACCTGACCTCCTGCGCGACCGTTCTCGCGATCGACATCTCCCATTCGATGATCCTCTATGGCGAGGACCGCTTCACTCCGGCGAAGAAAGTGGCGCTGGCGCTCGTCGAGCTCATCCAGTCGAAATACCCCAAGGACTCGATCGACGTCCTCCTTTTCGGGGACGACGCAAAGCGCGTCCCCATCTCCGAGATCTCCAAGACCCAGGTTGGCCCGTTCCACACGAACACGCGGGCCGGGCTGGCCCTCGCGCGAAAGGTCCTGCAGCACAAGAAGAACCCGAACAAGCAGGTCTTCCTGATCACCGACGGCAAGCCCTCGGCGATCTGGGAGAGGGGAAGGCTCTACAAGAACCCCTTCGGCCTCGATCTCAAGATCGTCAACCGCACGCTGGAAGAGGCGGACGCCTGCCGCCGCGACGGGATCACGATCACGACCTTCATGATCGCGACCGACAGCTATCTCGTAGACTTCGTGGACAAGCTCACCAAGATCAACCGTGGCCGCGCCTATTACGCTTCACCCTACAACCTCGCGGAATTCCTCTTCACCGACTACATCCGCAACCGGAAGAAGTTCCTGCATTGACGCTTATCCTGTGGGGGCTCATCGCCGCGATTGTCGCGCTCGTCGGGCTCATCCTGGTGCCGCGCGCCCTCTTGAAGAGCGCCCAGGACCGGCTGGCGCAGGCGGTCATCCTGCGCGAGGGTCAGAACTTCAAGCTCCTGACCAGGGCCGATCTCGTCACGGGCCGATACCGCCGGATCCCCGGCGTACTGGGGCTGACCCCGCAGACGTTGCTGTTCTCGGGCCTCTTCGGTGAATCGGTCACCGTGGCGACCGACCAGATCCGCAAGATCGAGACGGGCCGGCGGCTGGCGTCGGGCCGCAAGCTCGTCCGCCTGGAGGCTCTGCGGATCACCCGCCCGGCCGGCGCGGATGTCGAGTTCGTTCTCTCGCCTCTCTCCGCGCTCGCCTGGAGGAGCCATCTCGGCGCCTGGGCCGTCGAAGAACGCCGGGCCGGCCTGGAGCGGGTCTCGCCGGGACGGTAAGCCGTCGCTCCGCGTTTGCGCGGGATCTGCGCCCGTTGGGCGCACTGGCGGGCGGCTCGGCCGGATGCGGCCTCGACCGCCCGCCTGACCCCGCGCAAACGCTACGCTCCCGCGGCGCGAGGCTCCTCCCTGCGGTTACTTGGGAGACTCCTCGCGCCCAGGGCTGGGAAAGCCACCGACGGGACAGGCTCTAGGCGCTCCCGCATGGGGCCTGATATATTGGCGGCCGGACGCGGCTACCGGGGTCCATAGCTCAGCGGTCCAGAGCCACCGGCTCATAACCGGTCAGACCTCGGTTCGAATCCGAGTGGACCCACCAGACGGGGTGGCGGGGATGGGGAAGATGGACCCAGGGGTGCGGGGAGCTTGAGGGAAAAGAATCGAAACCGACGAGAAGACTCCAACTCGATCCTGCAAGGGTGTCCTACTAGCCGGACACCCTTTTTCGTCCGGCAGGGCTGCTAGGTGAGCAGCCTCCTGGACGAGCTTTACCGCCTCCAGGAGCGTGTACGGTTCGTCCAGAGCCGCGGACGGGAGCGCGATACGGTTCCCGCCGAGCTGACCGAGGTTGACAGTGCCTTTCGCGACAAGCTCGACGCGGTCCAGCGCTTGAAGCAGCGCCTGCTTGAAGCCGAAGTGGAGCACCGGCGCGCCTCGGCGGACCTGGCCGACCAACAGGAAAAGCAGAAGAAGTACCAGGCACAGCTGCGCAACGTGCAGTCCAGCCGCGAATACAGCGCCGTCTTGAACGAAATGGACGGGGTCGAGAAGCAGATCCGCGCGACCGAGGACAAGGTGCTCGCTCTCGAAGAGGAGCTCGAGACTTCGCGCGCGGACTTGAAGAAGCGCGAAGAGAACCTGCCTCGGGAGACTCAGGAACACGAAGAAAAGATGAAGGACTGGCGCGCGACTCAGCGGGCGATCAACGAGGAGCTGAAGTCGGCGCAGGCCGAGATTACGGCCCTGCAGGCCCGCGTCCGTCCGCGCGAGCTCGCGGAGTTCCACCGCCTGCTCGAAAAAAAGGGGGGGCTGGCCATCGCCCGGGTCGTCAACAGCTCCTGCTCCGCATGCCACGTCAAGGTCCGGCCCGCCGCCATGCAGTCGCTCAAGACGGGAAACGAGATCATCTACTGCGACAGCTGCCGCCGGATCCTCTACTACGATTCCTACAACCCGTGAAGTTCCGCGCCCACATCGACGGCGCGGCACGGGGCAACCCCGGACCGGCGGGAGCCGGCGTCTTCATCGAAGCGGAAGGCGACCGGCCGGCTGAAGAGCTCTTCGAATCTCTCGGCAGCACGACCAACAACGTGGCGGAATACCGGGCTCTTCTCCTCGCTCTCCGGCGCGCGAAAGAACTCGGGGTCGAGACCGTCGAGATCCTGTCGGACAGCCTCCTGCTCGTGCAGCAGGTCAACGGGATCTTCAAGGTCAAGGCGCCGCACCTGATCCCGATCGTCTCCGACGCCGTTCGGCTGGCCAAGAGCTTCCGCCGCTTCTCGATCCGGCATGTCCCCCGCGAGCAAAACAAGAAGGCCGACCGCATGGCCAACCTCGGCGCGGACGCGAGCGAGCGGGGGAGCCACGCGCGGTGATCGGCCTTTCGACGCCGGAAATCGCCGCGCGGCGTGACGCGATCCTCTTCCGCGTCGCCCGGGCCGCCTCGCGCGCCCGGCGCGATCCGAGCGAAGTTTCTCTGCTCGCGGTCACAAAGACCCACTCCGCCGAGGTCGTCCGCCGGGCGGCCCTGGCGGGCATGACGCTTTTCGGAGAGAACCGCGTGGCCGAAGGAGTCGGGAAGATCCAGGCCCTTTCGGGAGAGTTCCCGGATCTGGAATGGCGGCTGATCGGCCCGCTGCAGACGAACAAGGCGAAGCCCGCGCTACAATACTTTTCAGTGATCGAAAGCCTGGACCGGGAAAGGCTCGTGACGCGTCTGGAGGGACTCGCCGCCGCGGAGGACCGCCGCCTTCCGGTGCTTCTGGAGCTCAATCTCGGCGGGGAAGAGACCAAGTCCGGTGCGCCGCCCGAGGAGGCCGAGACGCTGGCAGCCCTCCTGCTTTCCCTTCCGCACCTGGACCTCCGGGGCCTCATGGCAGTGCCGCCGTTGACGCCGGACCCCGAGGGCGCGCGTCCGTACTTCAAGCGGCTGAAGGAGAGCCGGGACCGGCTCGCCGACCGCTTCGGCCGACCCTTCCCGGAGTTGTCCATGGGAATGAGCCACGATTTTGAAGTGGCCGTCGAGGAGGGCGCGACGGAGATCCGCATCGGGACCGCGCTCTTCGGAGAGAGGCCGGGGGCGTGAACCTCGGCGGCGCCTTCACGGTGGCGGTCCTGGACGTGCTCTTCGCCATCCTGTCGGTCATTCAATGGCTCGTCATCATCGCCGCGGTCATCACCTGGGTGAACCCTGATCCGCGCAACCCGATCGTGCAGTTCCTCTACCGATCGACCGAGCCCATCCTGCGCCCGTTCCGGCGCCTGCTCCCGCCCGGCCGAACGGGCGGCATCGACTTCTCGCCGCTCCTGGTGATCCTCGCGATCATCTTCATCCGAACGTTCCTTTCCCGACTCTTCCTGCGCCCGGCCGGTTTTCTCTGAGCACGGCAAATCAAGGAGGTTTCCATGCACAAGATCACGCCGCTCGAGATTCAGAATCACAGCTTCCGCAAGAAGTGGAGAGGGCTCGACCCCGTCGAGGTGGAAGCCTTCCTCGCCATGGTCGGCGAGGAGATCGAGGATCTGACGCGCTCCAGGTCGGAGCTGGAGAGCCGGCTGCGTGTGCTCGAAGCGGAGAACGCCGAGCACCGCGAGCGCGAGCGGACTCTGCGCGATACGCTGCTGTCAGCGCAGCGAGCCTCCGAGGACATCCGTGGCGCGGCCCGCAGGGAAGCGGAGTTGATCGTCCAGCAGGCGGAGGACTCGAGCGAGCGTCTCACGCATCATGCCATGCAGCGCTCGGCCGAGATCGAGAAGGCCATCGAAGACCTGAAGATGCAGCGGACCCATTTCCGCCTGCAGACGGAACACCTGATCTCGCTCATCCAGCAGGTCCTGGAGATGGACCGGCAGGAGAATGAGAAGGATCGCCCCCTGTCCTACATGCCGCGCAAGGGCGAGGCCGGACAATCGTGAATAGAGAATCGTGAGTTGTGAATAACGGAAAGGACCCCGTTCCAGCCGCTTCCACTCACAATTCACAACTCACAGCTCACAACTCGCTGGAGATCCGCAACGCGGCGTGCCTCGCCACGCCCCAGGGAACCACGCCGAGGCGGGGTCGCGCCCAGGGCGAGATCCTGCGCGTCCGCGACGCGGCCGTTCGGGCAGAAGGGGGTGTCCTCGTCTTCGTTGGGAGCGAGGACGATTACCGGCGGGAGTACGGCGGACGGCCGGCATCCGTTTCTGTCGACGCGACGGGGAAGACGCTTCTCCCGGGTTTCGTGGACTGCCACACCCACCCCGTCTGGGCGGGAGACCGCGGCGAAGAGATCGCCCGGCGGCTCGCCGGAGAAGGGTACGCCTCGATCGCGGCGCGCGGAGGCGGCATCGTCGCGACCGTCGCGGCGACGCGGGCCGCGAAGGACGAAGAATTGCGTTCTCTGGTCGCCGGCCGTCTGTCGCGAATGCTGTCTTGCGGGACGACGACCGTCGAGGCAAAGTCCGGCTACGGCCTGACTGCGGAAGAGGAGCTCCGGGCTCTGCGCCTCCTCGCTTCGCTCGCGAGCCCCGATCTGCCGCGCATCGTCCCGACTCTGCTTGCCGCGCACGAAATACCGGCCGAGTACCGGCAGCGGCGCGCCGAATGGGTCCGGATCGTCGCCGAGGATCTTGTCCCGCTCTGCGCGGCCGAGCGGCTGGCCCTCTTCTGCGACGTCTTCTGCGAGGAAGGCGTGTTCACCGTACCGGAATCGCGCCGGATCCTCGAGGCGGCGAAGGCCGCGAGCCTGGGAATCCGGATCCACGCCGACGAACTCTTCCGTTCCGGAGGCGCTCTGCTCGCCGCGGAGCTCGCCGCGGATTCGGCCGACCATCTGCTCTGCATCGGTGAAAATGAGATCGAGGCCCTCGCCCGCTCGGGAACGGTCGCGGTCATCCTGCCGGGGACCGCCTGGTGGATGCGTTCGACCCCGGCGCCCGCCCGCGCGATGGTCGTTGCGGGCATTCCGGTCGCCGTTGCGACGGACGCCAACCCCGGCACCTGCAACACCGAATCGCTTCCGGCCGCGGCGGCTCACGCGTGTCTGGACTCGGGGCTCACGGTGGAAGAGACGCTGACAGCCATGACCCTGAACCCCGCGGCGTCGCTGCGGCTGGCATCGGAAGTCGGGTCGCTCGAGGCCGGGAAGTCTGCGGACATTCTTCTGCTCGACGCGCCCGACGACCGCCACCTCTTCTATCATTGGGGCGTGAACCTCGTATCCACGGTCATCCGCGGTGGCTCGATCGTCTGGCCATGACCGACTTCTCCGAGCTTTCCATCCGTCAGTTTCTCGCGACGCTCGCCTCTTCCGCGCCCACTCCGGGCGGAGGCACCGCGGCAGCGATCGCCGGAGCGATGGGCGCCGCCCTGACCGAGATGGTCGGCGCGCTGACGCTCTCCCGGGAGAAGTTCGCGCCGGTCCACGACGCGATGCGCTCGATCTCCGAGGCGGCGCGGCGAGCGCATGAAGAATTCCTGGGCCTCGCCCGCGAAGACTCCGAGGCCTACGACGCGGTCGTCGCCGCCCGCAAGCTCGCGCGCGAGACAGGAGAGGAGAAGGAGATTCGCGCCAGAGCGATCGAAAACGCCGGCCGGCTGGCTACGGAAGTTCCGATGCGGACGGCGCGGGCGGCGGCACGGCTCCTGAGCGCGCTGCCGGAGCTCGTCGAAAAGGGCAATCCCAACGCGCTTTCCGACGCGGGGTCGGCAGCCCTTCTTCTGGAAGCGGCGGCGATGGGCGCCCTCTTGAACGTTGCGATCAACCTGCCCGGGATCTCCGACGCCGCCTTCGTCGAGGAGATGCGGCGGGAGGCTGCTGCGATCCGGGCCGAGACGGGAAGACTGCGTTCCCGGATCCTCGCGGAGGTCGAGAAGCGCGTCTGAGGCGGAGGGGTCCGCGCCATTCCCGCGGGCTCCTTTCGTTGTCCGGAATTCGCGGTTCGTCCTTCGTTGAGGGCCTTTGATCCCGCCCGCTCGCCACGAGGAGTGGCGCGCTGCTAGCCTCCGGACGTGGCGACCCGGCGAGCCGCGATCGTGCGATCCGTCGTTGTCTTCTCCGTCGCGCTGGCCGTGCGGCTCGCCGTCTGGTCGCAGCTTGCGGGCCATCCTCTCTTTCGCGCTCCGCAGCTCGACTCGCTGGAATACGTCTCCTGGGCCTCCGCGATTGCTGCCGGAGATCTCCGGTGGCCGTCTCCTCCGCCGCACGGGCCGGGCTACCCGTTCTTCCTGGCAGGCGTCTTCCGGCTCTTCCCGGGTTCACTCCCGGCGGCTTCCGTCGCGCAGGCGCTCATCGGAGCCTCGACCTGCGTCGCGGTCGCCGCGCTCGCCGGAATCTGGTTCGGGCAGCTCGCGGCCTGGGCCGCCGGGTTTCTTCTCGCATTCCACGGCGTCGCCGTTTGGACAGACGTCTCGCTGCTTGCCGAAGGGCTTCTTCTCCTCGTGATGACGGGGGTTCTCCTCTGCCTCGGCAACGCTCCGGTGACGTTAACCCGCGCCGCCCTGGCCGGCGCTCTCACGGGCCTTTCGGCGCTCGTTCGGCCGACCGCTCTCGTCCTCTTGCCGATCGTCCTGGTCACTGTTGCTCGCCGCGAAGGGTGGAGACAACGGGGGTTCCGAATGGCGGGGCTCGCCGCGGGTGCCGCCGGCCTCGTTCTTCTTCCGGTCACCGTTGCCAACTGGCGTGCGAGCGGCGCGCCCCTGCTCGTCCAGGGGCACGGCGGATTCAATTTCTGGATCGGCAATTCGCCATCCGGCACCGGGCTTCCGACTGTCCGTCCCGGAGCCCGCTGGGACAGTCTCGAAGCCGAGGCGGCTCGCAACGGCTTTCAATTGCCGGCCGAGCAGGATCGCTTCTTCTTTCGCAAGACCCTCAAGGAAATCTCCGCCTCGCCCCTCGCATACCTGAGGCTCCTCGGAAGAAAGCTTCTCTGGACGATCCAGGCGGACGAAATCCGCGACCCGTTCAGTTTTTCCTTCTT
>DATIRW010000226.1:0-3237 GCA_035469365.1 Thermoanaerobaculia bacterium
CTGAACCTCCCCCACTACGACCGCGATCTCTCCAAGTGGGAGAGCCTCGTCAACCGCATCAAGAACCCTTCGGGAGAAGTGGACATCGCGGTCGTCGGCAAGTACGTGGACTACGGCGATTCCTACAAATCGTTGAACGAGGCTCTCGCCCACGGCGGGATCGCCAACAGCGTCCGGGTCCGGCTCCACTACGTGGACGCGGAGAGCCTCGAGAACGAGCAGTACCCGGAGGTGCTGACGCGCGCCGACGCCGTCCTCGTGCCCGGCGGCTTTGGCCGCCGCGGAGTCGAGGGGATGATGAAGGCCATCCAGTACGCCCGCGAGAAGAAGGTGCCGTTCTTCGGCATCTGCCTCGGGCTCCAGGCCGCCGTCATCGAGTTCGCCCGGCACGTCGCGGGACTCGAAGGCGCCAACTCCACCGAGTTCGAGGAGGAGCCCCGGCACAAGGTCATCTTCAAGCTGCGCGACCTGATCGGCGTCGAGGCGCTCGGCGGCACGATGCGCCTCGGGAAGTACCCCTGCGAGCTCGCCCCCGGCTCGATCGCGGCGCGCGCCTACGGCGAGAGCCCGATCTCCGAACGGCACCGCCACCGCTACGAGGTGAACCAGGAGTATCTGCCGGCGTTGAAGGACGCGGGGATGTCGTTCACCGGGATGTCGCCCGACCGCAAGTTCGTCGAGATCATCGAGCTGCACGAGGACCATCCCTGGTTTCTCGGCTGCCAGTTCCATCCGGAGTTGAAGTCCAAGCCCTTTGCCTGTCATCCGCTCTTCAAGGACTTCGTTCGCGCCGCGCGCGCGCACCGCGCGGCGAGCGTCGAGCAGGTCGAGACCGCGAAGATCCTCGCCGCGAGAAGCGAGGAGACGGCCTGAGCGAGATCACTTCTCCGAAGATTACGATCGCTCCGGGCTACGAAATCGGCGGCGGGCAGCCGCCCCTCTTCTTCGCCGGGCCCTGCGTCATCGAATCGCGGCAGCACGCCCTGGCGATGGCGGCGCGGATCCGGGCCATCGCCCGGGAGACGGGTGCGCCGATCGTCTATAAGTCCTCCTTCGACAAGGCCAACCGCTCCTCGATCGGCTCTTTCCGGGGGCCGGGTCTTGCGGAAGGCCTCGACATCCTCGCGGAGGTCAAGGAAAAAACGGGCCTGCCGGTTCTCTCCGACATCCACGAGCCCTCGCAGGCCGAGGCGGCCGCGCGGGTCCTCGACGTGCTGCAGATTCCGGCGTTCCTCTCCCGCCAGACCGACCTTCTGACGGCGGCCGCGCGGACGGGGAAACCGATCAACGTCAAGAAGGGGCAGTTCCTCGCGCCCGACGACATGGGACGGGTGGTCGAGAAATGCCGCGCGGCGGGAAACGACAGGGTGCTCCTGTGCGAGCGCGGGACGTCCTTCGGGTATCACAACCTCGTCGTGGACATGCGCTCGTTCCCGATGATGCGGCGATGGGGCTGTCCGATCGTATACGACGTGACGCACTCGATGCAGCTTCCCGGAGGGGGCAGGGAGACGGGAGGGCTCAAGCAGTATGCGCCGATCCTCGCCCACGCGGCCGCCGCCACCGGATACGTGGACGGCTTCTTCCTGGAAGTCCACGACGACCCGGACCGGGCCCTGTCGGACAGCTCGACGCAGCTCGATGTCGCGGCTCTGCCGGGGCTCATCCGATCTGTTCTGGCAGTTGCCGCCGCAGCCCGCGAGACGGCCGGAGAACGGGAGCCCGGGGAGAAGACAGTCCCCTGACGACCTGAAGATGCAATCCATGATGGTTCGCACTATTTCTGATGAATGTGGATCATGCGTGTGGAGATGGGCTCCATGAGCATGACATCCGCGATTTGAAGTCCAGGCATCTCGCAGGCAATCCGCTCCTCGCGGTCCCGATTCGCCGCACGCGTGCCCGGAGGGCAAGAGAGGGCGAGGGGTGGCCGCGAAAGGGCCATTCCGAAGGAGGCATCCGATGGTTCTCTTAAGACGTGTCGTTATCCTCTGGCTCGCTCTCGGGGGAGGAGCCGCCCTCGCGCAGCAGCCCTGCCCCTGTCCGCCGGCGCCCGCCGGTCCCCCTCCGCTCTGGTCGGGTTCCGCCGAGCTCTCCTTCCTCTCGACGAGCGGCAATACGAGCACGAGCTCGCTCGGGGCCGGCCTTGAGGTGGACTACAAGCCAGCGCCGTGGACGGTCATCTTCAAGGCCAACTACCTCCGCGCCGAGAGCGACAACGTGACGACCGCGGAGCAGTTCGGAGGGTCGATCAAGGGCATTCGGGACCTGACTCCCCGCGTGGACGTCTTCGCCAGGGGAAGCTACCTGCGCAACCGCTTCGCGGGCATTGACAGCCTCGTCGCCGGCGAGGCAGGGGGCGGTTACAAGATCCTGCTCGGTCCCGTTCATACTCTCCGCGGCGAGCTCGGCTTCGGATACGCGCACGAGGACCAGGTTGTCGGCGACAACCGCAGCTACGCCAGCGCCCGGGCCGGACTCGATTACAAGTGGCAGTTCTCGAAGACCGCGGCGTTCACCAACGAGCTCGCATACAACTATGACCTGAGCGATTCGAGCAACTGGATCGTCCTTGAAAAGGCGGCGGTCACAGCCGCGTTGACCGCAACCTTCTCCCTCAAGGCGTCCTACACGCTGCTCTACAACAACGAGCCGGTGCCGACGTTCTCGAAGACGGACACGACGACCGCGGTCGCGCTCGTCGCCAAGTTCTAGCGCGGGGCTCCCCGCAGCGCGGCTTCGGTGCAGTCGCCGGCGGCCTCGAGCGACCCGCTTGGCCGAGGACCAAATCTGGGCGGTTTTCATCAGATCCCGGCCGCGGGAGGTGTCATAGGATCCGCCAAGGAAATCGTTCGTCAAGAGGGGGTTTTGGATGCTGAAAGAATTCAAGGAATTCCTGCTCAAGCAGAACGCTCTGGCGCTCGCGATCGGCGTCATCATCGGCGCCGCGATCGGAAAGGTGGTCTCTTCGATTGTCGAGGACGCGATCAACCCGCTCGTGGGACTCCTTCTGCCCGGGGGCGACTGGCGAAGCGCGAAGATCGTCCTCGGGCATGGCCTGGACGCGGCGGGCAAACCGACGGAGGCGGCGATCACCTACGGGCACCTCTTCGGGTCTATCGTGGACTTCGTCATCATCGCCTTCGTCGTGTACATGATCACGAAGGCGTTCATCCCGAAGCCGGGAGAGGCAAAGCCCACGACCAGGGAATGCCCTCAGTGCAAGGAAGTCATTCC
>DATIRW010000227.1:0-6927 GCA_035469365.1 Thermoanaerobaculia bacterium
CGCGGGCCGGAGGCGGCGCGGCTGGATCTGCTGCCGACGCTCTGGTTCCGCAACACCTGGTCCTGGGGCAGAACGGGGGAGGGCTACTGGGCCAGGCCCTCGATCGCGGCCGGGGCCGGAAATGTCTTCGTCGCCGACCATGAGGATCTGGGGCGATTCCGCCTGTACGCCGAGGAGAAGCCGGTTGCGCCGGAGCTGCTCTTCACCGAGAACGAGACCAACGCGGCGCGGCTCTTCGGGAGCGCCAACGCGAGTCCCTGGGTCAAGGATGCCTTCCACGAGTACGTCGTCGCAGGTCAACCCCTCGCGGTCAATCCTGGCAAGGCCGGTACGAAGGCCGCCGCGCTCTACCGGCTCGAAGTGCCCGCGCGCGGCGAAGTCGTCGTCCGCTTGCGGCTCTCGGGCGACCCGGAGACGCCGCGCGAGCCCTTTGGCCCGGAGTTCGACCGCGCGTTCCAGGCGCGGATGACCGAGGCGGACGCTTTCTACGAGTCGCGCCTCCCGGCCGACATGATGCAAGAGGAGCGCCGTGTCGCGCGGCAGGCTTACGCGGGCCTTCTGTGGACCAAGCAGTTCTTTCACTTTTCCGTGAAGGACTGGCTCGAGGGAGATCCGTCGCAGCCGCCTCCGCCGGAGGCCCGCAAACAGGGCCGCAACTCGGGCTGGCAGCAGCTCTACAACCGCGACGTGATCTCGATGCCGGACAAGTGGGAGTACCCGTGGTACGCCGCCTGGGACCTGTCGTTCCACATGGTCCCCTTCGCGCGGATCGATCCCGATTTCGCGAAGCAGCAGCTGATCCTCCTCCTGCGCGAGTGGTACATGCACCCCAACGGACAGATCCCCGCCTACGAGTGGGCGTTTTCCGACGTGAACCCTCCGGTCCATGCCTGGGCCGCCTGGCGCACCTACAAGATCACCGGAGTGAAGGGGAAGCGGGACCGCGTCTTCCTGGCGCGCGTCTTCCAGAAGCTCCTCATCAACTTCACGTGGTGGGTCAACCGCAAGGACCCCGAGGGCAAGAACCTGTTCGCCGGCGGGTTCCTCGGCCTCGACAACATCGGAGTCTTCGACCGATCGGCGGAGCTGCCGACGGGCGGGCACCTGGAGCAGGCCGACGGGACCGCGTGGATGGCGTTCTTCTGCGCCACGATGCTCTCGATGGCGCTCGAGCTCGCGAGCGAAGATCCCGCCTACGAGGATGTCGCGTCGAAGTTCTTCGAGCATTTCGTCTCGATCGTGGACGCGATGAACACTCTGGGCGGGATGGGCCTGTGGGACGAGCAGGACGGCTTCTACTACGACCAGCTCCACGTGGACGGCCAGCACATCCCGCTCAGGGTGCGCTCGATGGTCGGACTGATCCCGCTCTTCGCCGTCGAGGTCCTGGAGGAGGACGTGATGGCGAAGCTCCCCGGGTTCCGCCGGCGGATGCAGTGGTTCGTGGAGAACCGGCAGGACCTCTCGCGCAACATCTCGTACATGTGCTGCTCGGGCGACGCCGCCGACTCGCACCGGCTCCTCGCGATCCCGTCCCGGGAACGGCTCGAGCGCGTGCTCAAGTACCTCCTGGACGAGACGGAATTCCTTTCACCCTACGGAATCCGCGCGGTCTCGCGCGTCCATCGCGACCGCCCCTACACCTTCCGTGTGGGTGACCGGGAGCACCGCGTCGAATACGATCCGGGCGAGTCCACGACAGGCCTCTTCGGTGGCAACTCCAACTGGCGCGGGCCGATCTGGTTTCCGGTCAATTACCTCCTCGTCGAGGCGCTGCAGCGCTACCATCATTTCTATGGCGACGGGCTCAGAGTGGAATGCCCGACGGGGTCGGGCGTCTTCATGAACCTCGCTCAGGTCTCGCAGGAGCTCGCGCGGCGCCTCGCCTCCCTCTTCCTTCCGGACGGCAGGGGCCGGCGCCCCTGCCACGGGGAGGACGACCGCTACGCGAGCGACCCGCACTGGCGCGAGCTGGTCCTGTTCCATGAATACTTCCACGGAGACACGGGGCGCGGCGTGGGAGCGAGCCACCAGACCGGATGGACGGCGCTCGCCGTGCGGTGCCTCGAGGACCTGGCAGCGAAACGCAGAGAAGCAAGAACGAAAGAAAGAGCCGCGCCCGGCCTCGCGAGGGGTCCTGCCGCCGGAACCGGCCGGTTGCGGCCGGCGGCGAATCCAGCCGGGTGAGGGCAACCCTCGAGGCATGAGCGCGACAACGGTCGAGACGGCATCCCGCGCGCCCGCGGTGCGCCTGGTCGTGCCCAAGCACCACGCCCTGGTCCGGCTGTCGCACTGGGCCAACGTCCCCTTGCTGCTCGGACTCATCGTGACCGGGCTTTCGATCTACTGGGCTGCGCCCGTCTTCGAGCATCCGCCGGATCGCGTGACGCGATCGACCGACTATGTCGCGGACATCGGAATCTGGATCGTCAAGCACGTGCCAGGGGCCGGCCCGGCGAGGGACCCCGGCGGATGGATCTACAACCGCATCGGCATCGGCACGTTTCAACTGTCCCACGCGCTGCGACTCCACTGGTTCTTCGCCTACCTCTTCATGGCGAACGGCCTGCTGTACGTGCTCGGTCTCGCTCTGGGGGACGGGTACAAGGCGCTCCTGCCGCGTCTTTCCGACGCGCCGGAGGCCCTGAGGATGACCCGGTACTACGTGGGCGTCGTCCCGGCGAAACTCCTGCGCCGCCCCTGGCCTCATCCACCCGTCCGTTCCAAGTACAACGCCCTGCAGCGCGGCGCGTACTTCGCGATGCCGCTGCTCGGGATCCTCGCCGTCGCCAGCGGCTGGGCGATGCACAAGCCGGTGCAGCTGCACTGGCTCGAGCGGATGTTCGTCAACTACAACGGCGCGCGCATCGTCCACTTCTGGGTCATGGTCGCTCTTGCGACGTTCGTCATTCCGCACGTCATCCTCGTCATCGCCGATGGATGGGACACGTTCCGCTCCATGATCGTCGGGTGGTCGGAGCGCCTCGGAGGCCGTCATGGACGAGACTGAGCGGCCCGGGGAAGGCGTCCCTTCGGAACCGCCCTCAGAGCCTGCAGGGGAGGCGCCGGTCCTTCCCTCTCTCTCCCCGGGAGAGGGACGGGCTGAGAGCAAAGCCGAGGCCAGCAGTGCCTCTCCAGAGCTACCCGCCCCGGCTGAGGAAACCGCGCCGGCGAAAGAGCCTTCGCCGCCACCGCCTCCGAAGAGCCCGCCCGCCAGGCGGCGCATCTCACTCGCCGAGCGGCTCCGCGAGCCCGAGGAGGTCCCGATCGAGCTGCCGGCGTCGACGCTCAGGGCGCGCTCGCGGCGGGATTTCCTGATGTTCGGCGCGGGGGCTCTTGCCGCGGCGGCCGGGTTCTGGTGGCTCCTTCCCGACGGGACGAAACAGTTGCACCTGACTCCGGGACTGCGGGACTGGATCGATTCCCTGGAGGCCCGGCTGGGAGCCGACCCGAAGCGCCGCGAACGATTCCTGAACCGCGTGCTGACCTTCGACGACGACGTGGCCGAGGCGCTCTATTCCGCGGACCGCTCGGTCCGGACCTATTCGAAGTCGCAGGTCACGCCGCTGCGGAACAACTACGCGGGGAGGACGCCCGGCCCCGATTACATCCCGGGGTGGACGCTCACCGTCTCGGGGCTCGCATCGGGACAGATCGAGCGGCTGACGATCGCCGACCTGCTGGCGCGATTCCCGCATCGCGACCAGGTCACGCGGCTCTACTGCGTGGAAGGCTGGAGCATCGTCGCCTGGTGGGGAGGGCTGCGCTTCGCGGATTTCCTGCGGGCCTATCCGCCGGCTCCGGGCGCGCGCTGGGCCCGCCTGGATTCCGCCGTCGCCCTCGACGGGGCCGGGAATCCGGACCCGTACTACGTCTCGATCGACCTGCCGACGGCGCGCCATCCGCAGACGCTCCTGGCCACGCACGTCTCGGGACGTCCCCTTCCGGTCGAGCACGGGGCACCCCTGCGCCTGCTCGCGCCGATGAAGCTGGGCTTGAAGAACATCAAGGCGATCACTTCTATCGCCTATGTCGCTCAAGAGCCCGCCGACTACTGGAACGACCGGGGCTATTCGAAGTACGACGGGTTGTGATGCGGCTGCCCCTGTTGACGACCACCGTCGCCGGAGTTCTGCTGGGGATTGGCCTGCTTCTCGGCGCCGACAAGGCCCCCGCGCCGGTCGCAGCGGCCGGGCCCGGGCCGGGCGGCGCGACGAACCTGGCGCTGGCTCCGGATCTCTCCTTCACCGACGACTCCTCGAGCAACTTCCCGATCCGCGGGGCGAACCTGGGCGACGGGAGGATCGCCTCGGACCGCCCGACGGCGATCTTCTTCGGGACATCCCACTGCTGGAACACCAACCGCGAGGCCGAGCGCTTCGTCGCGCTCGCCGGCAAGCAGAGAGACGCAGTCCGGTACCTCGTCGTGGACCTCGAACACCCTTCCCGCGACCAGAGGGCGCTCGTCTCCCGCTTCTATCGCGGGTATATCCCGACACTCGCGGTTCTCGACGCTACAGGGAGGGTCGTCTACAACCAGTCGGGAGAGACCGCTTCGCGCCGGGGCGATACTTCCGGCCTCGAGGAGATCCTGCGCAAGGCCAGGTAGAGGCTCCTTCTCATCCGCGACGGCGCCCTCGCAGGGACGGCGGGACGAAGGCGCGGCCGAGCTTCTCGATGGTCGCGAAGTGCTCGGCGGCGAGACGGCGCAGGCGCTCGGCGCCGCGGCGGGTCGCCTCGACGAGGACGCGCCGGCCGTTGTTCGGGTCGCGCCTGCGCCGGACGAGCCCGGCCTCCACGCAGCGGTCCACGAGCCCGACGGCGCTCTGGTGGCGGATCTGGAGCCTGTGGGCGAGATCTTCGATGGCCGGCGCCCCGCCGGGAGAGCCGCGGACGAAGAGGAGCAGCTGGTACTGCGTCGGGGAGACCCCATGTGCCCGGGTGATCGCCTCCGAGGCTGCCAGGAATCGCCGCAGCGCGTGGCGCCAGTCGGCGAGAGCCCGGTAGTCCCGATCTTTCAGGCGGGGCATCACAATATCCTAGCACGATATGTGACGTATCGTTGTACGATGCGTAATCGAAGGAGATTGGAAGCCATGCTGAAGAATCGCGCCAACCTGTTCCTTTCCATGATCGCCTCCGCCGCCATCCTGGTCCTGGCGTCCTGCAGCGCGAAGCCGCCGAAGACGGCGGCCGGAACGCGCGAGAACGCCGCCTTACCCCCCGCGACATCCGTCGCTCCTCCGGGATCCGCGCAACCGCCGTCTCTCGAGCCCGACATCCTCTCGGCCGATCTCGCGACGCTCAACCGCAAGGGGTACCTGAAGGACGCCTTTTTCGACTACGACAGGGCGGACCTGCGGGAAGACGCGCGCGCAGCCCTGCTGGCCGACGCGCAGTGGCTCAAGAAGTATCCGTCCGCGAAGATCATGATCGAGGGGCACTGCGACGAGCGCGGCACGGAGGAGTACAACCTCGCGCTCGGCGACCGCCGCGCCAACGCCGCTCGGGAGTATCTGGCTTCGCTCGGAGTCCCCGCCACCCGCATCGCGTCCGTCTCCTATGGAAAAGAGCGGCCCTTCTGCTCGCAGGAGACGGAGAGCTGCTGGCAGGAGAACCGCCGGGGCCATCTCCTGATCACGGCGAAGTAACATTCCGTGCGCGGTGCGCGGGAGTGGATCGGAAGCCTGTCGAGCCGCTGGTACACCAAGCCCGCTCTTCTGATCAGCTCGCAGTAGCGGCGCCCCGCCGCGGGAGCGCAGCCCCTTGCGCGAGATCAGGCGAGTGATCGAGGCCGCATCCGGCCGAGTCGCTCGCCGGTGCGCCCGAGAGGCGCAGGCCTCACGCAAGCGCGAAGCGACGTCACCGACAACGGGCGAGGACGCGGGCGGTGATCTCCCGGCTCAACGGGGGATTCTCCGTGAGGCCGAGCGAGTGGAGCTCCTCGTGGAGGAGGACCGACGCGCCGAGCCGGGGGTTGCTTCGCTGCGCGGCAGCGAAACGCGATCCGCAGAGATAAATGATGCGGCTTCCCGGACTCGTCGCCGCGAGGACTCCCGAGGAACAGAGGGAGAGGTGCTCTCCGTTGGCGAAACGGAGCCCGTGCAGGTAGACACCGCCAGTCATTCCGAGGGCGTTCAGAGCGACCTGCAGCGGAGCTCCCGAAGGGTCGTGGAAGTCGGAGAAGATCTGCTCGCATCGCGAATCCGCGAGGAGCCTCTCGGCCGCGTCAATTGCGTCGGCCGCCGCCGCGGCGAGAAAGGAATCCACGGGACTCACGAACCAGCTTCGTGCTTGCGCCGGCGACACCGCTTGCCCGGTCGCCGAGTGGAGAAGCGCGAGAGTCAGGAGTGCACGCCGCGCGGCAGACGAAGCGAAGAGGAAGGAGACGTGGCGCGAACCTGCCCGCATGATCGCGCGTACGGGTCCGTTTCGCGGCCGATCGTCCGCTTGTCACGCCGCGGCTTCGCTTCGTCACATTGCCAAAGGCGCGTCGAAACTCGCGCGAGGACGGCCGCCTCGCTTGACGACTGTGCTCGCGCGTGTGATGGAGAGCCCGCGCGCCGGGACGGAGAACTGTCGTCGCCGGTGGAAAGCGCTTTCCATCCTTCCGCGCGCGGAAAATTTCGTCCCGGCTTCCTTCTGTGATTTCGCTCGCGCGGATCAACAGGCCGGTTCCCGGGTCGAAACCGTTTTCCAGGAGGACGCGCACCGTAACCTTCTCCGCCGTGTACCGTACTCTGCTTCAGAAGGAGCTCCACGGCCATCGAGGTCGCCAGCGACTCGACGATCCGGGTCCTCATCGTGGACGACGAGCGTCCCGCGAGGGAGCGCGCGCGCGAGCTCCTCGAGAAAGAGCCGGGCGTCGAGGTCGTCGGCTCGTGCGCCGGCGCGGAAGAGGCCGTCCGGGCGATCCGGGCCTGCGAG
>DATIRW010000228.1:0-6454 GCA_035469365.1 Thermoanaerobaculia bacterium
GGGCGTCCTGAGAGCCGTCCAACAGGTCTCCGGCGACCGCATCGAGGGAGAGGTCCGGCGGAAACCCTGACGTTCTCCGCGTGAGCGCGCGAACCGCCCACCCATCCGCGGACAGGGCTCGAGCGACGTGGCCGCCGAGGAAACCCGTGCCTCCGGTCAGGAAAGCGAGGCGTTGGGACACGCCGAGATTCTATTGGTTGATCTTCCCCGCTTCCGCATTTCTTGCGAGGAACGCCCGGTGTCAAAGTAGACTTGCGGCCCGAATCTTCCGATGACCGTGTCCCCTGACGACCGAGGTCACTTGACGCAGCTCCCTTTCGCTCTTCTGAAGCGGGCCATGTCGCGGCTGGCGGCGGTCTCGGCAATCTTCCTTTCCGCCGGCGCGCTCGTTGCCGCCACGCCCATTTCGCCACCGGCCGTCGAGTACACGATCGAAGTCAAACTCGATCCCGCGACGCACATGCTCGACGGCCAGGAACGGCTGATCTGGAGGAACCCCTCCGGCGATCCGGTCTCTGAGCTGCGATTCCATCTGTACCTGAACGCCTTCAAGAACAACCGTTCGCTCTTCACGCGCGAGTCGGGTGGCCAGCTGCGAGGCGACAAGGCCGGGACGAAGCCGGAGGACTGGGGATGGATCGACGTTCTCTCGATGAAGACCTCCTCGGGCTCGGACCTGAAACCGTCGGCCCGGTTCATCCAGCCGGACGGCTACCCCTTCCCCGGCGCGGCAAAGGAAGGAGAGGCCCTTGCGGACGAGACGGTACTCTCTGTCCCGCTTTCTTCCCCCGTCCCGCCCCACGGTGAAATCGCGCTCTCGATCGCCTTCCGCGCCAGGCTGCCGCGGGTCTTCGCGCGGACCGGTTATGTCCGTGACTTCCACCTCGTCGGGCAGTGGTTCCCCAAGATCGGCGTGTACGAGCCCGCAGGAATGAGGGGCCGGGCAATCGGAGGATGGAACTGCCACTCGTTTCACGCCAACTCCGAGTTCTACGCCGACTACGGACGCTATGACGTGACGTTGACCGTGCCGGCCTCCTTCGTCGTGGGCGCGACCGGGAAACGCGTCTCCGAGTCGAAGAAAGGGAACCTCGCGGTCTACCGGTACGTGGCGGAGAATGTTCACGACTTCGCCTGGACGGCCGATCCGAGTTTCCAGGTCCACGAATTCCGATTCGACCCTCCTGCCGACATTCCTCCCGGATGGAGCGCCCTGGCCGCCCGTCAGCTCGCCATGTCCGAGAGCCAGATCGCGCTGAAGCCCGTTTCGGTTCGGCTCCTGCTCCAGCCGAACCACGCGCGGGCGCGTGACCGGTACATCGGCTCGACGAAGGTTGCCCTCTCCTTCTACGGCCTCTGGTTCGGCGCCTATTCCTACGACACGTTGACGATCGTGGACCCGCCGGATGACGGCCTGGGCGCGGGGGGGATGGAGTATCCGACCTTCTTCACCGGGCACGCGCCCAGGCTGCTCCTGTCCTGGCCCCTCGACCGCGTGCGATGGGTCGAGGACGTCACGATTCACGAATTCGGACACGAGTACTGGTACGGGATTGTCGGCTCCAACGAGTTCGAGGAGTCGTGGCTCGACGAGGGGATCAATACGGATTCGGAGTACCGCGCGATGCAGCTCGCCTACGGCCCGCGGCCGGCACGGCTGCCCGGCGGCCTCGGTTTCGACATGGGCTCCTTCGCGCACGGGGCCTACGCCTCACTCCCCAACCTCGACCCGATCCGCCGCATCGCCTGGGGCTACTCTTCCGGCGCCTCCTACGGCGTCAATTCCTATCCGAAGGTCGGGCTCTTCCTGGCGCAGCTGCGCCACGACCTGGGTGAGGAGACCTTCGCCCGGGCGCAGAGGGCTTACTTTCAGGAATGGTCCTTCCGGCATCCCACGACCTCGGACTTCTTCGATGTCTTCGAGCGCGTGTCGGGACGCGACCTCTCGACCTACCGGCGCAATCTTATCGAGGGGACGGCGCGGCTGGACTGGAGCGTCATTTCCTCGAAGACGCAGGAGCAAGCGAAAGACTACGGCGTCTTCGACCGGACCGGCGGGCGCGCCACGTTCGAGAAGGGACGCCGGGTGCTTCCGACGAAAGAAAACGAAGCCTCGTCGGTCGAAAAGAAGAAGACGTACGAGAGCGTCGTTGTGTTCGGCAATCGCGGCGAGTGGCCGCACGAGGCCCGCGCCCGGCTCGTCTTCGAGGACGGGAGGGTCCTGGACCGCGCCCTCCCGGCGGACGCGAGGTGGGTCCGCCTGCGGATCCGTTACTCGTCGAAGCTCGCGTGGGCGGCCGCCGACCCGGATCGCGTCAATGCCTGGGATTGGAACCGGTTGAACGATTCGAGAGTGCTGGGCCAGGGAAAGGGCCCTGCGGCGACGGCGGGCAGCCGGGCCACCGCGAAGTACTTTGCCGAGACCGCCTACTTGATCGGCCTGCTCCTGCAGGCGGTGTGGGCGGCGGCGTGAGCCCGATGGAGAGGAGAAACAGCATCGCGGAGGGCTTCGCGGCTCTGGGCCAGGCGAAGATACTCGTCCTCCTTTTGACGGCCTTCACCATCGTCTTCTCGCTGCTGGCGGCGGCGCCGCTCCTCCCGTCCTTCCGAGATTCGTTTGCCGGCACGCTCGCGGGAGACCACATCCTGAAGAACGATCCCTCCTTCGCTCCCACGGATGTCTTCGACTTTCTTCGCGAGAAGAGCGCCGCCGTCTCCGGAGCGCGCTCCGCGGCGAACCTGGCCATTCTGATCGTGATCTTCCAGCAGATCCTGTTCGCGGGAGGGATCGTTTCGGTCCTGGGGAAAGCGGCCCCGGTTACGGTCCCGGACTTCGCCGCGGGGGTCCGGAGGAACGCCTGGCACAACGTGAAGTGCTTCCTGATTTTTCTCATTGGCGCGGGAGGCACGATCGGCGCGTGGTTTGCGGCAGACCACGCCATCTACAAGAGGTTCTTCGAGAATCTGCCTCCGGGCGCCTCGGCCACTCTCGTCTTCCGCGTGGCCACCGTCCTCGGCGCGCTGCTGCTCTACGCGGTCTTCTCACTGCTGCACGACTTCGCGCGCGCGGCGCGCCGCTCCGAGTCCGCGATCGGCGCCTGGAGGGCCTATGGTCACGCTCGCCGGATGCTGGCGGGACGCTGGCCGAGGGCACTCGGGATTTTCCTCTTCTGGTTTCTCTTCGGCGGCGTTCTCCTTCTTCTCGCGGTCGGCGTCGAGTGGAGCGCCCCGGCGGTTTCCGCGCTGGCGATCGCGCTGCACATGGTGCTTCAGATCGCCGTCCTGACGATCCGTCCCGCCATCCGGATCGCCGTCTGGGGCTCCTACCTCACGATGTACGACCGCGTCCAGCGAACCCTCGCCCCACCCGCGGCCGTGGTGACGCCGCGGCCGGAACCTCTCTCCTCCCCTCCCCTTTCTCTCGACGAGCAACCGCTCGTCTAGCGCCGCTATACGCGGATCCAGGATTCGAGGCGCCTCAGGCCTTCGTCGATGCGCTCGACGGGCGTGGCGAAGGAGAAGCGCACGCAGGAGTCCATGCCGAAGGCTTCTCCGGGCACGGCGGCGACGTGAGCCTCGTCCAGGAGTCGGCGGCAGAACTCGACGGAGCCTCCAACGTTCTTTCGCGGATAGAGGGCGTCGAGCCGCGGAAACACGTAGAAAGCGCCTTCCGGCTCCACGCACTCGACTCCGTCGAGGGCCGAGAATCTCCGCACCATGACCTCGCGGCGACGGCCGTAGTGTTCGAGCATGTCCGCCACGGAAGACTCGGACCTCCCGAGGTCGGTGAGCGCGGCCCGGGCGGCTTCCTGCGAGATCGAGGAGGCGTTGGATGTGGAGTGACTCTGGTAGGCCGACATCGAGGCGACCAGCTCCTTGCGGGCAATGGCCCATCCCAGCCGCCAGCCCGTCATGGCGTACGTTTTCGAGGCGGCGCCTGTGATGACGAGGCGCTCCTGGTGCTCTTTCCAGTGAGAAGCCGCCGAGACGTGCCGGCGTCCGTCGTACAGGAAGTGGTCGTAGGTCTCGTCGAAGAGGAGCATGGCTTCGTGGTCGGCGCACCAGCGGAGGATGCGCGCGAGCTCCTCCGCCTCGACGACGGCGCCGCTCGGATTGCAGGGAGAGTTCAGAATCACTCCGCGCGTCTCCTTCGTCGCGGCGCGTTCGAGCGCGGCGGCCGTCGGCTTCCAGCCCGATCGGATGTCGGTCGGAACGAAGAGCGGCCGTGCCCCGGCCAGGCGCACGATCTCCGGAAAGGAGACCCAGTACGGGACGAACATCGCGACGGCGTCGCCTTCTTCGAAGAGGGCCTGGCAGACGTTGAAGACCGCCTGCTTGGCTCCCGCCGTCACCAGGACGTTCTCCCGGGCGAAGGCGGAGTCGTGCTCCCGGCGGTACTTCTCCGCGATGGCGTCCCGAAGCTCCGGTTCTCCGGCGGAGTCGGTGTACTTCGTCTTGCCGGCTTCGATCGCCGCGATCCCGGCCCGGGCGACGAAATCCGGGGTGGGGAAATCGGGCTCGCCCAGGCCGAAGTCCACGACGTCCACTCCGCTGGCCGCCATCGCCTTGGCAGCCCGTGCGACGGCCGCGGTCGGCGAGGGCGCCAGGTGCGCGACCCGCCCGGACAGCCGCGGCGGCGTCACAGGTGCTTCTTCCAGACCCGCACGAAGGCGGGAAACGCCTCGAGCTTCTTCTTGCCTAAGACGATCAGGGTCCCCTCGATCGCGATCCATGCCGCGTAAACGTACATTATCCCGTGACGCGAGGACGGAACCAGGAACTGAAACAACCACAACAGGAACAGCCCCGCCGCCTCGTAGGCCGCCAGGTCCATCGAGGCGAGGAAGAGCCAGCCGAGAAACGCCTGCATGATTGTCAGCAGGATCTCATGCCGCTGAAACGCGTCGAAGGGCAGAGCCTCCGTCGAGCCATGGCTCCAGCAATAGATCACCGCGAGCAGCCCCGACAGAATCCCCCACTGGTTGATGTTGGAGGACACCATGTTCATCAGGGCGACGGGAGCGCGCGTCACGCGCCGGGCCCAGGCGAACGCGGACGTCTTCTCGGGAAATTCCGAGAGAAACGGGGCGACCCACTGGATGAAGACGAACTGTGACAGCCCGAGGCTCACGGAGAGCGCCAGCATGGAGTTCAGGAAGGGTTCCGCCACGAAGAAGATGATGACGCCGCCGCCCAGGAGGAGGGAGCCCACCGCGGCCCAGCGTTTTGCCCCGCTGTAGGAGAGGGCCCACCGGGACACCGCCGGCACCTCCTCGTCCTCCTCGACCGTGTCGGGTCTCGGCGGCAGCCTGAGAAGGATCCAGAGATAGCTGACGTAGGTCGCGGCGAGGATCGCGGAATCGACGAGCGAGAGGTTTCCTTTCGCCCAGATCACGATGAAGTAGAGGAGGGGCGGAAGCAGGCCGAGCACTTCCACGGAGTGCTCGTCGTGGAAGCGGATGGTGCCCAGACGGCGCTTCCTCTTCCTGACCGAGTAGAACGCCGCGACGCCGTAGATCATCGGCCAGCCGAGTCCCGTCAGGAGGCGCAGGCTCCCGGTGAAATTCGCGATCGCGAGATGGACCATCGGCGGGTTCTTCCCCGCCTTCCAGGCGATCACCGCTTCGACCGCGAATTCCGGGAACGTCTGGACGAGAGCGAGGATCGCGAGCGCGAGTCCCTGCGAAACAAGGAATTCCGCGGCCTCGGCGCCCCAGGCGACGAGGAACGCGGAGAAGATCATGGCCGGGAAAGTCCAGAGAGCCGAGAGAGGAGTTGCGGAGATCGCCTCCGGCGGGGTCGCGCTCAGGTCGAGCCTGCCGCGAAGCGAGTTCATCCGTGCCGGTTATAGCATGCTCGCCGTGGCGGCCATCGAATCCCCCTCGAATCCGCTCATCCGGGAGGTGGGCCGTTGTCTCGAGGAGCGGACTCACTTTCTCCTCGAGGGAGAGAAGGCCATCCTCGAAGCCGTGGCCGCGGGGCTCCCCCTCGAACATGTGTTTCACGACGCAAGCGTTCGCGCAGGGAGGCTGTCCGCGTTGACCTCCGCCAGGCCGCGGATCGTCTCCCGCGCGGTTCTCGAGAGGCTGGCCGACTCGAAGACGCCCCAGCACCTGCTCGCCGTCGCCCGCCGCCGCGACGTCCCCGTCGCGGAGATCCTCGGGCGGCCGGGACCGGTCGTCTTTGTCTTCGGCATCCAGGACCCCGGCAACCTCGGAGCCATCGTTCGGGTCGGGGAGGCAAGCGGCTGCTCGGGGATCGTGGCCGCGCCCGGCACGGCCGACTTCTTTCATCCGCGCGCGGTACGGGCGAGCGCGGGGAGCGTCCTGCGCATCCCCGTATCGGGGCGAGTCTCGTTCGAGCCCTTCGCGGCCGATGCGAAGGAGGCGGGCCGAACCGTCTGCGGGGCCGTCGCGTCGGGAGGAGAGGATCCCTTCCAGTCTTCCCTGCCGGC
>DATIRW010000229.1:0-5913 GCA_035469365.1 Thermoanaerobaculia bacterium
CCCTCCGCGAGCGGGGCAAGGACTATGTCAGGCACCGCAGCGAGAGCTTCGGACCTCTCCGGGAGCCGAACGCGGGCCGCCATCGCGAGGGTGAGAACGGCGGCGAATACAAGGGTTGCTCTGGGCATCTCGTTTGCGGCCTTTGGGACGGAATGTTCAGCCACTGGTCGACCCTCGCCCACTTGGCCTGAAGGCCGATGGGATTGTAAGTGGTTTGCAAGGAGACAGGGACCGTCCCCGGCGTGATAGCATCCACCTTCTCGGAGCGTTTTATGGTCATCCGAAGGCTCCTAACCCTGGTCACGATCGCCTCCCTCCCGTTCGCCTGCAGCGACAAGTCCCCGACCCAGCCGGCTTCCATGGAGGGAAACTCGACCTCGGCTCAGGCGGCCACTGCGGTGGGCCGGCCCGCGACCCGCTCTCTTCCGGCGAGGGATGCCTCGGCGGATGGAATGATCGGGACGTGGGGCGGCCAGGGCCTGACGATCACGATCGGCGCCGCGAGCGCCATCCTCTCCTTCGACTGCGGGCACGGGACGATCGATCAGCCATTCGTCGCGGATCAGAGGGGGAACTTCGAACTGGTGGGGACCTACGTGCATGAATCCCCCGGGCCGATTCGGCAAGGGGATCCCGTCGTGCATCCCGCGCGCTACACGGGGACGGTGGACGGAAAGACGATGACGTTCACTGTGACCGAGACCGACACCGGCCTGGTGCTCGGCAAGTTCGTGCTGACTCTTGGATTCGCCGGCCGCATCTTCAAGTGCGTGTAGACCGTAGCAGCTTTCGTCAGCGCAGCATCACGAGGACGAGTCCCGCCAGACACAGCAGGATCCCGGCGACGTTCGCCAGGGACAGGTGTTCCCGGAACAGCAGAAGTCCCGTCGGGATGAGCAGCAGCGCGACGGTGACACTGACGATCAGGGAACCGACGTTGATGTTCCAGCCGGCGCGGTAGGCGAGAAGGAATCCGATCTCGATCCCCACCGCCGAGACCGCAACGCCGAGCGTCGCCCAGTTGAGCTTCGAGATCCCGGAGAGCTTCGGAGCGCCGCCGGGGGAAACAGGCCACAGGGCGAGCGTGACCAGAAGCGCCGCCGCGTACGTCACGGCCACCGAGAGCAGCGGGTGCACCCCGGACGGGATGGACTTCTGCGAGACGTGGTACAGCACGTTGGAAGCCACGATCACGACGACCGACAGGACCAGGAGCTTCGTCGAGCTCACGGCGCGCTCCCCTCGAGAACCGCGTAGGCCCGAACCGGAAAGCTCCCCACTCCTCGGAACGGCGCCGGGACGCAGTGGAAACGGAAGCCTTCTACCGGCAGATCCGCCAGATTGCAGAGATGCTCGGCGATCGGGATTCCCGCCTGGAGAAGCAGCGTGTGCGCCGGCCGCGTCCCGTCGTCCATGTCGTCGATGTTCAGCGAATCGATCCCCACCAGGGCGGGCCGCGCCGCCGCGAGGGCCTCGGCTGCCTGGCGCGTGACGTACGGGTGCCCATGGGAGTACGCCGGCGTCCGCCAGTGAACGTCCCATCCGGAACGCAGCAGGACGGCCTTGCCTTCCAGGAAGCGTCCCGCCAGGAGTCCGGCGTCGAATGCGCGGCCGGACCCCTTCTCGACGACGACGCCGTCCAGGTCCGCCAGCCGCTCGAGCGGCAGGCTGCCGATGTCGGATCCTTTTGCGAAGCGGTGGAACGGCGCGTCCACGTAGGTCCCGGTGTTCGCTACCATCTCGATCCGCGCGATCGAAAAGGTCGTGCCGGGCGCGTATTTTCCGCGCGAGTCTTCGTGCGAGAGAAAGTCCGTAACGGCGGGCGCGGGAAGCCCCGGGTAGGTCGTCATCCCGGACTCGATCGGGTGGGAGAGATCGATGAGCCGGCGCGGGCTCAAGCCGTCCACCCCTCCCTCTCCCGCAGCGAGGTGATGTGCGCGACGTGGTGCCGGCCGTGCCACGCGTACTGGGCGAGCAGGAAGTCCACCGTGATCAGTCCCCAGGAGGGATGACGCGCCGTACGGAGGAAATCTCGTTCGCCGAGCGAGCGGAGCAGCGTCACCCACCGGCTGTGGAGGGCGTCGAGCAGGTCGAGAGACACCTCGACCGGCGTCGCTGCCGAGTCCGGAAGCTTCGCCCAGTCCGATTCCTCGTAAGACCGGAGCGCCGGCTCGGTCTCCGTCAGGGCGAGCTTGAAGCGGACGTAGGCATTGACGTGGCTGTCGGGGATGTGGTGCGCCACCTGGCGTGCGGTCCAACCTCCCGAGCGGTAGGGCGTGTCGAGCTGCGCGGCCGTCAGGCCGGCCACCGCTTCGCGGAGCTTTCCGGGCGCGGCGGCGATCTCGCCAATGAACCGGGCGCGCTTCTCCGCGCTCAGAGGTTCCTCCTCCCTGACGAACGGCCCGATCGGGTATCGCAGGTCCATTTTTCCTCCTGTTTCAGCGGACGCGCTGTTTCTTCGACATTGCCTTGAGCAGCTGGATCTGACCCGTGTGGTAGACGTCGTGCAACGCGATCCCCGCGATCTCCCGCAAAGCGGTTCGCCGACGCATTCCTGCCAGCGGGCCCACGAGGCGCCCGGGCTGCAGGTTTGCGACAACCTGGCGAAGCGCGCGGTGCTCGCGCTCGAGCAGGTCCCGCTCGAAGCGCCACGCTTTCTCGTCCGCGCCCGAACGCGCAAACCAGTTGTTCCCGTCGATCGGGAAGGACCCACGTTTTTCCCCCGTCAGACGCCGGCGCACCCGGTATTTCCAGTACGCCGCATGCACGGCGAGCTCCCGGATATTGTGCCGGCCCGGAGCCGGGCGCCACGCCGCCTGCCGCGCCGTCACGCCGCGAAGCGAGCCCTTGAGCGTCGTGCCGTGCCAGGCGCGCCGGTCGTAGGCCTCGTCCAGCGCGTGGAGGAGGAGGGCGATCTCGACGTCCTGCCGGGCAACTCTCTTGTCTCTCTTCATGCCGCGACCTCCTTTCGGGGTTCCTGTCTTGCCCGCGCGCCGCCGTAGCGGATGATGAGCGCCACGGAGGCGACAATCGCGATAGTCGCGAGCGCGACGCGAAGCGTCACCGCTTCGCCGGCAAACGCCCATCCCAGAAAAACGGCCACCACGGGGTTAACGTAGGCGTATGTCGAGACCCGCGCGGGCGTCGTTGCCCGCAGAAGCCAGACATAGGCGGAAAACCCCAGGAGCGATCCGAAGACGACGAGATAACCGAGCGAGAGGATCGAACGCGGCGATACGGCGGCGAGATCGAGTCGCGATCCTTCGCCGACGGCGAGACCGACGAGCCAGAGAAGGACTCCCCCGCCGATCATCTGCATTGCCGTCGCGGTCAGCACCGACTCGGGCAGCCGCGCGTGGCGGGAGTAGAGAGAGCCGGCCGTCCAGCAGAGGGCCGCCAGCAGGAGCGCTCCGGCGCCGAGCAAGTCCACGCGCCCGTTGCCGGCGAAATGTCCCGGCGCGACGAGCATGAGCAGTCCCGCGAGGCCAAACAGGAGTCCCGCCGCCACGGGCAGCCGCGGCCGCGTGCGCCTCTGGATGCCGTCCAGGAGCGCCATCCAGAGCGGCACCGATGCGACGATGAGCGCGGCGAGCCCGGAAGGCACGCGTCGCTCCGCCCAAGTGACGAGACCGTTGCCGCCCAGGAGCATCAGGCCGCCGATGAAGAACGCCGTGCCCCAGTGGCGCCTGTCCGGACGAGGCTCGCACGTCAGGCGCGTCCAGAGGAAGAGAATTAAGCCCGCGGTCAGGTGCCGCGTCCCCGCCATGAGAAACGGCGGGATCGTCTCGATGCCGAAACGGATCGCGAGATACGTCGACCCCCACAAGACGTACACCGCCCCGAAAGCCGCGACGAGTTTCGCCCGCGGCGGGGAGATCCCCGTCGAAACTTCAGGCACTCGCCGCCTCGTCATTACCGGGCTCGGCGTCGGCGCAGGGGAGCGGCAGCGCAGCCGTCTCCTTCACGGTCTCGAGCACGATCGTCGTTCGCGTCGAGCTGATCGTGGCGATCGCGCCCAGGCGCTCGCGCAGGAGCCGCCCGAGCGCCTCCGCGTCCCGGGCGCGGGCCTTGACCAGGAAGCAATCCTCCCCGGCCACGTGGTGCACCTCGAGGATCTCCGGGATCTCGGCGAGCTTCTCGCCCGTCACAACCCCGCCCGGCCGGTCGTTCGATCGCACGAACGTAAACGCGAGCTGCGCCAGTCCCAGGACCTTCGGGTCGATATCCGCTCGATAGCCGCGGATGACGCCTCTCTCCTCGAGTTTGCGGATCCGCTCGAACACCGCCGACGGCGCCAGCCCTACCTGCCGCGCGATCTCCGCGTTGGACGTTCGGGCGTTTCCCTGCAGGATATTCAGTATCTGGCCATCGATTGCGTCGATCATTCTTGGAATCTACCTATTTCTAGAATATTCGTCAACAGATCGCGTTACAGGCCACCCGTTCATTCCAGAAACCCGCGATCGATCAGAAGGTTGCAGCTCACCGGCAGACCGGGCCTCGAGGCCAGAGGCATGAGCAGGACGAGCGCAGGGGCGACCTCCAGGATAAGCCGATAGCCGAAGGTGCTGCCTCCCCACCACGCGCCCCAGCAGGAATACAAGGCGACGACCAGCACCGTGCCCAGGGTCAGGTATCTCAAAGGCTCCGGTTTCGAGCGCCAGGCGAAAACCTCGCCCGCGATGGTCGCGAGAAAGACCGGACTGATGACGAAGAGCCCCGCCCGAAGGCCGGAAGCACCTGCCATCTCGCGCGGACGGCGGGGGCGCGCCCGGAGGACCGCGTTTGCGTGTCAGAATCCGTCCGCATGGCCAGGAAGGAACGGCAAAGAAACGAAAGGCCGGAGGCGAAGGAACGCCCGGCGGCACCGGCGAATGCCATGGCCGTCGTCACGCCTCGCAGCCTGGCGAAACTGTGCCTGCTCGGAGTGCTATCGGGTCTTTGGTCTCTCTTCCTGTGGGCGGAGCTCGTGGTCGTGCGCTCGGGAGGCAGCTCCTTCTGCGGCTTCGGCGGCAAGTTCGATTGCGAGGCGGTCTGGAGCGGGGCGCTCGCCTCGACGGTCCACAAGCTCACGGGCGTCCCGATCTCCGGGTGGGGCCTGGCCTGGAGCGTTGCGGCATTCCTCCTTCCGCTCGTGGCGCTCCTCCGCCGCGCGGAAGGGAAGACGATCGGGCCGCTCGCGAGCGCGGTGCGCCTCGTCGGACTCGCCGGGATCCTGACAGTCGCGCTGATGATCGCCGCGAGCGCCCTCGCGGGCGCCTTCTGCCCCGGTTGCGCCGTGACCTACGTGATCGTGGGCGCCTACGGTTTCATCGCCCTCCTGCAGTGGCGTCCCGCCGGATTCCCGCAAGCGCTCCGTGGGTCCGTGCTTGCGGCCGGCGCCTTCGGCGTTGCATTCCTCCTTCTTCTCTATCCCGGTCTGCGCACGCCGAAGTCGAGCGGGGAGGCTGGCAGGAAAGCCGTGTCGGAGGCCGTGGCGCAGTCCGGGGGCGGCTCCCGACCGGCGGCGGGAACGGGCAACGCGCAATATGACAAGATCCTCACCGACCTGATCGGCTCGCTCGAACCGTCGCTGAAGCAGACCCTCGCCGATTCCCTGGCCATCTACCGCGCGGCGCAGACGCAGCGGGTTCCTCCGCCGCGGGCGCTCGTCGGATCGGACCTGGCGCCGGTGCGGATCACCGAGTTCACCGACATCCTGTGTGAACACTGCGCCGGGCTCCAGGAGACATTGCAGACGCTCCGGGAGAGCTCGCCGCCAGGCAGCTTCAGCGTGGATGCGCGGCAATTCCCGCTCGACGGGCGCTGCAACCCGTTCGTGGGCCAGAGCAAGGGGGACGACGTGAGGTGCGCCGCCGCGAAGGCGAGGATTTGCATGGAGCCGACCGGCAAGGAGCCGCAGTTTGCCGCGGC
>DATIRW010000230.1:0-2958 GCA_035469365.1 Thermoanaerobaculia bacterium
CGTGCCGGCGCGGCTGGCACATCCTCCGGCCTGGCAAAAATCGCGTGAACGGCCGCCGGCGGAACGGTCACGCCACCCCGTTTTGTTGACCGTTCGGATTTTGGCAGATCGGGTCCGACAAAAGGCGAGCGAACGAGGACGGGAACAGTATATCAGGCCCGGTCCGGACGACCTGTTCTCGCCGAGGAGTGTGGGCCCTTCTTACGGGCAGGAGGGGAAGGCGCTGGTGTCTTGGATGGGCTGGAAGGCGGCGCTCTGAGGGTTTGTATAGGTCCTGATCGTGCCCGTTTGAGTGTCGATGACGGTCATGACGACGTTGACGTCGGTTAGTCCGCCGGCGAACGTCCAGTAGTTCGAGTTGACGTCGCAGCCGTTGACGACCTTGACGACCATCTCCACGTTGTTCGAGGTAAAGAACCAGAAGTATCCGGTGTCGCCGGTCAGGGAAACGGCCTGGCCGGCGCCCGTGGCTCCGGCCGTCGTCGTCCACTGAGTCTGGACTTTGAAGCGGCTGTTGTTCAGGCAGAGAGTCGTCGCGTTCGCGGCGCAGGGAGCCTCCGCCGATGAGGGTCGCGCCTGCCGGAGTTCCGCCGCCGATGGTTCAGGCTCCACGGACTCCGCCGCTTCTGTTCCCGGTTCGAGCGCAGCGGACGCGAGGAACGTGCCCGTGTCCTGGATGGGCTCGAACGCGTGGCCCTGCGGGTTGTGGTAGGTCCTGGTGAGCCCGGTCTGGGTGTCCAGGACCGTCATGACGACGTCGACGTCCGTCAGTCCGCCGGCGAACACCCAGAAGCGCGAGTTGACGGCGCGGCCGTCCACGATCTTCACGATCATCTCCACGTTGCCGGAGGTGAAGAACCAGAAGTAGCCGGTATCGCCGGTCACGGCAAAGGCCTGCCCCGCCCCGGATCGGCCGTCCGTCGTGGACCAGGTCACGTGGACGCTGAATCGCCCGCCGTTCAAGCAGAGCGACGTCGCGTTGGAGGCGCAGGAAGCGATATTGACCGGGACCTGCCGGGTCGCGGAGCCGACGGCGAGCTTCAACGAGCAGCCGGCGGCGCAGACTTTCGAGAACTGGACGGGGCCGAGAATCTGTGTCGCCGAGCTCCCCACCGCCGTGTCTCCGGAAGGGGAGGCGAGCGACCACTGCGCGCCGGGATAGGGCGTGCCCGCCGGCGGCGCCGGCTCTTCATCGAAGAGGTAGTAGTACGTGCCTGCCGACAGGAAGTACGTCCCGCCGAAGAAGGCCGCGGGTTGCGCCTTCGCGCTGTCGAGATAGATGCCGATGGACGGGACAGCAGTCCAGTCGATCACGGTCAACGGGCGGGAGACGGTCTGCGAACCGGGAGCGCCGCCTTCCGTGAAGTTGTATCTGAGGGAGACGCAGTAGCTGCCGACCGACGCGGGTGCGGTCACGGAGGCGAGGCCTCCCGCCGCCAAGAAGGTCGATGCCAGCGGGTTGGACGGGATCGCCGGAGGCGCTCCGCAGGCTCCGGGGAGGATAAGAGAATCCACGGAATTGAGCATCGTCGTCGGCGCCTTCACCATCTCGTTGGCCAGGATGAAGGAGCTTCCCCGGACGACGGGGTTCTGAGCCGAGAAGGCCGCGACGAGGCTCGGCGTCAGCGCGACGGCTCCCGAGGCGGTCGCCTGGTAGCCGCCCGGAAATGAGATTGTCAGCGTGAATCCGACGGCGCCGTTGGGAACCGGGACGACCGGACCCGCCGCGCCTGCCGGCGGGCCGGAAGGAAAGTTGAACGCCCAGGCGAACGAGGCCTCGGCGAGATTCCCCTTCGAGCCGCTCGCGTCGGCGTTGCCTCCCGTGGGAAGGGTCAGCGTGCCGCCGGTCTTCGCGCAGGTGCCCGTGGAGCCCGTGTACCCGGCGATACTCACCTGAGGACAGGCGACGGAAACCGCGGCGGACGAGTAGGTGTTCGTGCTCATCCCGAAGGAGTTCGCGCTCCGCAGCGCGAGACGGTAACTCCCGGCGGCGGGCGGACTGGCCAGGCCGAGGCTCTGGCGGCAGTTCGCGCCCGAGCGGATATCGCCATGGACAGCGCCGCTGGGATCGCAGGGAAAGTAGCCGTTCACCGTCCCTTCGGAGGCCTCGGGGCCGGTTTCATCCGCAGCAAAGGAGCCCGTGTAGTTGAAGTCCCAGAAGACCGACGTGGCTCCCGAGGAGATGTCCCTGAGCTGCCACTTGTCGCCGTAATAGTTGGCAGTGTCGCCGCGCGCGCCGGCCGACAGGTTCGTGCCGACAGCGTCCGCGAACGGCGGCGAGCTTGGAATGCCGCTGGATTGCCAGACGAAGTGGGTCCCGGTCAGGTCGGCGGGCAGGATACTCCAGGTCCTGCCCAGCGGGTCAGTCGTCTGGGTCGAATCGGGAATCTCGCCGAGATCGCCCCTGTAGTCCCAGGTTCCGAGACCGAAGGTGAAACGCCAGTGGCCGTCGTCGCGAATCCCACCGCACCCCACGCTTTGCGCGCCGCATTGACCCGAGGTCATTCGAACGACCGCGAGGCTGCCCGAGGCGGAGATGTTCGTGATCGAGTTGCAGTCGGCGAGGACGTAGTAGCCGGAGTCGGAGGGGGGGAGGCCGCCGGAACACTTGGAGACAGCCTGGACGTGCCCGCCCAGGAGCGCGGAGGTATCGAGCCAGAAGAACCCGTATTCCGTCTGCTGCAGGACGTACGGCCCGCTGTACGTCGGGGGGACTCCCGTGGTTATGCCGACGATTCCGCCGGTGTCGACGGAAACGCTCTGTGCCGGCAGGATCGCGGGAAGCAGGAGGAGGCACGCGAGAATCAGATATCCGGCAGGCGATCCCCTTTTCATTTGGACTGAAGCTCCGGCGCCAGCTCCATCGTTGCTCTCTTTCCGGACACGTCTCGCGAGAGTTGGCACATGCTGAAGGTCCCCGAGATCGGCTCCCGAGAGGATTTTAGAACATTTGCCGCT
>DATIRW010000231.1:0-7284 GCA_035469365.1 Thermoanaerobaculia bacterium
CCGGAATCTATTCTTACGAACAGCGCAGCGAGCAGCTCGAGGAACCGTACGGGGCCTGCTGAAGAGGAACGCGGAGGCCTGGTCTTTTTTTCAGGCTCAACCGCCCTCGTACAGGAAATCCGCCGGTTGGTGGGTGGTCAGCGCAAGGAAAGAAGAGACCGGCGCGACCGCCTGGGCAGGCTCATCGAACACTCGGAGCGCGGGATGCGGATCCCGCAGTTCACGCGCGCCGCGCGTCAGACGCGTCGGCGCAAGAAAGGGACGGCCTGACATGATCACGCGCTCGCTCGGCTCCCACGGTCCTGGAGTCTCGGCGGTCGGCCTCGGATGCATGGGCATGTCCGACCTGTATGGTCCGGCGGATCGGGCGGAGAGCATCGCGACGATCCACGCGGCTCTCGACGCCGGCATCACGCTCCTCGACACGGGCGACTACTACGGATCGGGACACAACGAGCTGCTGATCCGCGAGGCCCTCGCCGGGCGCGGCCGGAAAGACGTGTTGCTGAGCGTGAAGTTCGGAGCCCTCCGCGATCCGGCCGGCGGCTGGCTCGGTGTGGATGCCCGGCCGGCCGCCGTCAAGAATTTCCTCGCGTATACGCTGCGCCGCCTCGGGACCGATTTCGTGGACATCTACCGGCCGGGGCGGCTCGACCCCTCCGTCCCGATTGAGGAGACCGTCGGCGCGGTCGCCGAGATGATCAAGGCGGGGCACGTCCGATACGCAGGCCTGTCCGAGGTCGGGGCGGAGACTTTGCGAAGGGCCCACGCGGTCCACCCGATCGCCGACCTCCAGATCGAGTATTCGCTCCTCTCCCGCGGGATCGAGTCGGACATCCTTCCCGCGGCCCGCTCCCTCGGCGTGGGCGTCACCGCATACGGTGTTCTCTCGCGCGGCCTCCTCGGTGGCCGCTGGTCGAAGGAGCGGGCCCTGGCGAAAGGGGACATCCGCAACTTCCTTCCCCGCTTCCACGGCGAGAACCTCGAGCGGAACCTGGCGCTCGTCGAAGCCCTGCGGGAGGTGGCGGAATCGAAGGGGGCGGCCGTCGCACAGGTCGCAATCGCGTGGGTCCTCTCGCGGGGGGACGACATCGTTCCCCTCGTCGGGGCAAGGCGGCGGGACCGGCTGTCGGAGGCTCTCGCGGCGATCGATCTCGCGTTGACGCCGCAGGACATCGCGCGGCTGGAGAAGGCCGTCCCGCCGGGCGCCGCGGCCGGGGACCGCTACGACGCCCGCCAGATGGCCGTGCTCGACAGCGAACGGTCCGTCGCTCCGCGCTAGCGCTGGATCTGCGCCTGCGGCGCACCGGCGAGCGACTCGGCCGGATGCGGCCTCGATCGCTTGCCTGATCCCGCGCAAGCGCTGCGCTCCCGCGGCGCGAGGCTCCTCCCCACTGGGAGACTCCTCGCGCCGCGAATACCGGCGGCATTCCGGTGTTCTATTGGAGGTGTTGCTGACGATGTGTCGGGGTAGGCCCCACGCCTGTCATCCTGAGCGAAGCGAAGGATCTGCTCAAGGTCGCTCCGCGCTTGCATGTTGATCGCTGGTTTCCCGGTGATAGGATTTTGGTGGGCGGTTGACCACGAGTCCAAGAGCCGGGTCATGAGGGATTGCCCGGGGCGTCAGGACTTGCTCTTCGGAGCATTTGATCTTGCTTGCAAGAGCGCTAACCTCATTGTGGCACCGCCCACTCTTTCCAAGTCCTGAAGGAGCCACGCCATGAGCACCGACACCGCCGTCGCATCGGAGCCCCTGGTCCTGAGCAGCCGAGAGGGGGGCGTCGTTCGCCTGAGGCTCAACAGGGGCAACCGGTTCAATCCGCTGTCGCTTGAGATGATCGCCGCGATCCAGGCCGAACTCGACGCGATCGCCGGCGATCCCGACGCGCGTGTCGTCGTGCTGGCCGCGGAGGGAAAGGGTTTCTCCGCCGGCCACGACCTGAAGGAGATGCGGGCGCATGCGGGAGACGAGGCCTGGCAGCGGCGGCTCTTCGACGACTGCAGCCGGATGATGGTGGGGTTGACGCGGCTGCCGCAGCCGGTCATCGCCCGCGTCCATGGAATCGCCACCGCGGCCGGATGCCAGCTCGTCTCGATGTGCGACCTCGCGGTGGCGGCGGACACCGCGACCTTCGCGATGCCGGGAATCAACGTCGGCGTCTTCTGCTCGACTCCGGCCGTCGGCGTGGCGCGCAATATCGGGAGGAAGCGCGCGATGGAGATGCTGCTGACCGGCGAGCCGATCGACGCGCGCACTGCCCTGGCCTGGGGCCTCGTCAATCGCGTCGTGCCGGCCGACGAGCTCGACGCCGCCGTCGCCCACTTCACCGAGATCGTTCTCGCGCGCAGTCCCGCCGTCGTCCGCCTCGGAAAGGACGCGTTCTACCGTCAGATCGAGCGCCCCGTCGAATCGGCCTACGACGCCGCCGGCGGCGCGATGGCGAAGAACCTGACGCTTCACGATGCCGAGGAAGGCATCGACGCCTTCCTCGGCAAGCGCCCGGCCGCCTGGCACGGACGCTAAGACTTTCGGCCGCGGCGTTTGCTTCGCGAACGGCGACCGAGAGATTTCAAACCAGTACCTTGCTCCCTTATCATCTGACCGGTCGGATAGAAAATGACATCTTTCCTTCTCAAAATAAAGGGATTAGATTAAGCCATAATGCCGCGTAATCGTAAGAAAAGCGCGGAGCCCAAAGGCGCCGCGCTCGTGAGGTTCCGGGTCAATGGCGAGCCGGTGGAGGCCGCGTTCGCGCCGCACAAGACTCTTCTCGAGGTCCTGCGCGAAGACCTCCGGCTGACGGGGACGAAGCATGGCTGCGAGCTCGGAGAGTGCGGCACCTGCGCCGTGCTCGTGGACGGGAAGCCGGTTCTCTCCTGCCTCTACCTGGGCGTTGAGTGTGAGGGGAGGCACATCGAGACCGTCGAAGGGATGGCTGGTGCGGCGGGGCTTCACCCCCTGCAGAAGGCCTTCGCGGATCTGGGCGCGGCGCAGTGCGGCTATTGCACGCCGGGATTCCTGCTCACGGCCAGGCAGCTCCTGGAGTCGAACCCGATGCCGACACGCGAGGAGATCAAGGAGGCGCTCGCCGGCAATCTCTGCCGCTGCACCGGCTACATCAAGATCTTCGAGGCAGTTGAGCTGGCCGCCGCGTGGATGCGCGGCGAGGAGGCCGAGCCGCCGAAGGACGCGTTGTACGGGACCGATTTCGATGAGAGCGGACTGTTGCCGGTGGTGAGACGATGAGCCTGGTCGAAGCGGTCCAGGGTCCAAGGTCCAAGGTCCGAGGTAGCCCCTTTGGACTTTGGATTTTGGACTTTGGACTCGGGGGGAGGATCGCGTGAGCGACCGCCCGAAGACCCGCGTCGTGGGGCGCCCCTATCCCAAGGTGGACGCGGCGGCGAAGGTGACGGGACAGACGAAGTTCGCGGATGACATCTTTCTGCCGCGGATGCTCCACTGCAAGATCCTCCGATCGAAGCTCGCGCACGCGCGCCTCGCCCGCGTGGATGTCTCGAAGGCCCTCGCTCTGCCCGGCGTCGTCGGCGCCGCGACGGGAAAAGACCTTCCGATCGCCTTCGGAATCCTCCCGGTCTCGCAGGACGAGCACGCTCTGTCCCCGGACACCGTCAGGTACGTCGGGGACCCGATCGCGGCCGTCGCGGCCGTGGACGAGGACGCGGCATTCGACGCGCTCGCCGCGATCGAGGTTGACTGCGAACCTCTGCCTCCCATCGCTTCGATCGAAGAGGCGATCGCGACGCCTTTTCCGCGAATCCACGACTACGGCGACGGCGGCAACTTCCACAAGCTCGTCTCGATGGAGTTCGGCGATACGGGGGAAGGTTTCGCGCGCGCCGACCGGATCTACGAGGATCTCTTCTTCTACGAAGGCAATACGCACATCGCGCTCGAGCAGCATGCCTCCGTGGCCGACTACGGGCCCGACGGAAAGCTGACTCTCTGGACCTCGACGCAGACGCCGCACTACGTTCACCGCGCTCTCGCGAAGGTCCTCCGGATGCCGGCCTCCCGGATCCGCGTCATCGCGACTCCCAACGGCGGAGGGTTCGGCGGAAAATCCGATCCCTTCAATCACGAGATCATCGTGGCGCACCTCTCGCGCGTCACCAGGCGGCCGGTCAAGATCTGCCTCACTCGCGAGGAAGTCTTCTACTGTCATCGGGGACGGCATCCGACACTCATGCGCGTGAAGACCGGCGTAAAGAAGGACGGCGCCATCACCGCGATGCACTTCCAGACGGTGCTCGACGGCGGAGGCTACGGATCCTACGGAGTCGCCTCGACCTACTACACCGGAGCGCTCCAGACCGTCACCTACGAGATCCCGGCGTACCGCTTCGACGGTGCGCGGGTCTTCACGAACAAGCCGCCGTGCGGGCCCAAGCGCGGCCACGGCACGCCGCAGCCGCGGTACGCGCTGGAGGTTCAGCTCGACAAGATCGCCTGCGACCTGGGCCTCGATCCGGCAGACATGCGCAAGGCGCACCTCCAGCCGCCTGACTCCCTGACGGCGAACTTCCTGCGCGTGGGCTCGATGGGCCTCGAGGCCTGCATCGACAAGGTCGTGGAGGCGTCGGGTTGGCGCAATCGCCGCGGGAACCTTCCTCCCGGGCGGGGGCTCGGTCTGGCCTGCTCCTCCTACATCTCCGGCGCGGGGCTGCCGATCTACTGGAACTCGATGCCGCAGTCCGGCGTGCAGTTGAAGCTCGACCGCGGCGGCGGCGTGACGGTCTTCTGCGGCTCGACGGAGATCGGGCAGGGGAGCGACACGATCCTCGCCGCGATCGTGGCGGAAGTGCTCGGGATCGATCCGTTCGACATCCGGATCGTCACGGGCGACACCGACCTGACCCCCGTCGACCTGGGCTCCTACTCCTCGCGCGTCACCCTCATGACGGGAAACGCGGCGCTGCAGGCGGCCGAGCGCGCGCGGGAGATGCTCGTCGCGGCCGCGTCGCAGAAGCTCGAAGTCCCCGCGGCGCGGATCGCGATCGCCGAGGGGCGTGTCTTCGACGTCGAGGACCCCGAAAAGGCAATGAGCTTCCCCGAGGCCATCGTCGCGGCGGAGAGCCGGTTCGGAACGCTCGGCACGGTCGGCTCCTATTCGCCGCCGCCGTCGGCCGGGCGCTACCGGGGCGCGGGCGTCGGCCCTTCGCCTGCGTACTCCTATTCGGCCGCCGTCGCGGAAGTCGAAGTGGACCCGGAGACCGGCATCGTGACGGTCCCAAAGGTGTGGATCGCGCACGATGTCGGCAAGTGCATCAACCCCGTGCTCGTGGTCGGACAGGTCGAGGGCTCCGTCTACATGGGCCTGGGCGAGATCCTCATGGAAGAGATGGCCTACCGATCCGACGTCGGCGGCGGCAATGTCGTGCACAAGTTTCCGTCGCTCCTGGAATACAAGAGCCCGACGACGAAGGAGATGTCCGAGGTGGTCACGTTCCTGATCGAGGATCCCGACGGGAACGGGCCGTTCGGCGCAAAGGAAGTCGGGCAGGGACCGCTTCTTCCGATTCCGCCGGCCGTCGCCAACGGAATCTTCGACGCGGTCGGCGTCCGCATCGACGAGGTGCCGGCCACGCCCGAGAAAGTATTGAAAGCGCTCAAGGCAAAAGCGCAGGGTAAGGATCCGCGCTACGGCCCGACCCGCTTCCCGCAGATCCCCTATCCCGAGCCCATGCGCGTCCCCACTCCCGCCGAAGGCGGCGACGGCCGCGCGGTAGAAGCCGTCGCCACAGCCCCCGGAGGTGTCAGATGAATCGGGTGATCTTGCGAACGAGCCATCGGCTGATTTGGCCCGGGCACCGACGTTCCGGCGAAATCACCCGATCACCCGATCACCCGATCGCCCGATCGGCAACGTCATGATGCGTCTTCCGAAATTCCGCTACTACGCGCCGAACCTGGTGCGGGAGGCCTTGCGCATCAAGGCGGACTCGGGACCCGAGAGCGCTTACGTCGCCGGGGGGACGGATCTGTACCCCAACATGAAGCGCCGGCAGCAGACACCCGGGGTCGTCATCGGCCTGTCGCGGATCCGTTCGCTCTCCCGGATGCGCCTGGGGTCGGACGGTGTCTCCATCGGGTCGGCCGTACCCCTTTCCACGGTCGAGAACCGGTCACGCATCCGCCGCGACTACCCGGCCCTCGCGCACGCGATCGCGGAAATCTCGACGCCGCCGCTGCGTAACATGGGGACGCTCGGCGGAAACATCCTTCTCGACACGCGCTGCAACTACTACGACCAGAATTACGAGTGGCGCCAGGCGATCCATTTCTGCCTGAAGAAGGACGGAGACGTCTGCTGGGTGGCGCCGGGCTCTCGCAGGTGCCTGGCCGTGCAGTCGGCGGACTCCGTACCGATCCTGATCGCTCTGGGCGCGCGCGCCGTGCTCCTCTCGCCCGAGGGGGAGCGGGAGATCGCTGTCGAAGACCTCTACCGCAACGACGGCATCGCGTACCTGACCAAACGCCCGGAGGAGCTCCTGACGGAGATCCGGCTCGGCAAACCCGACGGCTGGCGGGCGAGCTACAGGAAGCTGCGCCGCCGGGGAGCCTTCGACTTCCCGGTGCTCTCCGTCGGTGCGGCGGTCCGGCGGGAGGGGAACCACGTCGTGGAAGCACGGCTGGTCCTGGGAGGAGTCGCCTCGGCGCCCGTTCGCCTGACGGCGTCGGAGGCACTTCTGCGGGACCGGCCGCTCGATGACGACGCTGTCGAGGCCGCGGCGGGAGCGGCGGCCGGGCCTTCCAGGCCGATGGATAACACGGACTTCTCCTTCCTGTGGCGCAAGGAGATGACCCGAGCGTTCGTCGCCAGGGCCCTGAGCGACTTGCGGACTGAGTGAGCGGACTGGGGGACTGAAGTAGCCCTCGCCCGGTTCCCACATCTCCCCGTCTCCCAGTCACTTGGTCGAAGCCGGGGCATCCGGCGCGATTTGCTTTCATTGGGGCATTCGAGTAGACTGTGCGTCTTCTCGTATCGCTCGCCTTTCTCGCACGATTTCCGCGCTCGCAGAATTCCGACGAATCTCACGGGAAGTCGGGTTCGGTCGAGCGGCGCGACAGGGCCCGGGAAATCAAACGCCGGATGAGGACTCTGTTTCGATGAAACTGTACGTCGGTAATCTTCCCTACACCACCAGCGAAGAGGATCTTCGCACCCTGTTCTCTCAGTACGGCACTGTCGAGTCCGTGGCGGTCATCACCGACCGCGAGACCGGACGATCCAAGGGCTTTGGATTCGTCGAGTTTGCGGACGA
>DATIRW010000232.1:0-19100 GCA_035469365.1 Thermoanaerobaculia bacterium
GTCGGGGCCGTCGTCCGGGACCTGAAGTCCAACCGGAACCGCCTGCTCGCCACGATCCTGATCGGACAGAACCTCTTTATCAGTTCGGCCTCGGCGCTGGCGACCGTCATCGCGACCTCCTGGCTCGGCGACAACTACGGCGTCCCGGCGGCGATTCTCTTCTCCACCCTGACCCTCTTCGTCTTCGCGGAGATGACGCCGAAGGCGATCGGCGCCGCCTCGCCCGTCGCGATCTCTCGGGCCGTCGCGATTCCCCTCTCCTGGATGATGAAGCTCCTCTCGCCGATCGCGACGCTGTGCGTGCAGATCGCGACCGGCGCGCTGCGGTTCCTGAAGATCCCCGAGAGGACGCCGGCCATGACCGAAGAAGAGATGAAGAGCGTGATCAACCTCGGCGCGGCCGAAGGTGTGATTCACGGCGAGGAGAGAAAGCTCCTCCACAAGGTCCTGGAGTTCGGCGACAAGACGGCCCGCGACATCATGACTCCGAGAACGCGCGTCGTTGCGCTTCCGGAGACCGCGAAGTACTCCGACGTCAAGCTCGTGCTGCGGGAGCACAAGGTTTCTCGCCTCCCGATCTACCGCGGCTCTCTGGACAACATCGTCGGGGTCCTTCACGCCAAGGACCTCTACGCCCTGACCGACGCGGAAGAGGAGAGCTTCCGGATCGACCAGTACATGGACCAGCCCTTTCTGGTGCCCGAATTCAAGCGGGCCGAAGACGTCTTCCGCGAGATGCGCCGCCGCAGGACCCACATCGCGATCGTCGTGGACGAATTCGGAGGAACTGCCGGCATCGTGACGATTGAGGACGCGATCGAAGAGATGCTCGGGCCGATCCAGGATGAGTTCGACGAGGAGGAAACGTCCGGCTTCGCTCCGGCCGGTGATCGCACCTATCTGCTGGACGGGAGTTTCCGATTGGATGATCTCGAAGAACAGTTCGGGCTCGCCCTCCCCCGCGAGGAGGCCGAGACGGTTGCCGGCCACCTCATGCTCCGCTTCGGACGCATCCCCCGCAAGGGAGAGAAATGGAAGGGGCGGAAGGCCGATTTCGTAATCGAGGAAGCCACACCCACCACGATCAAGAGGGTCAAGATGATCCTCACCGAGAAGAAGGATTAGTGCTGGTGAAAGGATGACCGTCGCAGTGCACACCGTGACATTGATCAAGGGGGATGGGATCGGCCCGGAGGTTTCCGACGCCGTCCTGACGGTTCTCGAGGCGGCGAAGGCTCCCGTCCGGTTCGAGGAGGTGCTCGTCGGAATCGAAGCCGAGCGGCGCGAAGGAGACCTTCTTCCGCCGCGCGCGCTCGAGTCGATCCGGAAGAACGGCGTCGCGCTCAAGGGCCCGGTCACGACGCCCGTCGGAAAGGGATTCGCCTCGATCAACGTGCGGCTGCGCAAGACGCTCGACCTCTACGCCAACCTGCGGCCGGTCAAGAATCTCCCCGGGATCGTCAGCCGGTTCCAGGACGTGGATCTCATCGTCGTCCGCGAGAACACCGAAGACCTCTACAGCGGTCTCGAGCACACGGTCGTGCCGGGAGTCGTCGAGTCCCTGAAGATCATCACGGAATTCGCCTCGACGCGCATCGCGCGCTTCGCCTTCGACTACGCGCGCCGGCACGGGCGGAAGCGCGTGACGGCCGTCCACAAGGCCAACATCATGAAGCTCTCCGACGGTCTCTTCCTCGAATGTTTCCGCCGCGTGGCAGTTGACTATCCCGAGATCGCGGCCGACGACCGCATCGTGGACGCGGCCTGCATGCGCATGGTCATGGTCCCCGAGACCTTCGACGTGATGCTGATGGAGAACCTCTACGGCGACATCCTCTCCGACCTGGCGGCGGGGCTCGTCGGAGGCCTGGGCCTCGTCCCGGGCGCGAACCTCGGGCCGACGGCCGCCGTCTTCGAGGCCGTCCACGGCTCGGCGCCCGACATCGCGGGAAGCGACCGCGCCAACCCGACGGCGCTTCTTCTCTCCGCCATCCTGATGCTCCGGCACCTTGACCTTTCCGGGCACGCTGATTCCATCGAGCGGGCGCTCCTCGCCACCTTCGCCGCCGGCATCCGCACCTCCGACATCGGCGGTACGGCCGGCACGAAGGAGTTCGCGCGGGCCGTTGCGGACCGACTCGGTTAGTCAAGGTCCAAAGTCAAAGGTCCAAGGCAGCCGCGGGAGTGACCCTGAAGCGTGAGTTGGGAGCCTCGACTCTTTCCGAAGACGAGGCCCTCTTCTTCGGCGAAAGGTTCGATCCACGGAGTGTCTTCGGGCGGCAAGCGCCGCTGGAGGTCGAGATCGGAAGCGGCCGGGCGCTCTTCCTGGTCGCTGCGGCCCGGGCCAGCCCGGAGCACGATTTCCTGGGCCTCGAACGATCGCTCTCCTATTATCGCGTCTGCCGGGAACGCGTCGCGCGATCCGGCCTCGTCAACGCGCGAGTCTTGAGAGCCGATGGAAGGCTCCTGGCCGAAAGTCTGAGACCGCGCTCCATCCGGGCCTTCCACGTCTATTTCCCGGACCCCTGGCCCAAGAAGAAGCAGAGGAAGCGGCGCCTCCTGGACGCGGTGACTCTGGAGCTCTTCGCTTCACGCCTCGAGGCCGGCGGTGCGCTTCGGATCGCGACCGACCATGCCGACTACGGGCATGCCATCGGCGCGCTACTCGAGACAGTCGGAACGCTCGAGCGGCTCGAGTGGGACGCGCTGCCTCCCCCGCCGCCGACCAGTTACGAGCGCAAGTACCAGGCCGAAGGCCGCCCCATCTGGCGCTTCCTGCTCGTGCGCCGATGAATTCGTCGGCTGTTTTGGACCTTGGACTACTCGGGCGGCACCGCCGGGCCGGTGAAGGACATGACGCGCTGCAGGAAGAGCCGGAAGTACTGAGCCCCCGAAATGATCGCGATCGCTACGACGATCCAGAGCGCGATCTTGCCGGGGAGGAGGAACCACTCGTACCGTTCCGAGAGGATGAGCAGGGAGACCGCCGTGATCTGAGAAGTCATCTTGGCCTTGCCCCAGCCCGAGGCCGAGATCAGGATTCCCTGCCCGGCGGCGATCGATCGCAGACCCGTGACGGCGAACTCGCGGCCGACGACGACGACGACCATCCAGGCCGGCACCAGGTTCAGCTCGACCAGGGAAATGAACGCGGCGGAGATCAGGAGCTTGTCGGCGATCGGATCGAGCAGCGTCCCGAGCGTCGTGATCTCTCCGCGCCGCCGCGCGAGCCAGCCGTCGAAGAAATCCGTTGCCGTCGCCAGCAGGAAGATCGCCAGCGCCACGATCTCCCGGCCGTCAAACTTCGTCAGGAGCACGACCACGAGGAACGGAACCAGGAAGATGCGCAGGAGGGTGAGCGCGTTGGGAAGGTTGATGTTCCAGCGCGAGGCGCGAGGCGTCAGGCGCAAGGCATCGCCGAGATGTGGCGCCCCGGGCGCCCCCTGGGGGATCTTCGCCTCGCGACTCACGTCCTCACGGCCTCCACACGAAGATAATAGCTCCATGAGCCTTTTCGGAATGGATCCGCATTGACGGACCTCTTTCCTCTTGGGACCGACGGCTGGCGCGGCATCATCGCCGACGGCTGCACCTTCGAGGCGGTGCGGAGAGTCAGCGCAGCCGCCGCCTCCGTCATTTCCGGCGTGCTCGAGGGGAATTCCCGGCGGGTCGTGATCGGACACGACACGCGCTTCTGCTCGCCCGAGTTCGCGCGGGCCGCGGCGGAGGTCTTCGCGCGGGGCGGGATCGACGTCCTGCTCGCCGACCGGCCGATCCCCACTCCTGCCGTTTCCTACCATGTGCGCCGGCTCGGCCTCGCGGGCGGTCTCGCCATCACCGCCAGCCACAATCCCGCCCATTACAACGGTGTCAAGATCAAGACCCGTTTCGGCTCGAGCGCCGCTCCCGAGCTCTACGAGGCGGTGGCGCGCGCGACGGACGAGCCGCCGATCGTGGCCGCCCGGGCGGGCACGATCGAAGTCGTGGACCTGCTCTCCCCCTACCGCGATCACTTGGCGTCCCGGGTTCGGCTGGACGCGATCTCCTCGGCCGGTCTCTCCGTGCTCGCCGACTCGATGCACGGAGCGGCCGGCACGCTCCTCGCGGATATCCTCTCCGGAGGAGCCACGCGCGTCGTCAGCCTGCGCGCGGAGCGAGACGCGCTCTTCGGCGGTGTCAACCCGGAGCCGATCGCCTCGAACCTCGCGGCGGCGGCGCAGGCCGTTGCCCGGGAAGGGTGCGATCTCGCGGTCGCGCAGGATGGCGACGCGGACCGCCTCGGAGTGCTCGACCGGCGCGGCGGGTTCGTGTCGCCTCACCGGGTGCTCGCGCTTCTCCTCCTCCACGCCTTCCGGCGGCGTGGTCTCTCCGGCGGCATCGCCAGGACCTTCTCGACGTCGCTCCTGATCGACCGCGTCGCGACCGCTCTCGGGGCGAAGCTTTACGAGACGGCAATCGGCTTCAAGTACGTCGCCGAGCTGATGAACCGGGGAGACGTGGCGGCGGGGGGAGAAGAGAGCGGCGGCTATGCCTTTTCCTTCCACCTTCCCGAACGGGACGGTGTGTTCAACGCTCTTCTCTTGATCGAGAGCCTCGCGTTGGCCGGCGGCGATCTCGATCGCGCTCTGGAGGAGCTCGCCGCCGAGTTCGGCTCCTTCGCCTACGGGCGGCGGGATGTCTCACTGCCGGTCGCCGTCGTTCGCGACTTCCTGACCGCGGTCAAGAACGATGCTCCGTCCCGGGTGGCGGGAGAGACGGTCACGCAGGTGCGAGACCTGGACGGAGTGAAGTACCTGCTGGGAGAGCGCGGCTGGCTCCTCCACCGGCTCTCCGGCACCGAACCGATGATCCGCCTCTACTGCGAGCACGAGGACGAAGCCGTTGTGGAGAGGGCTCTGGAGGAAGCGGAGTCGCAACTGAGAGATTTCGCTGCGAAGAGAGGCAATTTTTGATCTGTGATCAGGACAGAGACACCGTTCTCGCCCCCATCACGAATCACCAATCCTTCCTCGGCGCCTCATCCTTTCTTCAGGCCGCGGGGTGGAGAGAAGTCGTTCGTGATGAGCGGACGGTTGGTTCTGGGGTCGCGAGTGATCCGGACGGGCCGGCCCCTCAGGCCTCCCCACGTCTGTCCCGCGGGGAGGCCGAAGCCTCCGCCGAGCGAGGACTTGCCGTAGTAGGCGGCGAGCCCCTTGCTGACGTAGACGCGCGTCTCGTCAAACGGCGGCACGCCGCCGTAGCGGGCCACGGCCTCCTCGCCCGCGTTGTAAGCCGCGAGGGCCCGCGGAAGGTCTCCGCCGTAGAGCTCGAGCAGGTAGGCAAGATGCCGAGCGCCTCCGGAGAGGTTCTCCGTGGGATCGAACGTGTCGCGCACGCCGTAGCGCACCGCGGTCTCCGGCATGAGCTGCATCAGGCCCTGCGCCCCCTTGCGGGACACCGCCGCGGGGTTGAAGGCCGATTCGATGAGCACGACGGATTTCACGAGCCTGGGATCGAGGGAGTTCCGACGCGCAGCGTCCGCGATCAGGCCGTCGTAGAGAGAAGGAGTCGCGATCCGGGCAGCCAGCCACGAGTCGCTCTTCCCGAGGGCCTCCCGGGAAGACGGACCCACGCCGTCGTTGTAGATCACCCGCTTGCCACCCTTGATTCCGATTCGGACCGCGGCCGCCGCGGCAGAGGTAACGCAGAGAAACACCGCGAGAACGCAGAACAATCTCAGTCTCATTGTTGGCACAAATTATAGACCGGCGCCCGACTCGATTCTAGCTGGTCGGCCGTTCAGGGTCGGATGGCCCGGGCGTTTTCTCCCGCCAGCATTTCGCGGACGGCGGCCTCGGCTTCCTTCAGGGCTGCCGGCAGGAGGCTCTCGTTCCTTCCGCCGGCCTGGGCGAGATCCGCCTTGCCGCCGCCGCTGCCGCCGAGCGCCTTGCCGATCCGGGCCGCGATCCGGGAAGCGGGAAGGCGCTGGGTGAGGTCCGGGGTGACCGCCGCGACGACGGAGGTCTTGCCTTCGCTCGCCGTCCCGACCACGACGACGCCGCTCGAGAGCTTCGCGCGCAGCGTATCGGAGAGATTGCGCAGCTCGGGAATCGTAAGACCCGCCGCGATCCTCGTCACGACCCGCACTCCGTCCACATCCACCGACGCCCCCGAAGCTCCCGAATCGCCCGACGCGAGCTTCATCTTGAGCGACGCGAGCTCGCGCTCCAGCGTCCTGACGCGCTCCTCGCGCTCCTGCCAGCGTTCGACGAGCCTTTCCCTGGGAGCCTGGGCAGCGCCCGAAAGCGCGTTCAAGGTCTCCTCGTCGTCACGAAGGAGCTCGACGGCCCCGAGCGACGTCACCGCCTCGAGCCGGCGCACACCGGCCGCGAGCCCCCGGTCCGAGACGATCTTGAAGGCGCCGATCTCCCCGGTGCGCGGCACGTGGCAGCCGCCGCAGAGCTCGGTGGAGAATCCGGGGACATCCACGACGCGCACCCTCTCGCCGTACTTCTCTCCGAAGAAGGCGATGGCGCCACGCGCGCGCGACTCCTCCATGGTCATGTGCTCCTTCGTGACCAGCGTGTCGCGCAGGATCTCCTCGTTGACGAGCCGTTCGATCTCGCGGATCTGTTCTCGAGTCGGAGCCAATGAGGCCGCATAGTCGAAACGCAGCCGGTCCGGCGCGACGAGAGATCCCATCTGCCTGGCCGACTCTCCGAGCACCTTCCGCAGCGCGGCGTGGAGCAGATGCGTGCCGGTGTGGTTGGCCTGCGTGCGCCGGCGCACCCACTCGGGGACCTCCATGTCCACATTCGTGCCGACCGAGAGGACTCCCGACTCGACCGCAACGCGATGAGCGATCAAGCCCGGAGCGGGCTTCTGCGTGTCTGGTATTCGCGCCGCGCCTCCAGCCCAGCGCCACGTCCCGGTGTCGGCGACCTGGCCTCCGCCTTCCGGATAGAAGACCGTCCGGTCCGTCACGACCTCGCCGGTCTCTCCGGCCGCGAGGTGCGCCACCGGCGAGCCATCCTTGACGATGCCTAAGACCGCCGCGCCCGAGAGCCTGCAGAAGTCGAGCTCGGGGTAGCCCCGAAACTCCGAGTGCTTCACGGGCAGGGACAGCCTCTCGTAGACGGAAGCGTCCGCCGCCTCGAATTTCGCCGAGGCCTTCGAGCGCGCGCGCTGCGCCTCCAGGTTCTCGTCGAACCCCTTGCGGTCCACGACGAGGCCTTCGTCCAACGCGATCTCCTCGATCACCTCGAGCGGGATGCCATGGGTGTCATACAGACGGAACACGGTCTCACCCGCGAGGACCTTCTCCCCCCGCCTGCGTAGCGCCTCGATCGCTTCGCCGACGCGGACGGCACCCTGCGAAAGCGTCTTAAGGAATCGCTCTTCCTCCGGTCGAAGAACCGCCTCGATCGTTTGCTTGTCGAGTTGGTCCTTCGCCTTGTCGAAGTAGATCCCCCAATAGTTCGCAATGACCCGCGCGGACAGCCTGTAGAGGAAAGGCTCTCGAATACCGAGTTGTGCACCGTAACGAAGCGCACGCCGAATGATTCGGCGCAGCACATATCCCCGACCCTCGTTCGAGGGCATCGCGTGGTCGTGGATAAGCATCGTTGCAGCCCGTGCATGGTCAGCCACGACCCGAAAGGGAGCATCCTCCACGACCATGTTGCCCCGGTACCGTGCATCACCGCCGGCACGGCGGACCTCGTCTTCGAGATCCTGAATGATTCCCCGGAAGAGGTCGGTGTCGAAGTTGTTGTTGACGCCTTGAAGGACCGCGGTCAGGCGCTCGAGTCCCATCCCGGTATCCACCGAGGGCTTCGGCAACGGCGACATCTTCCCCGAGGCGTCGCGCTCGAACTGCATGAAGACGAGGTTCCAGACCTCGACGTTCTCGTCCCCCGGCCCGTTAACGAGCTCGGCGATATTGCGGGAGAGGTCCTCCCCGAGAAAGTAGTGGATCTCCGAGCAGGGGCCGCAGGGCCCGGTGTCCCCCATGGCCCAGAAGTTCTCGGATTCCCCGAAGCGGAGGATCCTCTGCCGCGGAAGATGGCGCTCCCAGAGCCGCGCGGCCTCGTCGTCGTCCGTGAAGACGGTTGCCCAGAGACGCTCCGGGGCGAGGCCGTACCCCTTCCGCCGGTCGGTCAGCAGCTCCCAGGCGAAGGCGATCGCTTCGTCCTTGAAGTAGTCGCCGAAGGAGAAGTTGCCGAGCATCTCGAAGAAGGTCAGGTGGCGGCCGGTGTAGCCGACGTTGTCGAGGTCGTTGTGCTTGCCCCCCGCGCGCACGCACTTCTGCGCGCTCGCGGCGCGGCTGTAGTCGCGTTTCTCCCGGCCGGTGAAGACGTCCTTGAACTGGTTCATCCCCGCATTGGTGAAGAGGAGCGTCGGATCCTCGGCAGGGATGAGCGAGGAGGAGAGGACACGACGGTGTCCGCGCTCCTCGAAATACTCGAGAAACCGCTCTCGGATCCGACCCGACGTCATCACGACTCGTCGCCCTTTCTCCAAACATTCATCTTCGCAGAAATGGCCTCCGCGGAGAAACCCCGCCGGGAGAGCGCACTCCACACGCGGCGGCGGCGCTTGTCCGCGGGCGACCCGGCGCTCGCCCGCCAGAGCCTTGCAAAAAGCCGCGATAGGGCCTTTTCTTCCGCCTCCGGGTCGAGCTCCGCGAGGGCTGTCCCGATTGTCTCGGCCGGGAAGCCGCGCGCCGCGAGCTCCCTTTCGAGGCGCGCCCTGCCATAGCGCCCGGCCCGGGTCCGCACGGCCGCGCGCGCCGCGGCGAGGTCGTTCAACCATCCTTCCCGCTCGAGAACTTCGATCGCGTCTGCGGCGGCCGCCGCCGTGAAGCCTCTCTCCTCCAGGGCGCGCGCGAGCTCCCTCCTCCCTCGCGCGCGGATCGTGAGCAGCTTCAGGGCGCTCTCGTAAGCCGCCTTCACGGAGGAAGGCTCCCTGATCGGTGCGGGCCGCCGGCGGGTGCGGATCTTCGCCCTACGCCGTTTGCCGGACGCCCCTGCGCGGCGCGAGGCTCACCGCGGGCCGGGCGGCTGGCGGCTGAAATCGAAGGGAGACTCCTCTTCGGGCACCGCGCCGAAATCCGACGGGGCCTCCAGCTCCGCTTCCATCTCCTCGCCGGCGACGTCGGAGGTGGACTGGATGCCCTGGACCTTCAGGCGGAACTCGTTTGGATTCGTGGCGCGGCGCATCGCCTCGTCGAACGTGATGAGGCTGGACTTGTAGAGCTGATAGAGCGACTGATCGAAGGTCTGCATCCCGTACTGGGAGGTCCCCTGCTTGATCGCGTCCTTAATGTACTTGGTCTTCTCCTTGTTCTCGATGCACTCGCGGATGTAATCGGTGCGCACGAGGACTTCCACCGCGGGAACGCGGCCGAGTCCGTCCGCCCGCGGCATCAGCCGCAGAGAGATCACCGCCTGGACGACCGCGCCGAGCTGCAGCCGGATCTGCCGGTGCTGGTGCGGCGGGAACACCGCGATGATGCGATTGATCGTCTCGGTCGCGTCGAGCGTGTGGAGCGTCGAGAGAACCAGGTGCCCCGTCTCGGCGGCCGTCAGGGCCGTCCCGATCGTCTCGGCATCGCGCATTTCCCCGACAAGAATCACGTCGGGGTCCTGACGCAGCGCGCTCCGGAGCGCGATCGAAAAGCCCTTCGTGTCCACGTCGAGCTCGCGCTGGTTGACGATCGACTTCTTGTCGCGGTGCAGGTACTCGATCGGGTCCTCGATCGTCATGATGTGTTCGTTGCGGAGAGTGTTGACGTGGTCCACCATGGACGCGAGCGTCGTCGTCTTGCCCGATCCCGTGGTGCCGGTGCAGAGCACCAGGCCCCGCTGCTCCATGCAGATTCGCTCGAGGACGGGGGGCAGGAGCAGCTCGCGGATCGTCAGGATTCGCGTCGGAATGATCCGCAGCACGAGCCCCACGGTCCCCCGCTGCTGGAAGACACTGCAGCGGAACCGGCCGAGATTCGGCACCTGGTAGGACGTGTCGATCTCGAAATCGGTCTTGAACTTTTCCTTCTGGCGCGCCGACATGATCGAGAACGCCATCGCCATGGTGTCTTCCTGGACGATGCGGCGCATCTCGCTCAGGGGTTTGAGGACACCGTCGATGCGGAGGATGGGGAAGGCGCCGACCTTCAGATGGAGGTCCGAGGCCCTGCGCTCGACCGCCATTTTCAGGAGATCGTTGATATGCATGGGTTTAGCTTACGCCGCCAAAAGCGCTTTGAAAAGCGCCGCATGGGGCGCAAAGCAGTCCCTGGTCTCCGATCCGTAGTCCTTGGTCCGTGGGTCCTCTGTCCATGGTCGAGAACCAAGACCTGGCGGAAGGGACTAAGAACCAAGGACTAAGGACCAAGGACAGCCCTAGACGGGGGCTTCCACCGGCACGGGGGTGAGCCAGCCGTAGCGGTCCTCGATCTCTCCGGACAGCAAGCCGAAGAAGTCCTTCTGCAGCCGCTCGGTGACCGGGCCCCGCTTGCCGGGGCCGACGGGAATCCGGTCCACGGAACGGATCGGCGTGACATCCGCGGCCGTGCCCGTAAAGAAGATCTCGTCGGCGATGTAGAGCATCTCCCGCGCGATCTGCTGCTCGGCGACCGTGTAGCCGGCGTCGCGCGCGATCGTGATGACCGTGTCCCGGGTGATCCCGGGAAGGATGGTGCCGGCGAGCGGCGGCGTCAGGATTCTCCCGCCGTACACGAGGAAGAGATTCTCGCCGCTCCCTTCGGAAACCCGTCCGCTGTTGTCGAGGGCGATCCCCTCGGTGTAGCCATTGGTGATCGCTTCCATCTTGATCAGAGCCGAGTTCACGTAGTTGCCGGTGGCTTTCGCCATGGCGGGAAAGGTGTTGGGCGCCATCCGGTTCCAGGAGGAGACGCAGACGTCCACGCCCCGCTCAATCGCTTCGTCCCCGAGGTACTTGCCCCATTTCCAGACCGCGATCAGGACGTCGATCGGGCTCTTGAAAGGATTGACCCCGAGCGCGCCGAGGCCGCGGTACACGACCGGCCGGATGTAGCACTCGTCGAATCCGTTGGCGCGGACCGTGTCGAGGATCGCGGCCTTGAACTCCTCCGCCGAATAGGGAATCTCCATGCGGTAGACCTTGCACGAGTCGTAGAGCCTCTTGACGTGCTCGTCCAGGCGGAAGGCCGCCGAGCCGTTCTTCGTCTTGTAGACACGGGCCCCCTCGAACATGGCCGAGCCGTAGTGAAAAACGTGAGAGAAAGCGTGGATCTTCGCGTCGGCGAAATCCACGAGCCGCCCGTTCATCCAGACCTTCTTGACGTCTCTGTAAGGCATGTGACCTCCGCAGCGGTGAGACGGAACGTTCGCGGTCCGGGGCAGTATCCACTGTACGTTGAGGAACTGTCAATCGGGAGAAGTTGCGAGTTGCGAGTTGCGAGTTGTGAATTGGCCTGGCGGAGGCTCATTCACAAATTTACCATTCACCATTCACGATTTCTCCCGCTCGAGGAGGGCGCGCGCGAGCACGAGCGCGGCAATCGCCGCGGTCTCGGCGCGCAGTTTTCCGGCGGGAAGGGAGACGAGGGACCAGCCTCGCGCGAGGGCGGTCTCGCGCTCCGGCGCCGTCCATCCGCCTTCCGGGCCCACAAGCAGGGCGACGGCATTGCCCGAAGACTCGGAGGGAAATACTTCTCCCTCCGGGTCGAGAATCAGCCTCTGAGAGGCCGGCCGTTCCGACAGGGCGCGGTCGAGCGGCAGCGGTCCCGCGATTCGGGGCCAGCGAGGGGATTCGCATTGCTTTGCCGCCTCGCGCGCCACGCGCTCAAGTCTCTCGCGCATCGCCGCGGACCCGCGGAAGGATTGCGTCCGCGCGGTGGCGACGAGCGTCACGCTCTCGGCGGAGAGCTCCGTGGCCTTCTCGACCAGCCAGGCCAGGCGTTCCGCGCGCAGACCCGCCACGAAGAGCGCGACCGGGGCAACCGGATCGCCCGCGGGCAGGATCCGCTCAACCGCGACTTCGCCGCCGCCGTGGTCCAGATGCGTGAGGAGCGCCTCCGCTTCCCGGCCGCTTCCGTCCAGGAGAACGACGGGGTCCCCGGGGCGCAGCCTTCTGGCCCGCGCGTGCGAGGCCTCCTCGTGCGAAAGCCTCCCGGTTTCGCCGGCCGAAGGCAGCGGCGATACTACGAGACGCGCCCGAGGCAAACGCATGCCCATTCCCCTTCCGCGCGGCGGCCAGAAAGAACCCAGCGCCGAGAACGCAGGACCGCCACCAAACGCTCCTCCCGATCGAGCGGTATTCCCGAGAGAACGAGCCGGCCTCCGGAAGCGACGCGACTCATTACGGCGCCGCGCATCGGCAGGAATTCTTCGGGCAGGAGGTTCGCGAGAACGAGGGGGAAAACTCCGCCGACGGCCTCCACGGTTGCGGCGAGGAGCGTCACGCGCGAGCCGAACGGGTGAAGCCGCAGGTTCTCGCGCGCCACGAAAACCGCCTGAGAGTCGCAGTCGAGCGCGACCGCGCGGCGCGCCCCGAGGGCCGCCGCGGCGAGCGCCAGGACCCCGGACCCGGTGCCGACGTCGAGGACCACCAGGCCGTCCGGCGGCTCTTCCTCCAGGCAAAGAAGCGCGAGACGCGTGGACTCATGGCCGCCCGTGCCGAATGCCGTAGAGGCCGGCAGCCGCAGGGCAATTCGTCCCGAAGGAGGGCGCGAGTCGGAGGGATCTCCCGGGTCTATCCAGAATCGCTCGCCCACGGCGAAGGGGCGCGAAGCCGCCCGGAAATCCGCGAGGGGATCCCCCTCCGGAATGTCCGTGACCAGATCGCAACGGATGCGGGAGTCCGACAGCGCCCGGCTCGCCCGCCGGGCCGCCTCCGCCTCCCGAAAGCAGGCGACGAGGTCCCGGCCCTCCTCGACGAAGCCGAGCGGGCCATAGAGCCACACGATTCCGAGGACGGCGTCGTCCTTCGCCTTGCGCGGGATGAGGAGCCGCGAGTACTTCTGCCTCAAAGGTGTTAGGTGGTCGGTGGTCGGGAACAGAGCCCGGCCCCGGACCCTACCACCTGCGACCTACCACCCACCACCTACCACCTCACGAGAAGATCTTCTTCGCCTTGTCGACGACGCTTCTGCTCGCGACGGGCGCGCCGACGAGCTCCGCGTAACCGCGGAGGAGCTCCTTCTCCTTTTCCGACGGGGCCTCGGGGACGATCACTCCGATGCGGACGACGAGGTCTCCGCGGCCGCGCCGCCCGAGACGGCCGAACCCCCGCCCGCGAAGACGGATCTCCGAGCCCGCCTTCGTGCCGCGCTGGACGGTGATCTTCTCCTCCTCTTCGAGCGTGGGCACGGCAACCTCTCCTCCCAGGACAAGCGTGGGAAAGGGCAGGTCCAGTGCGAGCACGACGTCGTCCCCTTCCCGTTGGAAAACCTCGTGCTGCGCGACAGTCAACACGACGTAGAGGTCGCCGGCCGAACCGCCGCCGACCCCGGCGTCCCCTTCGCCCGTCAGTCTCAGGCGGGAACCCGTTTCGACGCCGGCCGGAATGCGAATACCGAGCTTGCGGGTGCCGCGGCGCCGACCTTCTCCGCCGCACTGACGGCAGGGCTTGTCCAGGATCTTTCCGTCTCCCCCGCACGTGGAGCAGGGGCGCGTAACGGTCAGGAAGCCCTGCGAGAAGCGCTGGCGCCCGTGGCCGCCGCACGCCGGGCAAGTCCGCGGAGTCGAGCCCGGCTCGGCGCCGGAAGCCGAGCAGGCCTCGCACGGCTCGAGGCGCGAGATGACGAGGGGGGCCTCGACGCCGAAGGCGGCGTCCCGGAAGGAGACCTCCATCCGGTAGACGACGTCGCTCCCGGCAGGACGCGACGGGCCCGCCGATCCAAACCCGGCGAAGCCGAAGAGATTCTCGAAAAGACCCGAGAACTCTCCGAAGACGGAAGGGTCGAAAGCCTGGCCGAAGCCGGCGCCCCCCCCGGCCATTCCCGCGTGGCCGAACCGGTCGTAGCGCGCGCGCTTCTCCGGGTCGGAAAGGACGGCGTAGGCCTCCGAGGCCTCCTTGAATTTCTCCGCGGCTTCGGATTTCCCCGGGTTGCGATCCGGGTGATGAAGGAGAGCGAGCTTCCGATAGGCGGATTTCAGCTCGCCGTTCTCGGCGTCGCGGGAAACGCCCAGGACTTCGTAGTAATCGCGTTTCGACATAAGGCGTTCGACGTTCTCCGTTCGACGTTCTAGGTTGCGAAGTCGTTCGGGGCCTCAACCGGAGAACGGAGAACGCCGAACGTCGGACGTTTCTTCACGGCTGGCCCGGCGGAGCGGGACCCTTGGTCGCGGAGCGCTTCAGCATCACGCGGGTCAACAGCTTCGAGACCCCCTGCATGTCGAAGATCGCCTCCTTCAGCGCCTCCCGCGAGTCCGCAGCCGCGATGTCGCGGGAGCGCTTCAAGGTCTCCTCGATCCGCTCCCGTTCGTCCGGCGCGAACGCGGTGATGAACTCCGCGAAAACGCGCTCGTTGGATGCGAGCATTCCCTCCAGCCGGTTCCGGATCTGCGTGAGCTCCCGGCGCTGGCGGTCCGCTTCGGCGAAAGCGGACGCCTCGTTGATGATCCTGTCGATCTCGACCTGAGACAGGCCGCCCGCCGGGTTGATCTGGATCCCCTGGGCCTTCCCGGTCGCCAGGTCGCGCGCCGAGACGTTGACGATCCCATTGGAATCGATCGCGAAACTGACCTCGATCTGCGGAACCCCGCGCGGCGCAGCCGGGATGCCGACGAGCTCGAAGCGTCCGAGCGACTTGTTCTCGCCAGCCACCTCCCGTTCGCCCTGGAGGACATGGATCTCCACGACCGACTGGTTGTCGCCGACGGTCGTGAAGACCTTGGTGTTCTTCGTCGGGATCGTGGAATTGCGCTCGATCAGCTTCTCGAAGACGCCGCCGTGCGTCTCGATGCCGAGCGAGAGGGGCGTGACGTCGAGCAGCACGACGTCCTTGATCTCCCCCTTGAGAACCCCTCCCTGGATCGCGGCGCCGATCGCGACGACCTCGTCCGGGTTGATCTCCCGATTGGGCTCCCGGCCGAAGAGCTCCGCCACGATCTGCTGCACGCGTGGCGTGCGCGTCTGGCCGCCCACGACGATGACCTGGTCCACGTCGGAGGCCTTCAACCCGGCCGCCTTCAGGGCATCGAGACACGGGGTCGCCGTGCGGTCGATCAGGTCCGCCACGAGCGACTCGAAACGGGAACGCGTCAGGGTCCGGTTGATGTGCTTGGGGCCCGAGGCGTCCGCGGAGATGAACGGCAGCGTGATGGTGGACTCCAGCGCCGTCGAGAGCTCGCACTTGGCCTTCTCGGCGGCCTCCTTCAATCTCTGGAGCGCCATTCGGTCCTGCCGCAGGTCGATGCCGGTCGAGCGCTCGAAGTCGGAGAGGAGCCAGTCCATGATCTTCTTGTCGAAGTCCTCGCCCCCGAGATAGGTGTCTCCGGCCGTCGCCCTGACCTCGTAGATGCCGTCGCCCAGCTCGAGAATCGAGATGTCGAACGTCCCGCCTCCCAGGTCGTAGACCGCGACGACCTCGCTCCCCTTCCGTTCCAAGCCGTACGCGAGCGAAGCGGCCGTCGGCTCGTTGAAGATGCGAAGGACTTCCAGCCCCGCGATCCGGCCGGCGTCTCGCGTGGCCTGCCGCTGGGCGTCGTCGAAATAGGCCGGCACGGTGATGATCGCTTCGGTAATCTCCTCGCCGAGCGCCTCCTCGGAGAATTCCTTGATCTCCCGCAGGATGAAAGCCGAGATTTCCTCGGGGCTGTAGTCTTTCCCGCGCGCCCGGATCTTGATGTCGCCGTTGGGCGCGCGAACGATCTCGTACGGGAGGATCTCCCGCGCGTGCCGGGTCTCGTCCGAATCGAACTTGCGCCCCACGAGTCTCTTGACCGCGAAGACCGTGTTCATCGGATTGGTGATCGCCTGCCGTTTGGCGATCTGCCCGACGAGCCGCTCGTTGTCCTCGGTGAAGCCGACAATCGACGGGGTCGTGCGGCTCCCCTCCCGGTTGCAGATCACCTGGGGGGTCGCCCCCTCCACGACCGCGACGCAGCAGTTCGTCGTGCCGAGATCGATGCCGAGGATCTTGCTCATGCAACCGCCCGGGCCGGAAGACGGTAGAGCGGAGATGGCAGACGAGAGGTTCGGCGGGGCTTCATTTCGTCTCCCGTTTTCGGTCTTCCGTCTCGCGGCCCCCGTCGTCCTCGACGGGGATGGCGACCTTGACCAACGCGGGGCGCAGCAGTTTGTCGTTCAGGAGGTACCCCTTGCGGTGGACCTCCAGGATCGCGTCCTTGGGCGCCCCGTCCGTCGCCTCCGTGGCGACGGCCTCGTGCACGTTGGGATCGAAGGTGCCGGACGTATCCACCTCGGTGACCCCGTACTTCCTCCACAGATCGTCGATCTGCCGCCGGATCATCGCGACGCCCTGACCGAGGTCGGTCTCCAGGGCTTCCGCGGGGGCGTGCGCCAGGGCCCGATCGAAGCTGTCGGAGATCGGAAAGAGGTCGAGAAGGAAATTTCCGAGTGCGAAGCGGAAGTACTCGGTCTTTTCCCGCTCCGCTCGCTTTCGCATGTTCTCGAACTCGGCGAGCTTGCGCAGGTGACGGTCCTTCAGATCGTCCAGGTCCTTCTGGGCCGAGCGCAGCTTCTCCTCGGCCGAGGCGATGGCCGAGCGCTCCTCTTCCTCGAGGACCGCTTCCAGCGTGACTCCGGGGTCGCTCACCTCGATCATCTCGGGGTCCGCCGGCGGGCCGGGAAGCGGGCCGCGGCCGTGATCTCTCTTGTCGTTCATCTTGGAGAACCTTCGCGTTCGCGGGTGTCGCGCCTCTCGAGCCTCTCCGACAGGGCCTTCCCGAGCAGCTCGACGACCGGGATCACCCGCGGGTATTCCCGGCGCGCCGGGCCGAGGACGCCGAGAGTGCCGGAGAGCGCTTCGCCGGCGCCGTACGAGGTCAGAACCGCCGACAGTCGCGGGTCGGCGGTCAGCGCCTGCTCGGAGCCGAGCACCACACAGGTCCGCCGGGAGTCGAGATAGCGGGTCATCAGGTCGAGCAGGCGCGCCTTCTCCTCGAAGGCCCAGAAGACCTTCTTCAGGGAATCGACGTCGGCGAACTCCGGCTTGTTCAGGAGCCGCGCCGTCCCGTCCACGTAGATCTGGTCCTGCGCTTCGGAGCCATCGAGCGCCTGCCGGCCGAGCGCGAGCGTGCGGGTCAGGATCCGGTCGTAGGCGGCCTTCTCCTGCGCCATCGCCTCGACCAGCCGCCGCCGCACCTCGTAAAGCGTGCGGCCGCAGAACTCCCGGGTGATGCGCTCGCTCATTGCCTCCAGCTCCCGGGCCGAGTAGTCGACGTCGGTCTCGATGACCCGGGAGAGCACTTCGGGACCGCTGATCTGGACGACCAGGATCTTCCCGGGCGCAACCGGCAGAAATCTCAGGCCATCCACGACCGTATGCAGCGCATCCGGCGCCACGACGAATCCCACTTCTCCCGAAAGCCGCGAGAGGAGGCGGGAGGCCGCCTGGAAGAGGCGCGGGACGTCGGCCCCCGCCGAGGAGAGATCGGAGTCCACCTGCTCCCGCACGCCTACGGCAACTCTCCGGTGGCGCATCAGCTCGTCGATGTAGAGGCGGTAGGCCCGGTCCGTCGGGACGCGCCCCGCGGAGGTGTGGGGCTGCGTCAGGAACCCCAGGTCGGTCAGGTCCGCCATGATGTTGCGAATCGAGGCGGGGGACAGATGGAAACGGTTCGACTTGAAAAGGGCCCGGGAGGACACCGGGCGGCCCGTGTCCACGTGGACGCGGATGATTTCCTTCAGAATCGTTCGGCTGCGAACATCCAAGATCTTCATCACTCCCGGAAGAGCTTAGCACTCGGGTCAATCAAGTGCTAAGGTCGCCCTGCCGGCGGTCCGGCCTCGACGCTCATCAGTGTAGCGCGAAATCTGCACGACCCTCGAGCGCTGCCTGCCCTGTAGACTTCCAGCGTGGCAACCGACGTGCTGTCGTCTTCCGTAAGCCTCGTCGGGCCCGGCCGCGCCGGAAAAGCGTTCGCGCGCTCCTGGATCTCGGCCGGCGGAAATCTGATTGAAGTGATCGCGCGCGATCTCTCCCGCGCCCGCGACGGGGCCCGAGAAATCGGCGGCGGAAGCCCGAGGGGATTGGACGAGCCGCACGCCGGCTGCGACATCCTGGTTCTCGCAGTTCCCGACGACGCCATCGCGTCCGCCGCGCTCGCTCTGGCCGGACGCCTTCGTTGCCGGGCCGCCTTTCACGTCAGCGGCGCTCTTGCCGCTGCCGCGCTCGATCCGTTCAAGTCCTCAGGCGCGGCGCTCGGATCCCTTCATCCGTTGCGTGTCTTCACCGGGGCCTCCGGAGAGACCTGGAACGGCGCCTTCGTCGCGATCGAAGGGGACGACGACGCCGTGGCCATCGGGGAGAATCTGGTCCGGGCCGTCGGCGGGCGGGGACGCCGGATCTCTCCGGAAGCGAAGCCTCTCTATCATGCGGCGGCGACGCTGGCCGCCGGAGGAACGGCCGCCGTTGTTTCGCTCGCGACGCGCGCCTGGGAGCAAGTCGGGATACCGGAAGAGGAGGCCCGGCCGGCGCTGGCGGGCCTCGCCGGGCGCGCCGCGGAAGCCGCGGCTTCCCGGGGATTCGACGAAGCCTTCACGGGCCCGATCGCCCGCCGCGACATCGGGACCGTCAGAGCGCACCGGCGTGCCCTGGCCGCGCTTCCAGAGGCGGGGCACCTCTATGCCTTGCTCGCCGCGGAGACGTTGAGGCGCACGCCAGGAAGGGGCAAGGAAGAGGAGATTCTGACCTTAGTCGAATGTCTCAAGCCGTAATCCGGTCCCTGGCGAGCGGTATAGTCGCTTTCGACTTGGGATTTATGGCAACTCGGCGCGGGGAGCAATGGTAGAATTGGAGAGCGCCCCTCTTCCGGGGCCTTAATCAGGTCATGGTGTTCTTCAACTACGCCACCATGCAGATGGCGGCCAAGATTGTGTACTACGGCCCCGGCCTGTGTGGAAAGACAACGAACCTCCATCACATCTACGGCCGGACCGCTCCCGGC
>DATIRW010000233.1:0-1980 GCA_035469365.1 Thermoanaerobaculia bacterium
TCTCCGGGCGCATTTCGGTCTCGGCCGGCGTCCTCTGCTCGACGATCCGAGGGGCGATGACGACCTCGTCGGGACCGCTCGTCGGCGCGGCGGTTGGAGTGATCGAAGCGGCGAAGGTCGGGACCGGCAGAGGCGCGGACCTGCGGGATGCCGATCTGTGCAGGATGAAGAAGGCCGCCGCTCCCGCCACGGCAAGCAACACCGCCGCGACCCAGAGGGAGAGCGTGCGGCCGCCGCCGCGGCCGGCTGCGATCGACGAAGGCATCTCGATGGGATGGGCCGGCACGGGGCCGATGCTCTCGAGAGCGGCAGCGAAATCCCCCGCGGAAGAGAAGCGCCGCTCGCGTTTCTTTTCGAGAGCGCGCATAACGATGGAGGCCAGCGCGGAGCCGGTTCTCGCGGGGAGGCTCGTCGTGTCGAGCGGCGGCGGGGAGCTATGGAGGTGCTTGCCCAGGTAGCCTTCCGGCGTCTGCGACTCGAACGGCGGCCGCCCGGCCAGCATCTCGTAGAGGACGACGCCGAAGGAGTAGAGGTCGCTCCTCCCGTCCACCGCTTCTCCCTCGGGGAGCGCCCCCGCCTGCTCGGGCGAGCAGTACTTGAGCTTGCCCAGGAAGAGGCCTGTCCCCGTCATCGCGAGCGATTCGGCCGCGACGCGCTTGGCGATGCCGAGGTCGATGATCTTGGCGAGGAGCCGCCCTTCCCGGTTCTCCCGCACGAGGATGTTGTCGGGCGAGAGGTCGCGGTGAACGATTCCCTGCGCGTGGATCTCGGCCAGCCCCGCCAGGACCTGCCGCGCAACGTCCAACGCCTGCGACAGAGGCAACGGACCATGGCGACGCATCCACTCCTCCAGCGTGACGCCGTCGATGAACTCCCAGACCATGTAATAGGAGCCGTCCGGCAGGCGCGAGAAGTCGTAGAGCGCGGCGACGTTGGGATGGCGCACGAGGGTCGCCATGCGCGCCTCCTCCTGGAAGCGGCGCGGATCGGGGCCCTCGCCCAGGGCGTCGGGCTTGGTGACCTTGATGATGCGGATCTCGTCCAGGTGGACGTGGCGAGCCTTGTAGACCTGGCCCATCCCCCCTTCGCCGATCTTCTCCAGGATCTCGTACTTGCCGTCGAGCGTCTGCCCCGGCGTCAGGCGGGCTGCCGCGTACCCGCAGGCCGGGCAGAACCGGGCGGGCGCGGGGATTCCCGCGCCGCAACGCGGACAAATCGTTTCGCTGGCCGACATTGGAAGCATTGTAGCCGCCGGGAGATGAGCTCTCAGTTTTCAGCTCTCGGCGTCGGTTCCGGCTGCACCACGTTGACCTGACGACAATCGAGTTCCACAGGCAAGAGAACCGAAGACGGGCCAGGAGTTCCCGGCTGACAGCCGATAGCTGATAGCTTTCTCCCATGAACGTCCCCGTCTTCGTTACGGGACGCGCCGAAAAAGCACTCGAGGCCGAGCGGCTCGGATTCCGGTTCGAACGCGTGAACCTCGATCTGGCCGAACGCCAGGCGCTCGATCCCGCGGACATCGTCGAATCAAAGGCGCGCGAAGCGTACGCGAAGCTGGCGCGGCCGGTCGTCGTCGAGGATTCCGGACTCGCGATCCGGGCGTGGAACGGTTTTCCCGGCGCCCTGGTCAAGTGGCTCGAGAAGAGCGCCGGCCTCGAAGCGATGGCCCGCATGCTCGACCGGTTCCCAGACCGTTTTGCCACCGCCACGTGCGCCGTCGCGTATTTCGACGGACAGCGTGTCGTCCAGGGGCGCGGCGAGGTCCGCGGCACGGTCGCCGACGCTCCCCGCGGGGAGGGCGGGTTCGGATGGGACGCTCTCTTTATCCCGGAGGGGAGCGACCGGACGTTCGCCGAAATGTCGGGAGAGGAGAAGGACGGCGTCTCGCACCGCCGGAGGGCCTGGGAGGCCCTTGCTCGCAAGGTGCCGGAGCTGTCCGTGCCAGGGAAAGGGAAACAGTGAGCGGGATGCGAGGGA
>DATIRW010000234.1:0-4308 GCA_035469365.1 Thermoanaerobaculia bacterium
CGACCTCCCTGGCTGAAAGTCTCGACCGCCCGCCTCGTCGCTCGCTCCGCGCTTCGCTCCCGCGGCGCGCGCCTCCTCCCTTCGGTTACTTCGGGAGACTTCGCGCGCCGCGACCGGGGAAGGGGACGCGCCGAGACCGGGACGGTTACTTCGGGGAGGGAGACGGGGGGAAGTCCTTGAGAAGGGTCTGGATGGAGTGCTCGATCGTGGCGGCGACCTCGTCCGGGTTCCTTCCCACGATGCGGGAGATGACGCCGCGCCAGATGACCTTCTTGCCGGCATCGCGGACGTCGAGGGCGAGCACGCCTTCCTTGTAATAATTCGTGGCCACGTAGATTTCCTGGGACCACCAGTTGTAGGTTCCCCAGACGTCGTGGTCTACGATCCCGCCGGGACTCGTGATGTAGGTGACGTAGATGTCGGGCGTCCCGGTCTCGGCCTTGCGGTATCCCTTGCGCCCCAGCTCCGCTTCGACGTCGCCGCGGACGTGTTCGTCGACGAATTTGCCGTCCACGATGGAAAAGCCGCCCGGATACTGGAAGGGCGGGCCGTCGTACCACGCGAAGGTCTTGATGTTGGCGAAGCTCGCGGCCTTGTCCCAGGCGAACGTGGGAGGCTGTTTGTTCGGCGACGAGCAGCCCGTCGCCGCGGCCACCGCCGCCAGCAGGAGGATCGCAGATCTCTTCATCGGTCCCGCACGATACACGAGCTTCGGCGAAGTACAGTAGGACCAAGGTCCCATTGACGGTTTCGTCCGGGCGCGGTTGACTTGGTGCGCTGAGCGCCTTACGCTCTATTTAGGAGAATTCAATGAAGAATGCTGGAATCAGGAAACTTGTGCTTCTGGGAGCTGCGGGGCTTCTCCTGGCGGCCGGACCCGCCATGGCGCAGTCCGCGACGAACTTCCCCGGCAATGTCCCCGACAACTTCCGGCTGCGCCTGGGAGGGATTTTCGCGAGCCTCAGCTCGGACATCAAGCTCACCTCCGAGGGCGCTGACGGGACGAATGTGGATTTCCCGGGTATTGGCCTGACCCCCGACAGCAAAAACACCTTCCGGGGCGACGGGTACTGGAACTTTGCCGGGCGCAGCTATCTCGACTTCGGATTCGTGGACTACAGCAGCTCGGGCTCGAAGACTATCTCGAAGGACATCACCTGGGACGGAGTCGTTTATAAGGCCGGCGCCACGGTGGCAGGGGAGAACGAGTCGAGGTTCATCTACGCGGCGTACCGCTACGGCATCGTCAAGAACGAGGCCGTCCACTTCGGTCTGTCGCTCGGCGTGAGCTACACGACGCTGCGCGCGAGTCTTTCGGCCAATGCGAGCGTGACGAAGCCCGATGGGACCGTCATCAGCGGCGGAGCGACGAGGGAGAGAGAGATAAACGCCCCGGTGCCGCTGCTGGGCGCCGAGTTGGAGTTCCGCATCGCCGGGCCGGTGACCATCGGAGCGCGCTTTCGGGGCGTCGGCCTCAATATTGACCCGTGGTCAGGCTCCTGGGTCGAGGCGACCGGGATGATCAACTGGTACATCTGGCAAAACTTCGGCGTGGGTGGGGCCTACGAATACCAGAAGATCCTCGTCGAGAAGGAGACTACGGGGCGCGACTTCCGGTTCGAACAAAAATTCGAGGGCCCGCGCGCCTTCATCCTCATCACCTTCTGAAGCGGTCCGGGATTCGCCCACGCGGACTCGGCCATCCTCCTTAGGAACCGCGGTCGGATACAGGGGGCCGTCGCCCGGCTCATCGTCGGGCCCGCTGAGCAAGGGGAGATCCCATGGCCGGATCTGAAAGGCGGATCGCGCGTCCATGAGAATGGTCGCGGCGGGGGCGACGCTCCTGCTTCTCGCCTTCTCCACGGCGCAGGCGGGCGAGCAGGCCAGGATTCCGCGTCCGACCGACAAGCTCGATCCGGCGCCTCCACCGCCGGCCGTCGGGCTGTCATCCATGAATCTGCCGGTGACCATCTCCGTGGATGCCCTTTCCGCGGCCGTGGCGAAGGCGATTCCCGCCGAGAAGCGCGAGGAGCAGAAGTGGTTGGATGGCGCCGCGCTCGTTTCCCGGCCCGGCTTCGAATACCAGTACATGATCACGCGCGGAGCCCCGGAGCTCAAGGCGTCGGGTGACACTTTCGAGATTACGTTCCCGCAGATGCAGTTCCGCGTGCGTGGGCGCCTGGAGCCGGGCGGGCCGGTCGGCGGGTGCGGCTACAGGGAGCCCCTGCGCAAGCTCGTCTTAAAGGCGAAGACGAAGCTCGCGTGGGCGCCGGACGGGACGATCGAATCGAAGACGGCCTTCGAGCCGGTCGAGCTGCCCGAACCCTGCACGCTCCAGCCGATGGGCGTGGAAATGACGCCGGTCCTCGAGAAGCTCGTCGCGGCGCGCCTTCCCGCGATGGCTCGGAATATCGACGCGGCCATCGAGGCGCAGAGCGTGTCGCGCCGGCGGTTGGCGGCGCTCTGGCAGAAGCTCCAGCAGCCCATAGAGCTTCGCCCCGGCGTCTGGCTGGCGCTTTCGCCGTCGGGGCTCGCGGTCGCTCCGCTCGCCGCGGAAGGGGCGAAGGCCATCAAGACTTCGCTCGGGCTCGATCTGGCCCCGCAAGCGGTCAAAGGCGAAAAGCCCTCGGCGAGGGAGGCTCCGGTGCCGCGGTTCGCGGCCGGTGCCCCGAAAGGCTCCGGCTGCCACATCGCCATACCCATGCAGATTTCCTACGGCCAGATGAACGCCCGTCTCCAGAAAAAGGTGGTCGGCACCAACTTCGACGCGGGCCCGCTCGGCTCGATCAAGATCGTCTCGACGAATCTCTACGGCAGCGGCGACCGGCTGGTGATGGAGATTGGCGTCTCGGGCGGTGTCAACGGCAAGATCTACGTGATCGGCAAGCCGGCTCTGGACGCCCTGATGATCAAGATCGAGGATCTGGACCTGACGATCGAGACGAAGAACCTCCTCGCGAAAGCCGCCAACTCCATGGCCAAGGAGAAGCTGATCGCGGCGCTCGAGCCGTCGGCGCGCGTGGATCTGAAGGACCCGGTCGAGGCCTGGCGGCGCGACCTCCAGGATCGCCTCCGGCGCGAGATCCTCCCCGGCGTCTGGATGCAACCCTCGGACATCAAGGTCTCCCTTCGCGGCGTCTATCCCGCGCCCGGCGGCATCGAAATCCAGGCCGTCCTAGACGCCTCGCTCAACCTCAGCGCCCGCTGAGCGGATCTGGAGGCCGCCCGGCCCATCGTCGTATCGCTCGAGCGACCGTGGACCCGCATCGCCGTGCGCGTGGCCGGAAGCTGGATCGCCGCGGTCGGACTGTTGCTGCTCGGGTGGGCCCTGCGCACCCCCGTGCCGTGAACGGCGAGAAGGTCTATCATCTCGCGCCTCGGCCAACTCGAGGCTCTTGCTACGACAAAAGAGTCCGGTCAACTGCCTCGCGTTCATCCAGGATCGCACCTGCACTTCGTCGATCCGGCAGAAAGGAAACACAGACATGAGAATCAGACACTCATCATTGGCAGCTCTTCTCGCGGGTCTGGCTCTGGGCGTTATCGCTTTGGCGCAGGCGGCTCCGGCCCGGGCGGCAGAGAAGCAACCGAACATCCTCTTCATCGTCGCCGACGATCTGGGCTGGAAGGATGTGGGCTTCCACGGATCGGACATCAAGACGCCGACCATTGACTCCCTCGCTGCCGGCGGGGTGAAGCTCGAGCAGTACTACGTTCAGCCGATGTGCACGCCGACGCGGGCCGCCTTGATGACCGGGCGTTACCCGCTGCGCTACGGTCTGCAAACCAGTGTCATCCCGTCCGCCCATATGTACGGCCTGCCGACCGACGAATGGCTGCTGCCACAGGCGCTCAAGGAAGCCGGCTACAGGACCGCCATCGTCGGCAAGTGGCATCTCGGCCACGCGGACAAGAAGTATTGGCCGCGCCAGCGCGGGTTCGATCACCAGTACGGCCCCCTCATCGGCGAGATTGATTACTTCACCCACCAGCAACACGGCGTGGTGGACTGGTATCGCAACAACACCGTGGTGAAGGAGAAAGGCTATTCCACAACGCTGCTCGGCAATGACGCCGTGAAACTCATCCTCGCGCACGACCCGGCCACGCCGCTCTACCTCTATCTGGCCTTCAACGCGGCGCACACGCCGTATCAGGCGACGCCGGAATACCTCGACCGATACAAGCACATCGCCGATCCGAGCCGCCGTGCTTACGCCGGCAGCATCACGGCGATGGACGACCAGATCGCTCGCGTCCTCGCGGCCCTCGATCAGAAAAAGATGCGCGAGAACACGCTCGTCGTCT
>DATIRW010000235.1:0-17544 GCA_035469365.1 Thermoanaerobaculia bacterium
CAAGATTCGCGCGGATCAGAAGGAAGTAAACTCCTCGGGCCGTGCGCGTTAACCTTCTTTATTTCGCCTCCTTTCGAGACGCGGCCGGAAAGGCCGAAGAGAGCCGCGAACTGCCGGACGGCACACGCGTCGGCCAGCTCTGGCACTCCGTCTCTCGCGAGATCCCCCGCCTGGCGGCCTTCCAGACAATGCCTCCCGCCGCCGTCAACCAGAAGTACGTGGATGGCGAAACGGTCCTTCGGGACGGCGACGAGGTGGCGTTCCTTCCCCCGGTGGCCGGAGGATGAAGACGATTTTGGATTTTGGATTGCCGATTTTGGATTACCCAATTACCTTTTTCGTACCCGAATCCAAAATCCAAAATCTAAAATCCGAAATCGAATGTACGTCACCTTCAGCCCTATTGACGTCGCGGCGCTCCTGAGCGCGGCACGTCCCTCCGACGGCGGCGTCTGCCTCTTTCTGGGCGTCGTGCGAAACGAGAACGAGGGACGCGAGACAGTCTCCATCCAGTACGAGGTCTATGGACCGATGGCGGAGGCCGAGATGGCCAGGATCGCCCGCCAGATCGAGACGGAATGGCCGGACGCGCGCCTGGCGATGCAGCACCGGGCGGGAAGGCTCGAGGTGGGTGAAGTCTCCGTCGCCGTCGTCGCGACCGCCCCCCACCGCGCCGAAGCCTTCGCCGCCTGCCGCGCCGCCATCGACCGAATCAAACACTCCGTCCCAATCTGGAAGAAGGAGTTCCATCCGGACGGCTCATCGGAGTGGGTGGACCCCACGAGAGGGTCGGGTGATCGGGTGATCGAGCCATCGGGCGATTGACCAGGACAATCACCCGATCACCCGATCGCAGATCACCTGATTGCTCAGTAATCTCGCTCTGAATCGAAGCCGCTGATGCAACAATAGCCACAATGTCTCTTGCGAAGGTCATCGGTCCCGACATCGAGGAGCTGATCCGGGAGAACCCTGCCCGGCTGGCGGAAGCGGTCAAGGAGTTGCATCCGGCCGACATCGCGGAGCTCCTGGACGACCTGCCGCTCGAGGACCGGCTGACGCTCTTCGAAGCGCTGGCGCCCGAGCAGGGAGCAGCCGTCCTCTCGGAGCTGAAGGGCGAGACGCTTCGTTTGATCCTGCACCGCGCCTCGCCCGAAAAGCTCGGCCCGCAGCTCGACAAGGTGCCGGGCGACGAGGTCACGTTCCTCCTCGAGCACCTGACCCAGCGCCAGCGCGAGGGGTTGCTCGCGAAGATGTCCCCGAGAGACGCCGCGGAGGCCGAGCGCCTTCTGCGCTACGCGCCGCGCACGGCCGGCCGGTTGATGTCGGAGAAGTTCGCGAAGATCCGGCCGGAATGGACCGTTGCGGAGACGCTCGAGCATCTGAAGAAGATCGACCCCGAGGTCGAGACGGTCCAGAGCCTGTACGTCGTGGACGGGGACGGGCGTCTGGTCGGCGCCGTCTCGCTTCGAAAGCTCCTTCCCGCCCCGGCGGAGAAGAAGATCGCCGACATGATGAACCGCAACCTCTGGACGGTCAGCCCCGACGCGCCGCAGGAGGAGGTTGCTCGACTCGTCTCCAAGTACGACGTTCATTCGATCGCGGTCGTGGACCGGGAGAAACGGCCGCTCGGCATCGTCACCGTGGACGACGTCATCGACGTTCTCATCGAGGAACAGACGGAGGACATGCTGCACCTGGCCGGCATGCCCGCCAAGGAGGAGGTCGCGGAGGGCTACTTCGCAGCCAAGCCCTTCCGCAACGTGCGCGCGAGGTTCAACTGGCTGCTGCTCCTCTTCGTCACCGAGACGCTGACGGGCACGGTGCTGCGCCACTTCGAGACCGAGTTGGCGAAGGTCGTGGCGCTCTCGTTCTTCATCCCGCTCCTCATCGGGACCGGCGGCAATTCCGGCTCCCAGACCGTCACGACGATCGTTCGGGGCCTCGCGGTGGGAGAAATCCGCCTGCGCGATTTCTGGCGCGTCGTCTTGCGCGAGGCGGGCAGCGGCCTGGCCCTGGGGATCCTGCTCGGAGTCGTCGGCTTCGGGCGCGCTCTCCTCTGGGGCTCGACGATGCCGCTGGCCATCACCGTCGGCGTCTCGATCCTCGTGATCTGCACCTGGGCCAACGCCGTCGGCGCGTCGATCCCGATGCTCGCAACCGCCGTCAAGATCGATCCCACGATCATGTCGGCCCCATTGATTGCCACCTTGGTGGATGCCACAGGCCTTTTTATCTATTTCATGATCGCGCGCTCGATCTTGGGGCTTTAGGTGTCAGGGAACAGGTGTCAGGGAAAATGCAGGTGCCAGGTTTCAGGTGTCAGGTATCAGGTTGAGCCCGACCACAGGCCTCCGTCCCTGACACCTGGTACCTGATACCTGACGCCTGCGTTTCACCTGATACCTTCAACGGACACCTTGATACGATCGACCGGGAGGAGACTGACATGAGCACAGAGACTAAAACGCGGGACTGGACCAGTCCGGAACTCGACCACCCCGTCATCCAGTACCGCGCGGAGAACGGGATCGCCGTCATCGAGATGGACGACCCGCCGGCCACCACCTACCCCTACGCCATGATGCGGCAGCTGGACGCCGCGATTCTGAAGGCTCGATTCGACGACGATGTCCACGTCGTCATCCTGCGCGGGAAGGGGGACCGCTTCTTCTCGGCGGGAGCCAACATCGGGATGCTCAATGCCGTGACGCCCGGCTTCAAGTACTTCTTCTGCCTGCACGCCAATGAAACGCTCCTGCGCCTCGAGCACACTCCCAAGCTCGTCATCGCGGCGTTGAACGGGCACACCGTCGGAGGCGGGCTCGAGATCGCGATGGCCTGCGATCTGCGCATCGCCCGCAAGGACGCCGGGAAGATCGGCCTGCCGGAAGTCACTCTCGGGGTGCTTCCAGGAACGGGCGGCACGGCGCGCCTCGGCAAGCTCATCGGAAAGTCCCGCGCGATCGAACTGATGATCACAGGCAACACCTTTTCCTTCGAGGAGGCGGCGGATCTGGGCCTCGTCAACCAGGTCATCGAGGCGACGGCGGAGGAGTGGTGGGAGCAGGTCATGGATTACGCCCGCCAGTTCGTGCCGCCGAGCAAGGCCTCCAAGGCCGTCGGCCGCATCAAGCGCTCGGTCCAGAGCGGATGGGACCTCCCCCTCGAATCGGCGCTCGCCGTGGAACGCGAGCTCCAGCAGCTCCTCTTCCAGAGCGAAGACGCCAAGGAAGGCATTGCCGCCAACCAGGAGAAGCGGGTGCCGAAGTTCAAGGGGAGATAAGAGTCCAGGGTCCGGAGTCCAAAGTAGAACGTGACGACAGAGACGCGGCCTGGCCTGAAACTGCAGACAGACCTGTTTATCAGCGGGGAGTTCGTCTCTTCCGCTTCAGGCAAGCGCTTCGTGACCGTCAATCCCGCTACGGGCGAGACGCTCGCGGAGGTCGCCGAGGCGGGCCGGGAGGACCTCGACCGCGCGGTCGCCGCGGCACGCGCCGCCTTCGAGTCGGGCCCCTGGGCGGACATGAAACCGCGGCAGCGCGGCAGGATCCTGATGAAGGCCGCGGAGCTGCTCTCCGCCCGCGCGGACGAGTTCGGCCGGGTCGAAACGTCGGACAACGGGAAACCGATCTTCGAGGCCGCGAAGATCGACATGCCCGCAGCGGCGGACTGCCTCTCCTACTTCGGCGAATCGGCCGACAAGCTGTACGGCGACACCTACCCGGGCCGCCCCGATGCCCTGCTGCTGACGCTGCGCGAGCCGGTCGGCGTCATCGGCGCGATCACGCCCTGGAACTTCCCCCTGCTGCAGGCGATGTGGAAGATCGCGCCCGCCCTGGCGCTCGGCAATACCATGGTCTTGAAGCCCGCCTCCGTCACGCCGCTCACGGCGCTCCTCTTCGCGGAGCTCCTGGCGGAAGCGGGTCTCCCGCCGGGCGCCTTCAACGTCGTACCGGGGCCCGGCGCGGTCGTCGGCGCGGCAATGGCGGAGCATCCCGGAATCGACAAGATTTCCTTCACGGGAGAGACGGCCACGGGCAAGGCGATCCTGCGGGCAGCGGCCGGCACTGTCAAACGCGTCTCGATGGAGCTCGGCGGCAAGTCTCCCAACATCGTCTTCGCCGACGCGGACCTGGACGCCGCGGCGCGGGGCGCGATCAACGCGATCTTCTACGGCAAGGGGGAGCTCTGCTCGGCCGGGTCGCGCCTTCTCGTCGAGGAGTCCGCTCACGACGCGCTCCTGGCGAAGGTCGTCGAGCGCGCGAAGAAGCTCGTCCCGGCCGATCCGCTGGACCCCAAGACCCGGCTCGGCTCGCTCGTCTCGGAGGCGCAGCGCGACAACGTCGAGCGCTATGTCGAGAGCGGAAAGAAGGAGGGCGCGAGGCTCCTGGCCGGGGGCAGCCGCGTTTCCGTCGGCGGCAAGGGGGCCTTCTTCGAGGCGACCGTCTTCGACGCCGTCTCTCCGGACATGAAGATCGCGCGGGAGGAGATCTTCGGGCCCGTGCTCGCCGCGATGACGTTCCGGGACGAGAGAGAGGCGATCGCGATCGGGAATTCGACCATTTACGGCCTGGCCGCCGCCGTCTGGTCGCGCGACGTCAAGAAGGCCCTCCGCGCGGCGAGGGCGCTGAAGGCCGGCACCGTCTGGGTCAACGCCTACAACCTCTACGATCCGGGGCTTCCCTTCGGCGGCTACAAACAGTCCGGCTTCGGCCGCGAGCGCGGCCATTACGCGCTCGAGGAATACACACAGGTCAAGAGCGTCTGGGTGGACCTGACGTAGGACGGGACACAGGACTCGGGATTCGGGAACTCGGAGGCGCATGAGGACCTTCTTCATCGCGATCCGGACCGTCTTCTACGCTGTGTGCTTCGTCCTGTTCTGGGGATGGCTCGCCTCCGGCATCCGTGGTTACGACGCGCGTCTCAACATCGCGTTGTCCCCGGCGTGGAGGCTTGTCGGGATGCTCTTCATGGTCGCAGGTGCGGTCATCGTCCTCGCTTGCCTCGCGAGCTTCATTGTCCGCGGCCGGGGCACACCCGCCCCCTTCGATCCGCCGCTGGCTTTCGTGCCTACGGGTCCCTACCGGTATGTGCGCAATCCTATGTACATCGGGGCCGCTCTCGTACTGGGCGGATACGGTCTCTGGGAGCGATCGGCGGCCATCGCGATATTTGCCCTGGCATTTCTCCTCGTCTTCCATGTCTTCGTGGTGCTCGTCGAAGAACCCGGCCTCGAGCGGCGCTTCGGCGAGGGCTACCTCGCCTACAAGAGGGCTGTGCACCGCTGGCTCCCCCGCCCGCCCCGGCCGTCATAGACTGAGAGGAATGCGAAAGGGGAGAACACCCCGGGCCGCGGCCCTCGCCGCGGCGGCGCTGCTCGTCGCGGCGGCACCCGCGCGGTCCTCCCTCGAGACCGTGCTCGACGCTCTCGAGCAGGTGCGCGGCTTCCGCGGGGCGGCGATCTCGCCCGATGGGAAAAGCGTCGCCTGGGTCGAGAGGATCCGCGGCCGCGACGGGACCGACAACCTCTCCTTCATCGACGTCGCCGAGATCGCGAGGCCGGTCCCGCGCCGCCTGACGGCCGGCACGGACGCGCGGGCCCATCGGGAGCACAGCGCCGCCTGGTCCCCCGATGGCAGGTCGATCGCCTTCCTCTCCGACGCGGCCAGGGAAAGGCAGCTCCAGATCTACGTTTCGCCGGCCACGGGCGGGCCCGCGCGGCGGCTGACCGGCGTCCAGGGCCAGCTGGGACATCTCAAGTGGTCCCCCGACGGCAAAGCGATCGCCTTCCTCTTCATCGAGGGATCGGCTCAGGAGCCGGGAGCGCTCGTGGCCTACAGGCCCGACTTCGGAGTCGTCGAAGCGGAGACCGCGGAGCAGCGGATCGCGATCGTGGACGCCGCCTCCGGCCGCGTGCGCGCCGTCAGCCCGGCGAACCTCTACGTCTACGACTACGACTGGTCTCCCGACGGCAGAAGCTTCTGCGCCGAGGCCGCGGAGGGCTCGGGCACCAACAACTACTGGATCGCGCAGCTCTACACCGTGGCCGCGGACTCCGGCCGGGCGCGCCCGGTCTGGAAGCCCCCGCTCCAGATCGCCAATCCCCGTTTCTCCCCGGACGGAAAAGCGATCGCCGTGATCCACGGCATCATGAGCGACGAGGGCTCGACGGGCGGCGATGTCTTCGTCATCCCGGCGCAGGGAGGCGACGCGAAAAACCTGACCCCCGGAATGAAAGCCTCGGCGAGCTCGCTCGTCTGGCGCGATACGGGCGAGATCCTGTTCACGCAGCACGTGGACGGAAACTCGGGGCTGGCGAGCGTGGACCCGGCCAGCGGAAAGATCACGACACTCTGGAGCGGCCCGCGGGCGATCGGCAGCTTCAGCGTCGCCCGCCGGGGCGCGGCCTCGGCGGCCGTCATTCAATCCTTCGAGCGGCCACCCGAGGTCTGGGCCGGGCCGATCGGGTCGTGGAAGCCGCTGACGCGGGAGAACGCGGGCCAGACGGCCTTCTGGGGCGAGGCGCGGAGCCTCCACTGGGAGAGCGACGGCCTGCGCGTCCAGGGCTGGCTCCTCGAGCCCAGGAACGTCGAGCCGGGCAAGCGCTACCCGATGATCGTCAGCGTGCACGGCGGCCCGTCCGGGGCGAGCACGCCGTCCTGGCCTTCCCGCTGGAACGCGGTCCTTCCGAGCCAGGGCTACTTCCTCTTTCTCCCCAACCCGCGCGGGAGCTTCGGGCAGGGAGAGGCCTTCACGGAGGGAAACGTCAAGGACTTCGGGCACGGCGACTTTGCCGACATCATGAAAGGCGTGGACGAGGTTCTCCAGACCGCGCCCGTGGACCCGGAACGCATCGGGATCGCCGGCTGGAGCTACGGCGGCTACATGACGATGTGGGCCGTCACGCAGACGCGGCGCTTCGCGGCGGCCGTCGCCGGGGCGGGCATCGTCAACTGGCAGAGTTACTACGGCCAGAACCGGATCGACCGCTGGATGGTCCCCTTCTTCGGCGCGTCGGTGTACGACGACCCCGACATTTACGCGCGCTCCTCGCCGATCACTTTCATAAAGAAAGTCAAGACACCCACTCTCGTCCTGCACGGCGACCGCGACTCCGAGGTCCCGACGCCGCAGGGATACGAGTTCTGGCACGCCCTGAAGACGCTCGGCGTCCCGACCGAGTTCGTCGTGTACGAGAATGAAGGGCATGCGATCCTGCGGCGAGAGCATCAACGGGACATCGAGCGCCGGGTCGTGGCCTGGTTCGACAGATACTTGAAGTAGGACGGCATGACAACCGAAACGAAATCATCTCCATCGGTCCTCTTCGAGGCGCTGGTGTTGTGCGACGACATCCGCTTCGAGAACAACGGCAAGCTCATGCTGATCGGCGTCTATTCCGACGTCGTCCAGGTCTTCAAGCTGCCGCTGCAGCTGCGGTCGCTCGGCCTCGCGGTGCGGGCCAAGGCACTGTCCACGGGGCGCATCGCGTTCAACGTGACGGCGACCGACCCGCAGGGAAACAACCTGCTCGAGGCCAACGGCGAAATGAACTACGAGGGGGAGCCGGGGCGGACGATCTGGCTCCCCATCGTCATGGGACCGACGCTTCTCACGACGGAAGGCCAGTACGGGATCCGCATCGCGCTCGGCGACGCGCCTCCCATCCACGAGACCTTCCTCGTCAAGAAGACCCCGACGCCGGAGGCGCCGGCGGCTCCTCCGCGCCCCAACTGAAGGCGACCGCGTCCCGGAACAGAGACACACCAGCCCTCCCGGGTTCCATGGCGAACCTTGAGGGGGGGCCCGCCGGAGCTCGTCACCTTCCGTCAGACAAAACGACGATAATTCGTTCGAACAAAGGCGGTTCCACGATCCGAAGGCTTTTCAGAGAAGCTCGATTCGGTCCGAAGGAAACATCCTGATTCTCAACGGGAGGAGGCGCAATGTACGACCCGAAAATCCTCTCCGGCAAGTCCATCCTCGTCACGGGAGGCGGGTCAGGATTGGGCCTGGCGATGTCGAAGACCTTCGCCTCCTACGGCGCGAAGGTCACCGTCGCCGGAAGAAGCCGCGAGAGACTGGAGGCCGCGCTGCCGGAGATCCTCTCGGCGGCGCGCGAGGGCGGCGAAGCGGACTCCTTCGCGGCCGACGTGCGCGATCAGGAGCAGGTCGAGTCGCTCGTGACACATGCCGTGGAGCGGTTCGGCAAGGTGGATTGCCTCGTCAACAACGCGGCCGGCAACTTCCTCGTCCTCTCCGAGGACCTGACGGCAAACGGCTTCGACGCGGTGGTGCGCACGGTGCTCTACGGATCCGTCCACTGCGCTCTCGCCGTCGGACGGCACCTGCTGGCGCGGCGGGCGCCCGGCGCCATCGTTTCGATCGTGACGACCTATGCCTGGACGGGCACGGCCTTCGCGCTCCCCTCGGCCTGCGCCAAGGCGGGAGTGCTGGCCATGACGCGCTCGCTCGCCGTCGAATGGGGACACGCCGGAATCCGGCTGAACGCGATCGCGCCGGGGCCGATCCCGACGGAGGGCGCGTTCTCCCGCCTGATGGCCGGGCCCGGTGCCGAGAAGAACGCCCTCGCGAAGATCCCCCTGGCGCGCTTCGGCAGAAAAGAGGAGATCGCCAACCTCGCAACGTTCCTCCTCTCCGACCTCTGCCCCTACCAGACGGGCGACTGCGTCACGATGGACGGCGGCGAATGGCTCGCCGGCGCCGGTGAGTTCTCCGACTACCGCAAGCTCCCGCGCGAGCAGTTCAAGGCCGTTCTCGACGCCCTGAAGCCGAAGAAGAGGTGAAGCTCCCGGAATCCCGGCTGATAGGCTTCACGTAATGAAGACCATGAAAATAGGAATACTGGGGACCGGCGACGTGGGTCAGGCTCTCGGGCGCGGCTTCGTTTCACTCGGGCACGAAGTCAAGATGGGATCGCGCGATGTCGGAAACGAAAAGAGTCGCGCCTGGGCCGCGAAGACCGGCGAGCGGGCCTCCGCCGGAACGTTCGCGGACGCGGCCGCCTTCGCGGACCTGGCCGTTCTCGCGACGCTCTGGTCCGGAACGGAAAACGTCCTGCATCTGGCCGGCTCCAGGAACCTCGCCGGGAAGGTCGTCATCGACGCCACGAACCCTCTCGTCTTCAGGCAAAACGCGCCGCCGGTGCTGGCGCTCGGCCACACCGACTCGGGCGGCGAGCAGGTCCAGCGCTGGCTTCCCGAGAGCCGCGTCGTCAAGTGCTTCAACATCGTCGGCCACGCGCACATGATCCATCCCGATTTCCCGGGCGGCCCTCCCGACATGTTTCTCTGCGGCAACGACGCCGCCGCGAAGAAGACCGTCACCGAGATCTGCCAGGCGTTCGGCTGGCCCGTCATCGACATCGGCGGCATCGAGGGAGCGCGCCTCCTCGAACCGATCTGCATCCTCTGGGTCCTCTACGGCCTCCAGACCAGCTCCTGGAACCACGCCTTCAAGCTCCTCCGCAAGTAGGAAGGCCTTCGTCGCGCCGCAGGGGAGGGCTCGCCCCTCCTGCCTCTATCGGTTGCGCCGCCTCAGCGAGTTCTCCGGCTCTCCTGATCGAAAAGGTCAGATTGCCACCGGCAGCGCCTCGAGGCCTTAAGCCCCGCGCTTGACGGCGCTTCCGGCTTCGACGTCCCTGATCCAGCCGAGGAGGCCGCGGAAATAGGCCTCCTGGTCGTCCCACAGGCACATGTGGCTCCCGTTTTCGCAGAGCACAACGCGGGAGTTCGGGATGAGCTTTCCCTCGCGCTTCATGTCTTCGGGGTTCATCTCGTCGTAGCGGCCGGAGACGACGAGGGTCGGAACCTTGATCTGCGGCAGGTCCTTCCAGCGGTCCCAGTCCTTGAAGTTGCCCGTGACGACGAACTCGTTGGGACCCTGCATCGTGTTGTACACCTTCATATTGAAGTGCTTGAAACAACGATCGAGAGGCTCCGGCCAGGGATCCAGCCGGCAGACGTGCCGCGAATAGACCTGCTTCATCATGGTCTCCTGGTATTCGGGCGCCTCGTACTCGCCTTTCTTCTCGTACTTGTCGAGAACGGCGATGACGTCGGCCGGGAGCGCCGCGCGCAGCTTCGCGGCGTACGCCATGTAGGACGGGATCGAGGCCGTCATGGAGGAGAGGACGAACCCCTTCAGGTGCTTCTGGTACTTCAGGGCGTACTCGATGCCGAGCATGCCTCCCCAGGAGTGCCCGAGGAGGTAGAAGTTCTCGAGCCCCAGCGCCGCGCGCACCTGCTCGACCTCCTCGCGGAAGCGGTCGATCGTCCAGAGGCTCGCATCGTCCGGCTGGTCGGAGTAGGCCGAGCCGAGCTGGTCGTAGTAGAAGAACTCGATTCCCTGTTGCGGCAGGAAGTCCTCGAAGCACTCGAAGTACTCGTGCGTCGCTCCGGGGCCGCCGTGAAGGGTCAGCAACTTGATCCGCCCCGAGCCGACCTTCTTCGTCCAGACCCTGTACTTGCCGCCGTCGATCGGGATGAGCCGGATTCCTCCGGTCTTGACATCCGCGGCTTTCCGGGCAGCCGTGTTGTCCGCCGTTGAGGCCCCGCCGAGTGCCTTCGATCCCGCCGCCAGGCCCGCCAGCGCCGCCGCGCTCACCCCGAGGAACCCGCGCCGATCCAGCCTGCTCATGCGACCTCCTCCTCCTCGCGGCGGGGACGTGTCCGCCTCAATCCCTCGAGTCCGACTCCAGATCCCTGTTGCCGTCGATGTATTTCAGGTTGAACTTGAATGCGCTGATCCTCCACCGGTCCTCGATTCGAACGAGCGAGAAATCATAGCTTCCGACGAAAGTGCGGGTATTCCGCCCGTTCCGATGGGAGAGGTAGTGCGAGGCGATCCCGTAGCAGAAGGCGGTCGCATGGTCGCCCCGAACCTCGGCGAGGAGGTTGCCCGCCTGGTGATGGATGGCCTCGAGGGGGCGGAGGCCGGATTCCCACATCTCGACGATCGCCTGCCCGGACAGGGTCGCCGGCTTTCCGCCCGCCAGCGAGCTCATGTCGAAGAGCACCTCGTCTGCCAGGCAGACCTTGACCGTCTCCCAGTCGCGCCGGTCGGTCCCGATGAAGAGCCGGGAGATCGTTTCGCCGATCGCTTCCTTGTCGAGAAGGTCCCGGATCACCGTGTCCACGGCTCCGATCCTACCCGAGCGCCGGGCTCCGACGGGGCCGCAATGACGAGGTTCACCCGCGGAGCCGGTTCGGCTAGACTCCCCCATCATTTGTCCGGGATACGCCGATTCCATTGCGGAAAAGGAGGATGTGACGATGAAGGCTCGAATCAGTTTCGCGGGAGTCCTGGCTCTGGGGATGGTGATTCTGGCTTCGGTCGCGATGGGTGACGAGAAGGGCAAGAAAGCAGCCAAGGCCGGGCCGCCCGATGAAAAGGCGATGATGGAAGCGATGACGAAGGCGGCGACGCCGGGCGATGCGCACAAGAAGCTCGAATCCATGATCGGCACCTGGGACACAAAGGTGACGATGTGGATGGATCCCTCCAAGCCCCCCGCGGAGTCGACCGGCACATCGGAGAACCGCTGGGTGCTCGGGAACCGTTACGTGCAGCAGACCTTCGAGGGAACCTTCATGGGGCAGCCCTTTTCGGGCATCGGCTACACGGGCTACGACAACATCGGTAAGAAATACATGGGCACCTGGATGGACACCGGAAGTACTGAAATGATGAACATGACCGGAAAATCCGACGCCGCGGGAAAGGTCATGACGTTCGCGGGTACGATGAACGATCCGATGACCGGCAAAGCCTGCAAGCTCACCTCGAAGGTCACCGTCGCCGACAACGATCACCACACGATGGAGATGTGGGGGCCCGACCCGTCCGGGAAGGTCTACAAGATGATGGAAATCACCTACGTCCGAAAGAAGTAGCCTGCTGGCTTCTCCTCCCGGCGACCATCGAGGGGAGAAGCATTTCCTGCGACTTAGCCTCCGAAGAAGGTCCGGTTTCGCTTCATCCCTTTCCAGGCGGCCATGACGAACCCCGCCGCCGTCAGCGCGGCGAGCGCGATCTTGGTGAAGTCGATTACCGGCCGGACCTGGACGCCGTCGGGAGACGCGATGATCACTGCCACCGCTCTCGCCAGCGTTCTTCCTCCTCCGCCTCCGCCTCCCCCGCTGCCGCGGCTCTTCCGGCCCTCCTGCTCGACGGCGACGCCGCCTCCCGAGCCCATTCCGAACCCCGCGATCGCGAGCACCTCCGCCGCGGGAAGCATCATCACGTCGCCATGCAAGATAGGCTCGGAGTAAGCCTTCGAGACATCCGCGGTCTCCAGCAACCGGTCCATGATTCCGCCCACGCGGTCGAGCGGCGGGCTCGGCCCGCGCGCGTCCGGCGAGCGATCCGAAGTGGTTCCAGGGCTCATGCTTTTCCTCCTCGAAGTCTCCACTTCCGGTGGCTCCTGCCAAGCCGGAGGAGTATCCCGGCGGCGGCGCCGGCGCCCAGCAGGATCCACTGAAGGCGGCGTGTCCAATCGGGTACAGAAAGGAATCTCCGTCCTCCCGATTCCTGAACCTCCACGGCGAGCGGCCGGTTCCAGACGAGTCCTCCGGCGCGGCCGGGCAGACGGACCGTCACCGTCCGAGAGATGGGAACGAGGAGACGGCCGCCATGCCGGAAGCCCTCCGCGCGCGAGGTTTCGACGGTGATCACGGTCCGAACTCTATCGCGGTGTGTTGGCATCCTGCGGTTAGCATTCGGCCTTGATGCTCTGGCGTGCGCTCGCTCGTGTGGGTTATGCCGCCATGGGCCTCGTCTACATGACGATCGGGATCATCGCGGCACGGATCGCGTTCCTCGGGACGCGGGGACGCGTGGCGGGGATGCGCGGGGCGCTCTGGACCCTCCTTCGACAGTGGGAGGGGCGCTCGATCCTGACGGCAGTCGCGGCGGGGCTCGCTTGCTTTGCCCTCTGGCGGACCGTCCAGACCTTTACCGGACGGGGCGGCGCGATTACGCGTGCGGGATGGGCGATCACGGCGGTGGGCTACGGGGCGCTCGCCTGGACGGCCTTAGGCCTGCTCTTGCGGTTTCCGCGAGGCGAGCCGTTCGAACGCATCGGCGTCGGTATGCTGCTCCCGTATCCCACCGGGCGTTTCGTTCTGCGCCTGGCCGCGGCGATCCTCCTCGTCACCGGGATCGTCGCCATCGTTCAGGGCGCGAGCGGCCGGCTGCCTCGGTGGCTCGCCGCCGCGGGCTTCCTGCGCCCGGCTCGCCGTTTCGCGTGGCGCGTGGCGCGCATCGGCCTCGCGGCGCGCGGGATCGTCGCCGTCGTGATGGGATACCTCCTCCTGCGCGCCGTCGCGGACTTCGACCCGCGGGAGGCCGCCGAGATCGGAGGGTCCCTGCGCGTCCTGTCGCGATCGCCCGGAGGTCCGCTCCTCATGGGCGTCGTGGCCCTGGGCCTCGTCTCCTACGGCGTCGCGATGTGGGCCGTCGCGGTGTCGCGGCGGCCGGCGTAGCCGTCGCTCCGCGTTTGCGTGGGGTCTGCGCCCTTGGCGCACCGGCGAGCGGCTCGGCCGGATGCGGCCTCGACCGCTCGCCTGACCCCGCGCAAACGCTGCGCGACCGGGGCCCGGAAAGGCAGGATCGACAAGGAAATAGCCGCAAACGTGACGTGGGCTTCAGGGCGAGACTTTCCATTTGCCGTTTTCCAGCCTGAGCTTGACCGTGCTCGTTTCCGTTGAGCCCTTCGACGTTGTCTCGAAGGTGACCTCAGCGTTGTCACCTTCGACGTCCACGCGCGTGATCCTGGCCCTGGCCGGATCCGGGGAGAACTGAAAGACCTCCATGAGCTTCTTCCCTTCGGGTCCGTCGAAGTCCTTGACCCGGTCCGAGACGACGCACTTCTTGACACCAGCCACGTCACCCGCCCTGCCCGCCTTGAAAAAAGTCACGGCCGCCTTGGCCTGAGGACTTCCGGCCGCAGCGGCGCCGCCGAGAGTAGGCGTCGGCTCACGCCAGAGGGGCGCTGTGAAAGTCGCGTCGAACGTGTAGGCGACGCCGACGAATTCGCCAGGCTCTGTTCGATACATCCGGCCGGCGACCGTGCCGGGCTCGGAGGCCCGCGGCTCGAAATGCTCGGAAGACGAATAGCCGCCGCCGTGGGCCCGGAACGCGTTGTGCCGGATCGACACCGAGATTGGAGTCTTCTTCGAATCCAGGATCATCTCGACGGCGTGCAGCTTCCCGTCATCGGCGAGATGGATGCGCTCGAAGACGTCCTTGATGGACTTGTCCGAGAGCGGCTCGTCCGTCAGGATGAGAAGAGTCTCCCCGCCGCGCTGCGGGACCGCGTACGCACGCGCGAGCGGCGTGGTCTTGCCGCCGACGACCAGCTCGCCCTTCGCATCTCCCTGCGCGGCCGCCGCGTGCACGACAACGAGACCGAGACCGAAAACGAAAAGCGAGATCCCGCGGCGTGTCGGCATCATGACCTGGCGAATTGTCCCAGCCGGACGTCCTCGGGCCGCCGCTCAAAGAAACGGATCACGACGGCGAAGACGACGTAGGACGCCAGAGCGGTGACCGCCGCCGCCTTGTCGGAAGACGGCGGAGGTCCGAAGAAGATGTATGCCTGGATCGCGAGCATCAGGAGGCAGAACACGACCGTCGCGGCGCGGCGGCGCACGGCCCCGCTCCGAAAGCACATCCAGAGTCCGCCGAAGAGCAGGGCCGCCTCGAGCCCCAGCGCCGGCACCGGGAAGTTCCACAAACCCAGGCCAACCCTCGCGGTGTCGTCGTAGAGCGGCAGGTCGGGGCGGTGGACCACGAAGTCCAGGACCCAGTGGGAGAAGACGGCGATGGCGACGACGAGCGCGGCGCGGTTGCCGCCGTGCGGCATCGCGAGCCGAGACACGGCCAACGCTCCGGCGGACCAGAGGAGCGCCGCCACGAGGCTGTGCGTGTAGGGCATGTAATACAGATCGAGGGGGTTCGACGCCGTGATCCCCGGAACGATCCGGACCTTTTCGATCCCGAGCAACACGAGAACGGACCAGCCGACATCGAGGAGCTGGACCGCGATGAAGAGTACCCAGAGGGGGACAGGCACGCTCTTCCTCGCGGCGAAACTGACCCCATAGTGCCCGACGAACATGGCGGACCCTCAGCCGGTCGAACCGCTCGCCGTCTTACGCCGCCTTCGCCGCTTTCGCCGCAGTGGGAGCGCTCTTCAGGTACTTGTCGAGGAATTCGAGGATCCCCTTCCACCCCTCGATCTGGTTCTTCTTCTTGGAGAAGCCGTGCCCCTCGTCGGGGAACACGATGTACTCGACCGGCGCGCCGTTCTTGCGGGCGGCGGCAACGATGTCGTCGGACTCCGGCTTGATGACGCGCGGGTCGTTGGCGCCCTGCAGGACCATGAGCGGCTTCTTTATCTGATCGGCGTGGAAGAGGGGCGAGACGGCGAGCAGCATCTCCCGGTCCTTCACCGGGTCGCCGATCTCCTGGTAGAGCGCCTCGCGCTGCGACTCCCACCACTTCGGAATCGACTCGAGCGTGCGCACCCAGTTGGAGATCCCGAAGAGGTCAACGCCCACGGCGAACACGTCGGGCTGCAACGTCAGCGCCGCGAGCGTCATGTAGCCCCCGTAGCTGCCGCCGAGGATGCCGATGCGGTCGGGATCCACGTACGGCAGGCCCTGCAGGTACTTCCGCGCGGCGACGCAGTCGGCGAGCGGCTCGTGGCCGTGCTTCTTGTCGTCGGCGGTATAGAAGGTCTTGCCGTAGCCGGAGCTGCCGCGGTTGTTGATGCCGAGCACGACGTATCCATGGTTGACGAGGAACTGGATGCTGGCGCTGTAGGAGCGCCGCGTCTGCCCGCCTGGCCCGCCGTGGACCCAGACGAGCGCCGGGGCCTTCGCCTGGGCGGATGCCTGGTGCGGCTTGTAGAAGATGTTGGGGATCGGCATGCCGTCGAACGAAGGGAAGCGCACGACCTGCGCCTCCACGAGATCTTCGGGGTCGATGTCCTTGGACAGGGTGTCCGTCAGGCGCACGGGAGCCTTCCCTCCGAACTCGAAGACATACAGGTTGTTGGGCGCCCGGTCGCCGTTCAACTGGAAGGCGAGCTTCGTCTCGCTGCGGGAGATCCGGACCGAGGAGATCTCGCCCGCGGGCAGGTTGGGCACGGCGACGAGCCGGTCCGTCTTCGCGTCGTGGATGCGAAGCACGGTGCGGCCGTCATCGTTGACGCCGGTGACGCGGTAGCGTCCCTTGTGCGAGAAGAAGGTGAAGGAAACGTCCCAGTCGGCTCGCTCGACCTCCTCGTGCCTGCCGGTCGCAAGGTCGTAGCGCTTGACGCGCGAGAACTCCGAGCCGTCGTTGGTCGTGTAGTAGAGCGCCTTCGAACCCGGGTCGAAGGCCTCGGGACTGTAGTTGGCGACCCCTTCGTGCTTCGAGATGAGCTTCGTCTCGTTGGTGGCTGCGTTCCACAGGGAAATGTCGCTGTCGGCCGTCGTCCGCGGCTTGCCGAGCGCCACCCAGCGCCCGTCGTCCGAGACGTCGCCGACCTCATATCCCCCTTCGTTCTTGTAGAAGAGCTTGCGGGCGTAGCCGTTGGTCTCGTAACGGTAGAGGTCGAAGAACCTGGCGTCGCGCTCGTTGGTCTCCGCGTAGAAGGCGTCGCCATCGCGCGTCCAGCCCCTGAAGGTCGCCTTCAGGTTCTCTCCTGGTGTCAGGTCTTTCTCGGAGCCGTCCCTCTCCCGCACGTAGAGGTGGTTCTTCTCGTCGCCCGCCTTGTCGCGCGTGTAGAGCACCCGGTCGTCCTTCGGAAAGTAGGAGACGGCCACCGTCGTATCGGTCGTGGAGCTCGTGAGCGCCACGGGCTCTCCGCCGGCCACCGGCACCGAGTAGACGTTGTAGATGCCGGTCTTGTTCGAGGAGAAGAGGACCTTCTTCTCGTCGGCCGAGAAGGAGGCTCCCGAGATCGCGGTCGTCGCCAGGAACTGCTCGATCGTGTACTGCTTTGAAGGGCGGCCCGGCGGCGCGGCGAGAACCGGCGCCGCGAGAACGACGGCCAGCGTGATAAAGCCGAAACGGCGGAGAGACGTCATGGAATCGCTCCTATGTTGGGAAGCGATTCTAGTTCTTCGTGACGATCACATTGCAATCTCGAGAATCCGAGTTGGCGGTCCCTGCAGCGAAATCGGAAGCGCCTCGATGCCGAGAGTCCCGCCAGTACACCGCGCGGGAGGGGTTGCAGTCCCGACGGCCGGAGACGACGCGGTAGGCCCGGGCGTGGCGCACCCGGCCGCGATGAGCGGCGCAGCGGACGGTCGCCGCGAAGCACCCGCCGAGAATCCGCCTCATTGTGGCAGGCCGATGAAACTCTCGCGAACCTGTCAGGCGCCAAACTGGCGCAGGTGATGATCGATGTGCTTGTACATCATGACACCCCATTCCTCGCCCCGGAGCCTGCCGAGGAAGGAGTGCGTGTGGGTCGAGGCCTTTTCCGGGCCGTTTTCGCAGAAGGTGTGGACGAGCCTGGTCAGT
>DATIRW010000236.1:0-5748 GCA_035469365.1 Thermoanaerobaculia bacterium
ATCATCGACCCGACCAAGGTCACCAAGAATGCTCTCCAGAACGCCGCTTCGATCGCCGGCCTGATGCTGACGACCGAGGCCATGGTTTCCGAGATCAAGGAGAAGGAGAAGGCGCCGGCCGGGATGCCCGGCGGCGGCGGCATGGGCGGGATGTACTAGGGGACCCGAAGACGGGAATCGAAGCCCCGGCGAAAGCCGGGGCTTTTTCTTTGGCGAATCCGGACGCTCTTCATGTCCGGTTACACAGGACGCCGCCGCCGTCCGCCGCGGCCTCGCGCATCCTCCTGGAACGTCTTGGCCGGTCCCACCGCGCGGGCGATCTGGTAAACTGCCTGAAATCAGGAGAATGCAGATTCCGATCGAAATTCGGGCGGAAGGCTCTTCTGCCGCGTGCCTTCGGCCACGCCTTCGCGGCCCCGCGGTGGGAGCCGGTCGCTGAAAGAAGGCCGATGACGGAAAGCCGATCGCTCGATGAGACTGTCGGCCGCGGCGGGAGGATGTTTCGAGGCCTCCTCGAGTCGGCGCCCGATGCGATGGTCATCGTCGATCAGAACGGCGAGATCGTCCTCGTCAACGCCCAGACCGAGCGGCTCTTCGGGTACCCGCGGGAGGAATTGCTGGGACAGCGAATCGAGATCCTCATGCCTTCCCGGTTCCGGCAGGCGCATCCCGGGCATCGCGCCGGCTACTTCGCCGATCCCCGCGTCCGGCCGCTGGGGATCGGCATGGAGCTGTACGGCTTGCGCAAGGATGGGACGGAGTTTCCCGTCGAAATCTCCTTGAGCCCTCTCGAGACGGAGGAGGGTGTCCTGGTCTCGAGCGCGATCCGCGACATCACCGAGCGCAAGCGCGCGGAGGAGGAGCTGGAGAGTTTCTTCAAGCTCTCACTCGACATGCTGGCGGTCGCCGATTTCGACGGTTACTTCAAGCGGTTGAACCCGGTCTGGGAGAGGGTCCTGGGCTGGTCGCGGGAGCAGCTCCTGGCCCGTCCCTTCCTGGACTTCGTTCATCCCGACGACCGGGAGGCGACCGCCGCCGAGTCGGCGGGCCTCGCCCGCGGACTGGAAACCCTCTCCTTTACCAATCGGTATCTCTGCGCGGACGGCTCCTACCGGTGGCTCCTCTGGAACTCGACCCCCGACCCCGGCAGCCGGAAGATCTACGCGGCGGCCAGGGACGTGACGCAGACGCGGCTCGCCGAAGAGGAGATCGAAAAGCTGAACCGCGAGCTCAAGCGGCGCGTCGAGGAGCTGGCGAGCTTGAACCAGGAGCTGGAGGCCTTCTCCTACTCCGTCTCGCATGATCTCCGCGCGCCTCTCCGGCACATCGACGGATTCACGCGCCTGCTCGAGCGCCACGCCGGAGCGGCTCTGGACGAGAAGTCGCGCCACTACCTCGCCACGATCGAGGACTCCGTGCGGCAGATGGGGAACCTGATCGACGAGCTGCTGGCCTTCTCGCGGCTCGGCCGCGCGGAGGTCCGGTCCGCGCCGGTGGATCTTTCGGCGCTCGCGCGGGAGGCGATCCGCGAGGTCGAGCGCGACATCAACGGCCGGGACGTGCGGTGGACCATCGGCGAGTTGCCTCCGGCGTCGGGCGACGCTTCGCTCCTCCGGCAGGTCTTCGTCAACCTCCTGTCGAACGCGGTCAAATACACGAGCCCCCGCGCGGTGACTTCGATCGAGGTGGGCTCCCTCCCGGGGGACCCCGGCGAAGTCGTCTGTTTCGTCCGGGACAACGGCGTGGGCTTCGACATGAAATACGCCGACAAGCTCTTCGGCGTTTTCCAGCGGCTTCATGGCGCCGGCGAGTTCGAGGGAACGGGGATCGGGCTGGCGAACGTTCGGCGGGTCATCCAGCGGCACGGGGGGCGGACCTGGGCTCACGGGGCCGTGGACGGCGGAGCGACATTCTACTTCTCGCTCCCACGCGAGTCGCGGCAGGGCGAATGGCCGAGCTGAAGAGCATCCTCCTCGCCGAGGACAACCCGAAGGACGTCGAGCTGACGCTGACGGCGCTGGCAGAGAATCGCCTCGCCAACGAGGTCGTCGTGGCGCGCGACGGCGAAGAGGCTCTCGATTACCTCTTCCGGCGCGGCCGCTTCGCGCTCCGCTCGGAAGGGAACCCGGCGGTGGTCCTGCTCGACTTGAAGATGCCGCGAGTGGATGGCCTCGAAGTCCTGCGCCGGATCAAGTCCGACGAGACGCTGAGAACCGTACCGGTCGTCATGCTCACCTCGTCGCGGGAGGAGCGGGACCTCGTCGAGAGCTACCGGCTCGGGATCAACGCCTACGTGGTCAAGCCGGTCGGCTTCGAGAAGTTCGCGGATGCCGTCCGGGAAATCGGAGCCTTCTGGGCGATCCTGAACGAGCGGGCGCCGGGCAGCGTTCGCCGGCCCGGTTGAAGGCGATGAGCGAGCGCGTCCGCATTCTTCACGTCGAGGACGACCCCCGGGACGCGGAGCTGGTCAGGGAGGCCTTGCGGGCCGACCATCTGGACTGCGACATCGTCCGCGTGGTGACCCGGGAGGATTACCTGGCGGCGCTCGAGCGGGGGGACTTCGACCTGATCGTGTGCGATTACACGCTCCCGTCTTTTCAAGGGGGAGAGGCCCTGGACCTTGCCGGCGCGAGGTGGTCCCACATCCCATTTCTGTTCCTGTCCGGCACGATCGGGGAAGAGAGGGCCGTCGAAGCCCTGAAGAAGGGCGCGACGGAATACGTGCTCAAGAGCAATCTCGCGCGGCTTCCGTCCGCCGTGCGCCGTGCGCTTTCAGAGGCGAGGGAACGCGCCGACCGCCGGAAGGCGGAGGAGGCGTTGCGCGCTTCGGAGCAGCGCACCCGGGCGCTGATGGAAAACGCGAAGGACGCGATCCTCGTAGCGAACATCCAGGGAATCGTCGTCGAGGTCAATCGCGCCGCCGAAGCGCTCTATGCCCGGCCCCGAGCCGAGTTCGTCGGCCGCCACTTCTTTGAGCTGCTCGTTGCCGACGAGCGCGAGAGGGTCCGGCGGCATTTCGAGACGGTCCTCGCGGGCCGGGTTCCCGAAGTGCAGGAGACGATCGCCCTGGCCGCAGATGGGCGGGCCGTCCCGATCGAGATCTCCGCATCGCTCGTTGAGATCGGGGGCGAGCGTCTCGTGCTCGCCATCGTGCGGGACGCGTCGGAGCGCAAACAGCTGGAGGAACAGTTCCGGCAGTCTCAGAAGATGGAAGCCGTCGGAAGACTGGCGGGGGGCGTCGCTCACGACTTCAACAACCTGCTGACGGTGATCCTGGGCTACAGCGACGTCGTGAGCAACCAGCTGCCGGCCGACCATCCCCTCCGCCAGGAGGTCGAGCAGATCCGGAAAGCGGGGGAGCGGGCCGCCGCGCTGACGCGGCAGCTTCTCGCCTTCAGCCGGACGCAGGTCCTCCTCCCCCAGCTGATCGACGTCGGCGAGATCGTGGCCGATATCGACAAGATGCTGCGCCGCTTGATCGGCGAGGACGTGGACCTCGTGACGGTCTGCGATCCGCGGACCGGCCGGGTCAAGGCGGACCCGGGTCAACTCGAGCAGGTGCTCATGAACCTGGCGGTCACTGCCCGCGACGCCATGCCCGCCGGGGGCAGGCTCACGATCGAGACGCACAACGTGGACTTCGACGAGGCGGGCGCCCGGGAGCACGTCACGGCGCAGCCCGGATCGTACGTGATGATCGAGGTCAGCGATACGGGATCGGGGATGGATGCGGAGACGAAGGCCCACATCTTCGAACCGTTCTTCACGACGAAGGAGAAGGGAAAGGGGACCGGCCTCGGCCTCGCGACCGTGTACGGGATCGTGAAACAGAGCGGCGGCTTCCTCTGGGTCTCCAGCGAGCCGGGCCGAGGGACCACGTTCAAGATCTGCCTGCCGCGCGTCGAGGAGGACCCGGACTCCCATCGACGTCCCCTCCCCCCGGAACACGAGATCGCTCGCCGCACGGAAGAACCCCTGCTCATCGAGGACGAGGAGGCGCTCCGCGCTCGCCGCGTGAGACAATTGCTGGAACCTTCGTGAGCGGCCACCGCAGCCATCCACCGGGAGCGGCCGCATGAGCGATCAGCCCGTCCTCTCCAGCCGCGGGAGCATCCTCGTCATCGACGACGACGAGCAGATCCGGAATCTGATCCTGCATCTGCTGCGGCCGATGGGACACGTCCTGGTCGAGGCGTCCTCGGCGGAAGAGGCGCACGACAAGCTGCAGGCGTCGACGCCGGACCTGGTCCTTCTGGACATGCAGCTTCCCGGCCGGAGCGGCCATGAGCTGCTCGCCGAGATCCGGGCCGATCCGCGCACGCGGCTGATCCCCGTCGTGATGATCACGGGCGCGGCGACCCATGAGCTCAAGTTGAAGGCCATCGAGGCGGGCGTCACGGATTTCATCGCAAAGCCCTTCTCGCCCGAGGAACTGGCGGCGAGGGTGCGGGCGTTGCTGGAGCTCAAGTTCGTCACCGATGCGCTCGAGGACGCGGAGCAGGTCATCATCTCCCTGGCAAGAACGATCGACGCGCGCGACCGGTACACCTACGGCCACAGCGCTCGCGTCTCGTTCTACGCGGGCCTGCTCGGCGAACGCGTCGGGCTCGCGGGCCGGGACCTGGCTATTGTGCGCCGGGGAGGGCTCTTCCACGATTTCGGAAAGATCGCTGTGCGCGACGCCGTGCTCCTGAAACCGGCGAAGCTGACCGCGGAGGAGTACGCGGAGATCAAGCGGCATCCGACCGGAGGGCGCGACCTGCTTCAAAACATGAAGACCCTGCTCCACGCCATGCCGGTCGTGTACCACCACCACGAGCGGATGGACGGGTCGGGCTATCCCGATGGGCTCTCCGGCGAAGCGATCCCGGTCACGGCCCGCGTCACGACGGTTGCCGACGTCTTCGACGCCCTGACGACGGCGCGCGTCTATCGCGGCGCTCTCTCCCGCGCGGAGGCGCTCGGCATCATGGCGGAAGAGGTGCGCAAGGGGTGGTGGGACGGGCGGTACCTCGAGGAGTTCCGCGGAGTCCTGGCCAAGCTGCCCGAAGACGACGAAAGGATCACGCGCCTGTTCTCCGGCCCGCCGCAGATCTGAGGATCCTCACGGGCCCGATCCGGCGCCGTCCCGCCTCTATACTGGCGGCGACCGCCTCATGAAGCCGATTCTCTACTCGGTTCTTCCGCGCCCGGCGCACCCGACGCGCGACGGTCTGGCGATCCGCAACTACCACCTGCTCGCCGGCCTGGCGACAGAGTTCCGGGTGCGCGCGCTGGCGCTCGTGCCCGCGCATCTGCGGGGCACCGGCGAGTATCCGCCGGGCGTCGAGATCGAGGAGGTCGCGCGCGCGGGAAGCGCCGCGAGGCGCGCCGCGGCCCTGGCCGAGAGCGCTGTCACGGGCCGGGCGTACCCGGGGCTGCTCTATCGGTCGCGGGCCCTCTCCTCGCGCCTTTCACGCTGGACCGCGGGGGAGACACCGGCCTGGATCATGGCGCACTCCTACCACGTCGCGCCGGCGGCCGTGGAGCACTCCCCGCGGGCGTGGGTGGACTTTCACAACGTGGACTCGGAAATCTGGCGGCGGATGGGAGAGAGCGCGGCGTCGGCGGCCCGGCGCGCGCTTGCGCGCTGGCAGGCGCCGCGCGTCGAGCGGATGGAGCGCTGGATCCTCCGGCGGGCCGCGGGAGCGTCCTGCGTGTCGGAGCGAGACGCACACGTCCTCGCCGGGTTCGGCGGCGCGCGTCCCG
>DATIRW010000237.1:0-12042 GCA_035469365.1 Thermoanaerobaculia bacterium
ACCGTCGGGCCGGATCTGACGTTCAACGGCATCCATGACGCCTTCGTAGCGAAGGTCAACGCCGCGGGCACCAGGCTCGTCTACTGCGGTTACATCGGCGGCAGCGACAATGAAGGTGCCGGCAGAATCGGAGTGGATGGATCGGGCAACGCCTACGTCGCGGGATACACCTCTTCCACCGAGGCGACGTTCCCCGCGACCGTCGGGCCGGACCTGACGTTCAATGGCATCTCTGACGCCTTTGTAGCGAAGGTCAACGCCGCGGGCACCGGGCTCGTCTACTGCGGTTACATCGGCGGCACCGGCGAAGACGCTGGCTACGGCATCGCGGTTGACAGTTCGGGCAACGCCTACATTGCGGGAACGACCTCCTCCACCGAGGCCACGTTCCCCGTGACCGTCGGGCCGGACCTGACCTCCAACGGCCGCGCCGACGCCTTCGTGGCGAAGATCTCCTGTACCCGGTGCCCGCGAGTCATCCGATTTCGTTAGTTCCCGAATCTGCAACCGGATGACTCGGGACGGTGAGGTCGGTCCCGGCACGTGGGCTCGGCCGGCCAAAATTTAGGCGGAGTCATCCCCGCCTGCCCCCGCAGCGCTCGTAGCGTGGGGGCGGGGCTTGCCTCCGCCGGCATGGTCGCCGCCTCGTGTTCTACTGAATTACGCCGCAGCCCAGGCGCCCGCCGGCGTTGCCGGTGGGCTGAGTCTTCAAGTCATCGGCCTTCTCGTGGAAGACGACGGAGCGGCCGACGACGGAATTGGGGCCGGCCTTGACCGTGAGAATGTTCGACGTGATGTCCAGGTCGCCCGTCCCATCGGCCTTGATCTCGATGTTGCCGAGGTCGCCTGCGTGGTGCTTCGCGTCCATCGGGCCGGCGTTCTCCATGCCCCCCGGGTTGAAGTGTCCGCCGGCGGAAGCCGCCTTCGGATCGGAGCAGTCGCCCTTCTCGTGGACGTGAAGGCCGTGCTGGCCCGGGGGAGCCTTCTCGATGTGAACGTGGACGCGGACGCCGCCGGCGGCCAGTTCCGTAAAGGTCGCCGTTCCGGTGACGGTCGAGTCGCTCCTCGCCTCGATCGTGGCCTTTGCGGTCGCCTCCATGGCCTTCTTGGGCTCCGGCGCGAAACCGGCCAGGACGAGGACCGCTCCGGCCGCGAGCGTCAGGGTCCAGACAGTTCTTCCTTGCATCATTTCCTCCTTCGTGCCCGGGATGATAGAAGATACACGGGTCAAAAGGACACCGTTGAGTGTGCTGAACCTTCCGTCATGAAAGCCCGGGTTCCACCGGTCGAAGTTTCCCGGCTACTCCTCCTCGGATTCGTGGCCGCGGGGGCGATCGTTTCCGTGGCCAGCTCCGGCCAGCTTTCCGCCTTCGCGGGAGGCTTCGCCGTCGGCTCCGGGACTGCGTTCGTGTTCTCGAAGCTCAAGCGGCAGGCCGCGGCGGGCGAAACGGGCCCGGACGAGGATGGCTTATGAGCGAGGATGGCTTATGAGAGTGCTCGTCCTCGAAGACGAGGAGAAGATCGCGCAGTTCCTGAAGAAGGGGCTGACGGAGAAGGGCTACACCGTCGAGGCGGTCGGCGATCCCGACTCGGCCCTCCGTCGGCTGGAAGCCGCCCCGTTCGACCTGCTGATCCTCGACCTCCTCCTCCCCGGATCGCGCGACGGGCTGGAGGTCTGCCGGGAGGTGCGCGCCCGCGGCCTCCGGATGAAGATCCTCATGCTGACGGCGCGCGACACGATCGAGAACAAGATCGAGGGGCTGGACGCCGGGGCCGACGACTATCTCGTCAAGCCCTTCTCCTTTCGCGAGCTCCTCGCGCGCCTGCGGGCCCTGACCCGCCGCACGGAGCTGGCCGAGCCCGGGCCGCTCACGTTCGGCGACCTGTCCTACGACCCCGAGTCGCGCGAGGTCACGCGCGGCGGGGAGGTGATCCGGCTGACCGCGAGGGAGGGAGCGCTCTTCGAGCTCCTGCTTCGCCGCCGCGGAAAGGTCGTGTCGCGCTCGGAGATCCAGGCGCGCATCTGGGAAGACTCCTTCGAGCTCTCGACCAACATCATCGACGTCTACATCAACTCGCTCCGCAAGAAGCTCGATTCCGGGGAGCGGGAGAGGATTATCCAGACGGTCCGCGGCGTGGGCTACCGCGTCCGCGAGCCGGCCGGAAACGCATAGCGCATGGGGCTCTTCTCGCGAGGCCGGGGCGAAACTCATCCTGAGCCTCCCGCTCCCGCGCCGGAGCTGTCGCTTCTCAAACAGCGTCTCGCCGAGACGTCGATGCATCCGTTGCAGCGCGTCTCGACCGCCGGCCTTTCCGAGGAGGCGCGCGAGATCGCCGACTCGCTGAACACCCGCCTCGACGCCGTCGCCGCGTCGGAGAAGGAGCAGCAGCAGTTCATCGCCGACGTGTCCCACGAGCTGCGCATGCCCCTGACCGTCATGCGCGGCTCGCTCGAGGTGGCGCTCGAGGAGGATCGCACGGCCGAGGAATACCGCGAGGCGATCGGGAACGCGCTCCTGGAGGTGCGGCATTTGACGCGGCTGTCTCAGAACCTCCTCTTCCTCGCCCGTGGCCAGGCCGGACGCATCACCCTCTCCTTCGCCAACGCGGACCTCGTGAAGTTCATCTCCGACGTGACGCGCGACCTGCTCCCGGCCGTGACGGACAAGGGGCTCGAGCTCTCGGTCGATCTGCCCGAGGAGACCGCTCGCACCTTCATCGACGCCGACCGCATGCAGCAGGTCATCCACAACCTCCTCGAGAACGCGATCCGCTACACGAGCCCGGGCGGGCGAATCCACGTCCGCCTCTCTTCCTCTCCCGGCGAGGTCAGGATCGAGGTCAGCGACACCGGCATCGGCATCCCGGAGCAGCACCTCCCTTTCATCTTCGAGCGCTTCTTCCGCACCGACCGCGCCCGCCACGCCCATCCCGGCGGCTCCGGACTGGGCCTGTCGATCGTCAAGTGGATCGTGGAAGCTCATAAGGGAGGCGTCGCGGTTTCCAGCCGCGTCGGCGAAGGGACGACCTTCACGGTGACGTTGCCGCTCGTCACGTAGCCAGGACGATCAGTCCGCCACAACGCCTGGCTCGCTCGAGCCGGACGGACGGGATCGAAGACGGCGCCATTCCGCCAGACGAGCGTGTGGGTTCTCCTCATCATTGACATCGGCCCGGTCGCCGCCATAGCCTGAGATCCCCATCCTTCGTCGCTTTCGCTTGGAGGCGTGCAATGCGTATACAGCAACGCTTCGATTCCGTTGGTCACCTCTTTCTTCGTCTGCTGGGCGCGGTATGCGTCTTTGCCCTTTCCGGGACTGCCGTCGGCTCCCAAACGCCCACCCCCGCCTCCGTGACCATCCCCGGCAGTTTCCAGAGCGAGCTGGGGTGTCCAGGCGATTGGCAGCCCGACTGCGCGACCACGCATCTGGCCTTCGACGCCGAGGACGGAGTCTGGCAGGGCATCTTCAGCATCCCGGCGGGTGCCTGGGAGTACAAGGCCGCCTTGAACGACAGCTGGGACGAGAACTACGGCGCCAACGCGGAACTCAACGGGCCGAACATCGGCCTGTCGCTTCCGGCCGCGTCGTCGGTCAAGTTCTATTACGACCACGCGACGCACTGGGTGGCGGACAACCACGGTAAGACGATCGCCGTTGTGCCGGGAAGCTTCCAGAGCGAGCTTGGCTGCGGCAGCGACTGGGATCCGAGTTGCCTGCGGTCCTGGCTCGAAGATCCTGACGGCGACGGCATCTACTCCTTCCGGACCCGAGGTCTTCCTGCCGGCAACTACGAAGCCAAGGTCGCGATCAACGAGAGCTGGGACGAGAACTACGGGGCGGGCGGGGTCCCAAATGGCCCCAACATCCCCTTCACGGTTCCCTCCGACTGCACCGAGATGCTCTTCCTCTACGATCCGACGACTCACCTGCTGACGATCGGCCCGGCGCCGGCTCTGCCGCAGCCCGCCTCCGTGACCATCCCCGGCAGTTTCCAGAGCGAGCTGGGCTGTCCAGGCGACTGGCAGCCCGACTGCGCGACCACGCATCTGGCCTTCGACGCCGAGGACGGAGTCTGGCAGGGGGTCTTCAACATCCCGGCGGGTAGCTGGGAGTACAAGGCCGCCTTGAACGACAGCTGGGACGAGAACTACGGCGCCAACGCGCAGCGCGACGGGCCGAACATCGGCCTCTCGCTACCGGGTGCGGCGTCTGTGAAGTTCTACTACGACCACGTGACGCACTGGGTGGCGGACAACCACGGTAAGACGATCGCGGTCGCCCCGGGAAGTTTCCAGAGCGAGCTCGGCTGCGCCGGCGACTGGGATCCGAGTTGCCTGCGGTCCTGGCTCGAAGATCCCGACGGCGACGGGACCTACTCCTTCTCCGCGAGGCTTCCCGCCGGCGACTACGAAGCCAAGGTCGCGATCAACGAGAGCTGGAATGAGAACTACGGGGCGGGCGGGGTTCCAAACGGCCCCAACATCCCGTTCACCGTCGCCCAAGCCTGCCAGGAAATGTTCTTCCGGTACGACGCGGTCACCCACATCCTGACCATCTCCGCCGCGGGCGGGCCGAACGGGAACCTCGCCAAGGCGCGAGCCCACTGGGTGTCGCGGGACACCGTCGCCTGGAACGTCGCCGGGGTGCAGCCCGGCTGGACGGTCAAGCTCCATTACGCTCCGGACGGAGGGCTCGTCCTCGGGACCGACGGCGTCAGCGGCGGCATCGACATCCCGCTCACTTTCGACCCCGCCGGTTTGAGCGCCGAGATCAGGGCGCTCTTCCCCCACCTCGCCGGCTACGCGGCCTTCAAGATTCCATCGGCGCGTTCGGCGGAAGTCCCGCAGGCGCTCAAGTCACAGCTCGCGATCTCGGCGGCGGACGCGAACGGGGCGCTGGTCGACGCCACGTCGCTCCAGATTCCCGGCGCGCTCGACGACCTCTACACGTATCTCGGCGGGCTCGGCGTCTCCTTCCAGAACGGAGCGCCCACGCTGAAGCTCTGGGCGCCGACCGCGCGCGCCGTAAAGCTCCACCTCTTCGCCGACTCGAACCCCTCGACAACGGACACCGTGGTCGCGATGACCCTCGACGCGGCCACCGGCGTCTGGAGCATCACAGGCGACGCGAGTTGGAACGGGAAGTTCTACCTCTACGAGGTCGAGGTTTTCGCGCGCTCGACCAATCGAGTGGAGAACAACCTCGTCACGGATCCCTACTCCGTGAGCCTCTCGCGCAACAGCCAGCGCAGCCAGATCGTCGACCTGGCCGCGCCGGCCTGGAAGCCCGCGGGCTGGGACTCGCTCGTCAAGCCTCGGCTCGATGCTCCCGAGGACATCACGCTCTACGAGCTGCACGTCCGCGACTTCAGCGCGACCGATGAGACCGTGCCCCCCGCGTTGCGCGGGACCTTCGAGGCGTTCACCCTCACGACTTCCGACGGCCTGCGGCATCTCTCCTCCCTGGCTCTTTCGGGATTGACGCACGTCCACCTGCTCCCCTCCTTCGATTTCGCGACGGTGGACGAGGACAAGTCGCACTGGCAGCAGCCCGCCGGCGATCTGGCCGGCTTCCCGCCCGATTCCGACCAGCAGCAGGCGGCGGTCACGGCCGTCGCCGACGTTGACCCCTTCAACTGGGGCTACGATCCCTGGCATTACACGGTGCCCGAGGGAAGCTACGCGACCAACACCGACGGACCAACGCGGATTCTCGAGTTTCGCCAGATGGTTCAGGCCTTGAACCAGCGCGGCCTGCGGGTGGTCATGGACGTTGTCTACAACCACACGACGGCCGCGGGCGAGAGCGACAAGTCGGTCCTCGACCGCGTCGTGCCGGGCTATTACCACCGGCTCAATCTCGACGGCGACATCGAGACGAGCTCGTGCTGCCCGAACACGGCGAGCGAGCACAACATGATGGAGAAGCTTCTCATCGACTCCGCGCTGACCTGGGCCCGGTTCTACAAGGTGGACGGGTTCCGCTTCGACCTGATGGGACATCACATGAAGCGAAACATGGTCAAGCTCCGTCAGGCCCTCGACACACTGAGCCTCGCGCAGGACGGTGTCGAAGGCTCGAAGATCTACGTCTACGGCGAGGGCTGGAACTTCGGCGAGGTCGCCAACAACGCCCGCGGCGTCAACGCAACGCAGCTCAACATGGCGGGCACCGGCATCGGGACGTTCAACGACCGGATCCGCGACGGAGCGCGCGGCGGCGGGCCTTTCTCCGGCATCCAGGAGCAGGGCTACCTGACCGGCCTCTTCTACGACCCCAACGCGACGGACCAGGGGTCCCCGGCGGACCAGCGCGCGCGGCTCCTCCAGGAAACGGATTGGATCCGCGCGGGGCTGGCGGGCAACCTCGCGAGTTACCGGTTCATCGATCGGTTCGGGAATCTCGTCGAAGCCCGGCAGATCGATTACAACGGGCAACCGGCCGGCTACACGGCCGATCCGCAGGAGGTCATCAACTACGTCGAGGCGCACGACAACCAGACGCTGTTCGACGCTATCGAGCTGAAGGCGCCTGTCTCGACGTTGATGGCCAACCGCGTGCGCATTCAGAACCTCGCGATGAGCCTGCTCGCCCTGGGCGAAGGAATTCCGTTCTTCCACGCGGGCGTCGAGATCCTCCGCTCGAAGTCGCTCGACGGCAACAGCTACAACTCGGGAGACTGGTTCAACACGCTCGACTGGAGTCTTATGTCCGACAACTGGGGTGTCGGCCTCCCCCCGGCCCGAGACAACCAGCCGAATTGGCCCATCATGCAGCCGTTCCTGGCAAATCCGGCGCTCGACCCGGCGCAATCGGACATCCTCGACGCCAACGCCCACTTCCAGGAGATGCTCGCGATTCGGAAGAGCTCCCGGCTCTTCCGGCTCCGCACGTCGGACCAGATCATCGAGCGGCTTCGATTCGAGAACACCGGCCCCGACCAGATCCCGGGCCTGATCGTGGAGCGTCTGTCCGACGCGGACGGTTCAGTCGACCGGCGCAACTCGCTCATCGTCAGCCTCTTCAATGCGAACGACGAACAGCAGACCATCACGCTTGCGGACCTCGCCGGCCGGACCCTCACCCTGCACCCGATCCTCCAGGGCTCGAGCGATCCGATCGTGCGAACCGCGTCCTTCGCGGTCGGCTCCGGTTCGTTCTTCGTGCCTGCGCGCACCGCGGCGGTCTTCGTTGGCCGCCGGCCGCTCGACCAGCAGATCGCGCTCCTGGGAGGCGATGTGGATGCTCTGGTGGCGGCCGGGGTGCTCAACGCGGGAGAGGGCAACGCACTGAAGGCGAAGCTCGACGCCGCTCGAGCGGATCTGGCGCGAGGCGCCCGCGAGGCCGCGCGGGGCTCGCTCGGAGCCTTCATCAATCAGGTGCAGGCGTTCGTGAACAGCGGCCGTCTCACATCCGAACAGGGGGCGGCCCTGATCGAGGAGGCTCAGGCGATCCTGGCGCAGATCTGACTCGGGCCAAACGGAGTCCGGGACTAGCCGGACTTCGGACCATCGAGTCCGGCGCGATGCCATGCATCGCGCCGCTGCGCCGACTCGCAGCGGTCACCTTTCGAAGAGCACCGCCATTCCCATTCCGCCGGAGACACAGAGAGTCGCGATGCCGGTCTTCGCGTCCCGCCTCTTCATCTCGTAGAGCAGGGTCGTCGCGATGCGGGCGCCGGTCGCGCCGATGGGATGGCCCAGGGCGATCGCGCCGCCGTTGACGTTGACGCGGGCGGGATCGAGCGACAGCTCCCGCGCGCAGGCGATCACCTGGGCCGCGAAGGCTTCGTTCAACTCGATCAGGTCGATGTCGGAGAGACGGCGCCCCGTTTTCTTCAGCAGAGTCCGGATCGCCGGGACGGGCCCGATCCCCATGCGCGCCGGCCCGACCCCCGCCGACGTCCACGCGGCGACGCGCGCGAGCGGTTCGACGTCCGCCTTCTTCGCCGTCTCCTCGGTCGCGAGAACCAGAGCCGCGGCCCCGTCGGTGATCCCCGAGGAGTTGCCCGCGTGGACGGTCCCGTTCTCGGGATCGAACACCGGCGGGAGCTTCGCGAGCGACTCGGTTGTCGTGTCCGGCCGTGGGTGCTCGTCCTTCTCGACCGTGACGGGGCCTTTCTTCCCGGCGACCGCGACGGGGGCGATCTCGTCGGCGAAGCGTCCCGCCGCGGCGGCCTCCGCCGCCCGCCGCTGGGATTCCGCCGCGTAGGCGTCCTGCTCGGCGCGCAGGATCCCGTACTCGCGCACGAGGTTCTCGGCCGTTTCTCCCATGAGCTGGCCGCAGAGAGGGCAGAGGAACCCGTCGCGGTACATGCCATCCACGGCTTCGCCGTGCCCCATCCGCAGGCCGAACCGGGCGCGCGTCAGGAGATACGGCGTCGCGGACATGCACTCCATTCCTCCCACGAGCACGACGTCCCCTTCACCGGCGGCGATCGAGAGGCTTCCGAGCGTCAAAGCTTTCAGGGAGGAAGCGCACGCCTTGTTCACCGTGTAGGCCGGGACCTCGTCGGGCACGCCGGCGCGGTGCGAGACCTGGCGCGCGGGATTGGGACCCCCGCCCGCCTGGCGCGCGTGTCCGAAGATCGTTTCGTGCACCGCCGCCGGCGGAAGCCCCGACCTGTCCAGGGCCGCCTTCGCCGCGACCTCGCCGAGGTCAACCGCCGTCGAGGACGCGAAGGAGCCTCCGAACTTTCCGATCGGCGTCCGCGCCGCGGACAAAACGAATACCGGTCGCATGGGCGTACGGATTCTAGACCGCAGTCATCCGTTTCTTGCCACGAGTTCTCCGGCTGAGACTCGCCCGTGTCGCGGCCGGGTACCATGAATCATCCGGGATGAGCCTGGCGTCCCCTGCCCGGATGGGGATCCAGCCCGTTGGCTACAATGCGGCCGTGCGCATCGCCCTGACCCTCGGCACCGACGCTTCCAGGAACGAGAAGAACGACTACATCCGGGCCCTTCTCGCTGCGGGGTTCCGGCGGGAGGAGATCGTCGTCTTGCCGCCGGGGAGCAAGCCCGAGGGACAGTTCGACGGCGTGGTGCTTGCCGGAGGGTTGGACGTGGACCCGTCGCGCTACGGGCAGGCCCTGAAACCGGAGGGGAAGGTCGAGTTGGATGCGAACCGGGACGCGACGGACTTCGCGGTCTTCGAGAAGGCTCGCCGTGAGTCCGTTCCTACGCTCGGGATCTGCCGGGGGATCCAGGTGATCAACGTCGCGATGGGAGGGACGCTCGTGCAGGACATCACGACGGAGCGCCCCTCGGGGATCGTCCATCTCGTCCCGAAGAGGGAGGACGAGCGGCGCGACCACCCCGTGCAGGTCAAGCCCGGAACTCGTATTGCCTCGATCGCGCAAGCGGCCGAGATCCAGGTCAACAGCCGCCACCACCAGGCCATCGAGCGGGTCGCTCCGGGCCTGAAGGTCTCCGCCGTCGCTCCCGACGGTCTCGTCGAGGCGCTCGAGTCGGACGGCCCGTGGCTGCTGGCGGTCCAGTGGCATCCGGAGAATCTGCCGGACGACCCGGCGTCGCGGCGCCTCTTCGCGGAGTTCGCGCGGGCCGCGCGCGACCGCTCGCAAAGGAATCTTGCCGGCTCTGCGCCTGTTGAGGCGGGCCTGGAGGCCGATTCCGGCCGCCTAAATCGATGAAGAATAAAGAGAGGTTCTTAACGATGAGACGTGGCATGCGCATCCTGCTTCCGGCGATCCTGCTTTCTCTCCCGATAGCGGCGGGGGCCCAGACATCAAAAGTGACGAACGTCCAGAAAGTCACGGAGGGCGTCTGGATGGCCCAGACGAGCCAGGGCTCCAACGTCGGCTGGTTCCTCGTCGGCGAAGAGGTCGTCGCGGTGGACGCGGGCAGCGACAGGGCGACGGGAGAGGCCGTGCTCGAAAAGATCCAGGAGACCGCGCACAAGCCGGTCCGCTATCTGGTCGTGACGCACGCGCACGGCGACCACGGCGGCGGCGCCGGAGCGTTCGCGGCCGCGGGCGCCGAGATCGTCTGCCACGAAAGCGCGACGCCGGGCCTCGCGCAGATCGTCGCCCAGTCCTCGCGGACGAAGTCGGGCGTACTGGCTTTCACGGACAGGCTCGCCCTGCTCGGCGGAGCGCGGCGGGTCGCGATGTACTTTCTCGGGGCCGCCCATTCGGCCGGGGATATCGTGGTGTTCCTGCCCGAGGAGAAAACGCTCTTCGCCGGAGACGTCGTTCTCGCAACGGGAGCTCCCTACATGCAGTCGCCGGACGTGGATCCGGAGGGGTGGGAGAACATCCTCGAGCGTCTCGCGCAGCTCGATGTGGAGAAGGTTGTTCCGGGACACGGAGCGCTCGGGGCCCGCAAGGCGATTGCCGACACCTACGCCTACGTCAAGAAAATCAACGATGCCGCCCGCATCATCGTGAAAGAGAACGTGAACGAGAGCCTGATCGAGGCGCGGCTGAGGCAGCCGGACACCGGGATCGATGCCGCCCTGATCACGCCGGACCTCCTCGGCAACGTCCGGGCGGTCTCCCGCGCGCTGAAGAAGAAGGCCGCTCCGACCCCCGTGTCCAAACCGACCAAGCCGCCGACGGGCAAGAAGAGCTGACAGGCAGCCTGCGCCAGTGAGCCCGGACCGGTTCATTCGCCTCGACACCGCGGCGGTCGGCGGCCTTGCGCGGCTCGACATTCATCTGCCGCCGGTCAACGTCTTCTCGGCCGCGGACCTGGACGAGCTCTTCAGGGTCGTGGAACAGGCCCGCGACGCCCGCGTGCTCCTCCTCACGGGGTTGCCGCGAGCCTTCTCGGCGGGGGTCTCGATCGCCGAGCACGTCCCCGAGGCGGGGCCGATGGAGCGGATGCTGGCGGCCATGGGCGGAGCGCTCGCGGCCCTCGTCGAGACGCCGGCCGTCACCGTCGCGTCCGTCTCCGGGGCGTGCCTGGGCGGAGGCGCGGAGATCGCCGCCGCCTGCGACATCGTTATCGCCGCGGAGGACGCGCGCATCGGTTTTCCGGAGATCCGGCTCGGATGCTTTCCGCCGGCCGCGGCCGTGCTCCTGCCCGGGCGGATAGGGGAGACGCGAGCCGCCGAGTGGATCCTGACGGGCCGAACCTACTCGGGCACGGAAGCCGCCGCCGCCGGGTTCGCCACGCGCGCGGTCCCCTCCGCGTCCCTCGAATCGGAGACGCGAAAGCTCGTCGAGGGCCTTCTCTCGCGCGGTGCCGCCGCGCTCGACGCGGCGCGCGACGTCCTGCGCCGCCCCCGCCGAGAAGCCCTCGCCGCTGGTCTCCCGCACGCCGAGGATTTGTATAGGAGGCTCGAAGGGGATGAGGATCTTGCCCGGGCAGTCCGGGATTTCAGGAGGCGTTAGGTGACAGGTTGAAGGTGTCAGGTCAAATGCAGGTGTCAGGTATCAGGTGTCAGGTATCAGGGACGAAGGCCTCGTTTGGAGTCCTGTAGCTTGGAAATGAGGCCGTTCAGCATTCGACCGACGTCCGCCGTTTGGAGGAACACCGGCTTGAGATCGTCGGAGTTCAAGAACATGAGACGGGCTGCAATCATGAGATGAGTTTCCAGTTCCATCAAAGAACCGTTAGCCATCGAGAGATGGTGCAGGTAGTCGCCGAGATGCTTTCTGCCATGGCCCTCTGCAATGTTCGCTGGGATGGATGTCGCGGATCGCTGAATCTGGCTCGAGAGACCGTAGATTTCAGAATGTGGCAATCGACGAGAAAGGCGATAGCTGTCGACAGCAAGATCCACCGCTTTTTGCCAGACCCTCAGGTCCCGATAACTTCTGATGGACATTCCAATCCTTGCTCAACCTGATACCGAACGCCTGATAACTTTTAATTGTCATTGCCCTTCCTGCCCAACTGAAACCTGATACCTGGCACCTGACACCTGCATTTCCCCTGACACCTGTTCCCTGACACCTTAGAATCCCCCCGACTCATGATCGTTTACTTGAACGGCGCCTACCTCCCGCGGGAGGAGGCCAGGATCTCTCCCGAAGACCGTGGCTTTCTCTTCGCGGACGCGATCTACGAGGTGG
>DATIRW010000238.1:0-8477 GCA_035469365.1 Thermoanaerobaculia bacterium
TTCTGGTTGGTCACCGAGAGATCGGGCGGCTCCTCCCGCAGGATCGCGGACATCGTGTCGGCGGCGGAGTCCCCCTGGAACGCTCGCCGGCCGGAGAGCATCTCGTAGAGGATCGCGCCGAAGGAAAAGATGTCGGACCGATGGTCCGTAGGCTGTCCCCGCACCTGCTCGGGCGACATGTAACTCAGGGTCCCCAGGACAACGCCCGGCTCGGTCCCCGCCGCCGGCGCCGTCGGAATGTCGGTTCGTGTTCCTCCGGGCTCGGTCTGGGTGAGCTTGGCGAGGCCGAAGTCGAGGATCTTCACCCGCTCGTCGTTCGTGACGAAGAGGTTCTCGGGTTTCAGGTCCCGATGCACGATCCATTTCTCGTGAGCCGCAGCGAGACCGTGCGCGATCTGCAGCGCGAAGTCGATCGCTTGCCGCGGGGAGAGACTTCCTCCCGCGAGGTGCGCCCGAAGCGTCTCCCCTTCGAGCAGCTCCGACACGACGTAAGGAGCGCCGTCGTGGGTCCCCACGTCGTAGACCGCGGTGATGTTGGGATGATTCAAGCTCCCCGCCGCCTGTGCCTCCTGCTCGAACCGGCGCAGGCGGTCCGGGTCGCTCGAGAAGGAAGCGGGCAGGACCTTGACGGCGACCTCGCGCTTGAGCCGCGTGTCCCTCGCGCGGTAGACCTCTCCCATCCCCCCCGCTCCGAGCGGCTTCACGATCTCGTAGGGACCCAGACGAGTCCCGGCGGAAAGAGCCATGGAAGTCGCAGGATTTTAGCAAGGGATAATTCGGCCAACGATGGAATCCCTGCGCGTGGGGCTGCCGACGCTCGTCCTGATTCTCGTGTACCTGGCCGGCATCAACGTCCTCGGAGCCTGGATCGGGCGCGGGCAGAAGGACGCGCGCGACTATTTCCTCGGCAGCCACGCGATGCCCTGGTGGGCCGTCATGGGCTCGATCGTCGCGACGGAGACTTCGGCCCTGACGTTCCTGTCGATCCCCGGCGACGCCTACCGGACTGGGTTCGCTTTCCTGCAGCTCGTCTTCGGCTATGTCCTCGGCCGCATCGCCGTCTCCTTTCTTCTCCTGCCGAGCTACTTCCGAGGAGAGCTCGTGACGGTGTACGCGCTGCTCGAGACACGCTTCGGGCCGGCCGCCCGGCGCTTTACTTCGCTCCTCTTCATGGTGACGCGCGTCATGGCGGCGGCCGTGAGGCTGGCCGTGCCGGCGATTCCCATCGCACTGATCCTCGGCATCCCCATCTGGGCGGCCGTCGTGATCCTCGCGGGCGCGACGGCGCTGTACACGTTCCTGGGCGGGATCAAGGCAGTCATCTGGATCGACCTGATTCAGGTCTTTGTCTATCTCTCCGGCGCTCTGCTCGCGCTCGGCTTTCTCTTCACGCGCCTGCCCGGCGGACTCTCCGGCGCGCTTGCCGCCAACGCGGCGGCCGGGCAGCCGGCCCGGCTCTTTCACCTGGAATTCGATCCGGCCCGCCCCTACACGCTGTGGGCCGGCGTGCTCGGCGGGACGTTTCTCGCGATGGCGAGCCACGGCGCCGACCAGTTGATCGTGCAGAGACTGCTCGCCTGCCGCGGTTTGAAAGACGCGCGGAAGGCCCTGATCGGGAGCGGGTTTGTCATCTTCTTCCAGATGAGTCTCTTCCTCTCGATCGGGGTCATGCTCTTCGCCTTCTTCCAGGGCCGGCCAATCGATCCCCTGGCCCCGGGCGCCTTCCGGGCGCCCGACGAGATCTTCCCGACCTTCATCGTGCGCCACCTGCCGGCTTTCATCTCGGCATATCTTGTCGCCGGGATCTTCTCGGCAGCCATGTGCTCGGAGTCCTCCGCCTTGAACTCGCTCGCCTCGGCGCTCGCGCACGACGTGGTCGGCCCGATGGCAGGCAGGCGGCGCCTCGAAGGAAAGAGCGGCCTCGCCCTGGGCCGGGGACTGACGCTCTTCTGGACCGCGCTGCTCGCGCTCCTGGCGATCGGATTCTCGCGGCTGTCGCAATCGCAGCCGGCCGTCCAGGTCGGTCTGGGTCTATTGAGCGTAACGGCGGGAGGTCTGCTCGGCGCGTTTCTCCTGGCGATCTACGCGCGCCGCGCCCGGCAGGCGGACGTGTTGTGGGCGGTCACCTGCTCGACGGTCCTCATGCTGGCGCTCTTTCTGGGATCGAAGTCCTGGATTCCGCTCCCGCTGGGTCAGAAAATCGCGTGGCCGTGGTACTCGCTCATCGGGTCCGCCATCGCCGTCACGGTCGGCGGGCTTCTCTCACTGCGCCATTCATGAAAGACACCGTCGAAGCCGTCGTCATGCCCGGGCCGGGGCGTCCGCTGGAGAAGCGCCGTTTCTCCGCGCCCAGGGCCAGGCCGGGCGGCGCCGTTCTCGAGACGATCGCGAGCGAGGTCTGCGGCACCGACGTGCACCTTCACCACGGACGGCTCTCGGGGGTTCCGTACCCGATCATTCCGGGTCATATCAACTGCGGCCGGGTCCTCGAGACGAACGGGCCTCTCGCGGACGTGGAAGGCCGCGCGATCGAGGCCGGAACGCTCGTGACCTTCTTCGACGTCTTCGGCACCTGCGGGAACTGCTGGCACTGCCTCGTCGCGAAGGCCGCGACGCGGTGTCCTCACCGCCGCGTCTACGGCATCACGACCTCGGCCGCGGACGGGCTCCTCGGTGGATGGGCCGAGCAAATCGAGATCCTGCCGGGAGTCAGGGTCCTGCCGCTGCCCGAAGGGATCGACGCGCTCGATTTCATGGGCGGCGGCTGCGGCCTGCCGACAGGCTTCCACGCCGTTGAGCGCGCCGGCATCACCATGGGCGACACCGTCGTCGTTCAGGGAAGCGGCCCGGTCGGCCTGAACGCGGCGATCTTCGCGCAACTGTCCGGCGCGCTGCGGGTTCTCGTCGTCGGCGCGCCGAAGGCCCGGCTCGAAGCCGCGCGGAGGCTCGGAGCGGACGACACGCTGGACATCACCCTGGTGTCGGACCCGCGCGAGCGCGCGGCCTGGGTCCGCGGCCTCACGGGGGGGCGCGGCGCCGACGTCGTCATCGAGGCCTCGGGCAACCCGGCGGCGGTCCCCGAGGGGCTGGAGATGCTGCGCGACGCCGGCCGCTACGTCGTCGTCGGCCAATACACTGATGCCGGCGACGCGACGCTCAACCCCCACCGCCACATCAACCGCAAGCACGCCACGATCCTTGGCTGCTGGGGATTCGAGTTCACGCACCTCCACCGCGCGCTCCAGATGATGGCGTATCACAATGCGCGCTTTCGCTGGCGGGACCTCATCACTCGGGAGTACCGCCTCGAGGACGCGGGTCAGGCACTCGAAGACATGGAGAAGCTGGCCGTTGTCAAGGCCGTGATCCGGCCCTAGCACGTCGCTGGATGACCGGAGCTGAATGCGATTACCCGGACACGCTTCTTCGGCCGGGCAGGACCAAAGGCGAGAGCCAAGTGGCATAGGGATTGTATCCGGAGGAGAATGTGTCCGAGTTGTAACCGATTCTACAGCGCCCTTCGCCCACGGAGGTTCCCATGTCCACCTTCCAGCCGATCCCGATAACAATTGCTTTCAGGCTGGGCACGCTCGCGGCGCTCGCTCTGGCAGCTTCCTGCCATGAGTCCTCCTCTTCGCCGACGGCCATGGGCAATGCCACGGTGTCGGGGACCGTCATCCTCGGCGCAGGGACTTCCGGGGCGACGACCCAGGGAATGGAGATCGGTCTCTCCGGCGTGACAGTGCGCGTCGTCCAGGGCGGCCCGTCGGCAGTGACGGACGCCTCGGGCAACTTCACGTTGACCGGCGTCCCGGCGGGAACGGTGGATATGGAGTTCGCGCGCTCGGACATCAATGCCCGCGCGCCCGTCGCACTCGTCTCCGGGACCAACCAGATCACCGCCGCCGTCCATGGCTCGACGGCAGTCATCACGCCCCGCGGACATGCCGGCGAGGAGATCGAGGGGCTCGTCCAGTCGACCAACGCGGGAAGCGGCTCGCTCGTCGTCCTCGACCAGCGCCTGGGCGCCGTCACGGTCAAGACCGACTCCGCGACGCTGATCCGCCGCGGCAACACCGTCATTCCACTCTCGCAGATCCAGACCGGCATGCGCGTGCACGTCAAGGCCATGCTCCAGGGGGACGGCACTTATCTGGCGACCGAGATCCTGCTTCAGGACGAGAACATCGGGGGCGAGCGCGACGTCCAGGGAAGCATCGCCTCGGTCGACGCCGGCGCGAAGAGCTTCGTCGTCACCACCGTTTCAGGACCCATCACGGTCAAGACCGGCGACTCGACGACCTTCAAGAAGAAAGGAACGACCGCGAGCTTCTCCGACGTCGTCGCTGGCGCTATGGTCGAAGCGGAGGGAGCACTCCAGGCGGACGGGTCCATTCTTGCCCGGAAGGTGACGATCGAATAGCGATGGCTTTCCGTCAGGCGAGAAATTCGGACCCGAACAGAAGCCGATCTTGACCATGGCCGCGACGGAACGTTCCAGCTCCCCGGAGACCGACGGATCCGCCGCAAACAGCATGAGAGCGAGGAACAGAGCGACGAAAGGTCTCTCATGTTCCTTCCTGACTCAGCGGACCGCGACCGGCAAGCGGCTCTTTTCGATCTTGACGAGCACCGTGTACTGCGGGTCCACCATCTCGACGATCGGCGCGCGGGCCGTCTGCGAGACGAATTCGTAGGCATCCATCTCGGAGAGCCCGGTCTTTTCGCGCACCCAGGCGACCATGTCCTTGAAGGCGATCCGGGCGGCGTCCTCGAGCGGCCGTGACGCTCCGATGGACATCATCCACTGCGCGTTCTCGATCCTCGGCCAGGGCGTCTGGCGCTTCTTGATGAGGTCCACCGTCAACTCGACGTTCATGGCGCCTTCGACCGCGGTCCCGATGATCTCTCCCTCTCCCATCGCGAAATGGCCGTCGCCGAAGGAGAGGAGGGCGCCCGGAAGATTCACGCCGAGATACACGGTGTTGCCCGCGCGCACCTCGGGACAATCCATGTTGCCGCCGAAGCTGTCCGGCACGATCGTCGAGCGCACTTCTCCTCCCGCCGGCGCGACGCCGAGACAGCCGAGAAACGGGGCGAGAGGGACTTCCCAGGAGTGTTTGCCGTCCTGAGAGCGCGTCCGCGCGACACCACCGGCCTTGTCCACCTGATAGAACCAGACCGTCTCGGGCAGATCCGGACCAAGCATCGCCGTCCGGTCAGTGCCGTTCAGACCCCCGAATCCCGGGAACGAAGAGGAGATCCCGTAGTCGCGGGCGGGTTCCAGCTTCTCGATGTGGATCGCGAGCGTGTCGCCCGGCTCCGAGCCCTCGACATAGAACGGGCCCGTCTGCGGGTTGTCGTGGCCGGGAAGCTGGACCTTCGACGGCATCTGGCCCGGCTTCGTCACCGCGCCGTCGTAACAGTCCTCGGTCCAGGAGACGATTCGCGTTCCCGGCTGGATGCGGCGCGCGGCCGCCGCGCCCCCGAACGTGTACTTCAACTCCCCGTGCGCGGGCCGGTAGACCAGGACGGGCCGATCCGCTCCCACCACCATGGCCGCAGCCAACGCTGCGAGAAGGAACACCGGCAGCGACTTGACCATACGCAGCCTCCCTTGAGATCGCGCCAATCAAATCACGAAGCCTACGACCGCCTACCCCGACGCCAAAACGGATAGGATCGCGGAAGCGGGCCCATGCTCAATCAAAAAAAGATGTCGGGGGGATTCCTCGCGATCATCATCTTCAAGTACTTCAAGTCTGTCGTCTTTCTCCTCGTCGGGATCGCCGCACTGAGTCTCTCGAGGGCAGATCCGTTCCCCACGGCGGAAGAGGTCGCGCGTTTCTTCCGGTCCTCTCCGGAGAACGAGCTGGTGAAGGCCGTCTCCCATCTGACCCCCGGCTGGGCGGTCGGGATCGGCGTCGTCTCGCTCTTCGTCGGGGCCGTTTTCGGAACTGAGGCAACCCTGCTGACGGCGCGCGTCTGGTGGTCCACCTACTTCACTCTCGTGCTGGCGGTCCTCGGCATTCCACTCGAGATCTTCGAGATCTTCCGCAGGCCGTCGGGATTGCGGCGCTATTTGATCCTCGCCGTCAACATCGTGATCGTCGTCTACGTCTGGAAGCGCCGCAACGAGTTCCGGGACAGCTGGGGGAGAGGCTGACGCGCCGTCAAGGATTGCGAATCACTCACCGGAGTCCCTCGATCAGGTACAGCTCGGAAAGAACGCGCTGCATGCCATAAACGTAGGACTTGCCATCCGGCGTGATCAGGAGCCGCGGGATATTGGTCGCCCAGTCGGCCGGGGAGATGTCGCGCCAGGGGCGCCGGGCCCCGCTCGAGGGGTCCAGCAGCCAGACCTTGTTGGGGATCCCTCCGCGCTTGTGAACATAGAGCGAGCGCCCATCGAAGCTCCACTGGACCGGAATCTCTTCCGCTTCCAGACCAGCGACGGGGGTTGCCTCTCCTCCCTCGACGGGATGGAGCGAGGCCTTCCCGGGCGAAGAGACTCCGAACACGAGCTTTCCATCCGGCGAGACCGGACTTGCCGCGGCCGGTATCCCGGTCCGCTCCGGCGTGATCGGCCGCGCGCCGCCCTTCTCGATGTCCTGAATCCAGATGCGGGGCTTCTTGCCTTTCTCGCTCGCCACGAACACGATCCTCTTTCCGTCGGGGAGCCAGCCGCCTCCCTGGCCAAAGTTCTCCAGGCCGTCGTTTTTGATTGACCTTGTCTCGCCGGCCCCGGTCGGCAGGAGGACGAGGTGCTCCTCTTTCCCATCGGCCGAACGGATCAGGGCCAGGACGGTCTTTCCGTCGGGAGAAAGCGCGATCGCCGTGCCTGCTCCCAGGCGCAGGGCGGGCGAGCCGTCAGTCCGGCGCAGATGGACCGCGGGTCTTCCTGCGCTTCCTTCCGCAGTCTCCGTAAACAGGAGCGTCTTCCCGTTTGCTGAGAGGTTCGCGGGGGTCGACCCGTCGAGCCAGGCGAGATCGCGCTCCTTCTCCTCGCCCGCGATGAGTCCGTTCAAGATCTGAACGAGGGTGTGGTGAGCGGCGAGCACGCGGCCGTCTCTGGAAATATCGTCCAGCTCCAGTGTTCCCGGCGCGCGCGCGACGAGCCGGCGCTTTCCCGCGAGGTCAACCGCGTAGAGGGCGGAGCTCTCTCCGGGCGGCGAGGTGGTGATCCAGACCTCGCGGCCGTCCGGTCTCCAGCACGGCGCGCCGCTGATGTCGCCAGATCCGTTCCACAGTGTTCGCTTCTCCTTCCCCGAGGTCTCCACGACGGCCAGAGAGGCGTTTTCCGAGTTGTCTGTCTGATAGAAGGCGATCTGATCTCCTCCGGGCGAGAACCGGGGACAAAGAAAATCCTCTTCCCGGGATTCCAGGATCACCTTCCCGATCGGGTACTCCAGCCGGGTGCTATTGGCCACCTCGTGCGCGATCACGAGGTTCTTCCCGTCCGGAGCCCAGTCCGCGCTCGCGTAGAGAACTCCTTCGAGGACTTCCCGGGGGGCTCCGCCGGTCAGCGGAGCGCGGGCGAGAACTCCCGTCGGTCCGCTCCCGAGCAGTATCGCCATTTCCCCCGAAGAAGAGATCGCGAGAATGTCGGCGAGCGGAAAATCGAAAGGCCGTGACTCGGGGCTGTCCGCGCGTGTCAGGTACAACCGGTAAGGTTCCCCGGCCCAGCGCGCGCCATAGACGATCGACTGACCGTCCGGAGCGAACCGGGCATTGGCGAGTTCACCGCGGCGGAAGGTCACCCGGTGAAACGACGGCGCGTGAGCCGGCGGCTTCGAAAGACCTTTCACGGCCAGGACGCCCGCGGCGATGCCGGCGGCCAGAATTCCCGCGGCAAGGAAAAGCTGCCGAAGGCGCTGCCCTGACGGCGCGGGCGCGGCGACGAGCGCCTCGACACCGCCGGAGACTTCGGAGATGTGATCCCGCACGCCTGCCAGGTCCCGGGCCAGGTCGCGCGTCGAGGCATAACGCTCGTCGGGGTCCTTGGCGAGGCAACGTTCGACGATCCAGCGCAGCGGCGGCGGAGCCTCGGGCCGGAGCTTGCCGAGCGACTCGGGCTCTTCGCGGATGATGGCCGACATCGTCTCGGCCGCGGTCTTTCTCTGGAAGGCTTTTGTCCCCGAGACAGCCTCGTAGAGGATGGAGCCCATCGAGAACTGATCCGAGTGGTAATCGACGGACAGGCCGCTCGCCTGCTCGGGCGACATATAGGCGACGGTGCCCAGGACCGTGCCCGGCTGCGTCTCGGGCCGGGCCATCGTCGGCATCGCTGAGATCTCTCCCGACTCGGGCGCCGAGAGCTTGGAGAGCCCGAAGTCCAAGATCTTGAGGTAGCCGTCCTTGGAGACCATCAGGTTCTCGGGTTTCAGGTCGCGGTGCACGATGCCGGCGGCGTGGGCCTTGGCGAGCCCTTCGGCAGCTTGCGCGCCGATGGCGAGGATGCGCCGGACCGGCAGCGG
>DATIRW010000239.1:0-21545 GCA_035469365.1 Thermoanaerobaculia bacterium
GTCCATGAGGAAGTACGCGATGTCGAGGTTGCGCCGGGCGGCGTGAAGGAAGTGGTTTCCGCCGATCGCGATCCCGTCTCCGTCGCCGCCGACGGCGATGACGTTCAGTTCCGGCCGCGCGGCCTTGACTCCCATCGCCAGAGTCAGCGCGCGTCCGTGGACGCCGTTGAAGCCGAAGGTCTCGACGTAGCCGGGCAGCCGCGAGGAGCAGCCGATCCCCGACAGGACGACCGTGTTCCAGGGCTTGAGCTGCAGCTTCGCCATTGCGCGGTGCAGGGCGGCGAGCGCTCCGAAATCGCCGCACCCCGCGCACCAGACAGGCTTCAGATCCGACTTGTAGTCGGCCGGCTGGAAGGTCGGAACCTCTGCGACTGAAGTGCTCATGCCACCGCCTCCTTCCTCGCGGATGAAATGGTCTGGACTTTCCGGATTTCCCGCGTCACCTCGGCCACGCCGAGGTTCTTGCCGCCGGACCGCTTGAAGACGTGTGTCCGCCCCTCGGGGAGACTCAGAAACGTCCGCAGGTACTTGTAGAACTGCGCCGTGTAGGAGAGCTCGATGACGAGAAGGTCCTTGGAGCTCGCCAGGAACTGCTGGAATGCCCGCTTGGGAAAGGGGTAGAGGATCTGCGGCACGAAGGCGGAGACCTTCTCGCCCCGCGCGTTGGCCGCGAGGACGGCTTCCCGGACCGGCCCGTCGGAGGCGCCCCAGCAGACGATGCCGACTTCCGCTTCTTCCGGACCGTATCGCCGGAAGGTGTGGTAGCGGTCCCGGATGGGCCAGAGCTTGCGGTAGCGCTTCGCGTTCATCTTCTCGTGCGTGAGGTAGGCCGATGACGGCCCGCCCGAGGCGTCGTGCTCGAGGCCGTTGGTCTGGTACATCCCGCTCTTCATCCCCGGCACGCTCATCGGGGAGACGCCGGTCGGCGAGTCCGCGTACCGCTGGTAATTGACCATCTCCGCTTCCGAGGGTTTGGCGCGGTCGCGCACTTCGTGCTGGAGCCTGGAGGCCGGAAGAGTCTCCTTGCGCTGGCCGACGGCCTGGTCGGAGAGGACGATCACGGGGAGCTGGAACTCCTCCGAGATGTTGAACGCATCGACCGTGGCGTGGAAGCAATCCTCGACGTCGCCGCACGCCAGGACGACGCGGGGCGCGTCGCCGTGCGTCCCGTAGAGGCACTGGAAGAGGTCCGCCTGCTCCCCCTTCGTGGGATTTCCGGTCGAAGGCCCGCCGCGCTGCACGTCCACGATCACCGTCGGGACCTCGGCCATCGCGGAGAGCCCCAGCATCTCGGTCATGAGCGAAAGACCCGGCCCCGATGTCGCCGTCATGGACTTCACGCCCGCGAAGGACGCGCCGATCACGGCCCCGATCGCGGCGAGCTCGTCCTCCGTCTGGATGACGGAGCCGCCCGCGCGGGGGAGGTACTCGTTCAAGAAGTGCAGGATCTCGGAGGAAGGCGTGATCGGGTATCCGGCGAAGAACCGGCACCCGGCGTGCATCGCTCCCACCGCCGAAGCCTCGTTGCCCGACATCAGGAGGAGGGGCTCGCCGGGGACGTACTCGAGCCGCTTCGCGTCGAAGTCCTCCGTCAGCGAACGCGCGAACGTGACGCCGGCCTCGAAGGCCTTCGTGTTCGCTTCCCGGACCGACTCCTTCTTGCGCCCGAACTTGTGGGCGACGGCCAGGCGCAGGCCCTCCTCCGGGAGTCCGAAGAGACCCGAGAGGATCCCCAGGGCCACGACGTTCTTCGAGGCGGGCGTGCCGGCCGAGTCGCGGGCCAGCTCTCCGAACGGGACCTGGACCAGGCGGGCGCCCCCGTGGCCGGCGAGATCCACGTCCCCTTCCGGGGTCGCATCATCGGCTTCGGTCAGGATGACGGCGTCATCCGCGACCGAGAGCTCCCCGCGGAATCGCGCGAAGTCGGCGCGGCGGAAGACGACCAGGACGTCCACCGTGTCCCCTTGCGCGAAAATGTCCTTCGAGGCGAGGCGGACGGTGCAGGACGCCTCTCCCCCGCGGATCTGGGGCCCGTAGGCCTCGGTCTTGATCGCGTGAAGACCTTCCCGGGCGGCGGCCTGCGCGATGAGGTCTCCCATCGTCACCACGCCGTCTCCCCCGGAGCCCACCATCGCGATCGTCACGTCTTTCGTTGGCATCAGAACCTAGTCTCCTTCCCGGCGCTCGCATCTCTGCGAGATCCGCCGACAGTGTTCGGGAATCCGGGGAGAGGGGCAATGATGCAAATGTACCACCGGGTGCGAAGGGTCGAAGGTCGGGGGAGCGTCGGCTCCGAGCCCGGGTGCGGGCTGCATCCGGCCGCTTCAGTGTTTGTGGCCGGCGGAGGCCTCCTCGGCCGAGCCGGCGTGAGCCATGGCGCTCGTCGCGGCGTCCCGTTCCAGCCTTTCGACGTAGTGCGTGAACTCGACATAGGCTTCGACGAACTCACGGCCCGCGGCCACGCTCTCCTCGGCGTGCTTCTTCGCCGCGGCTGCCCGGGTGAAGCGTTCCCGGATTCCTTCTTCGGCGTGGCCGGTCAGGGATCTGACGAGGCCGTCCGCGTTCCCCGTGGCGAGCGCTCTGTCGGCAAGGCTGATGGAAGGCTCGATCGGAGTCCCGGCAGGCTGAAGGCCCGAGTAGGGCGCCCCCTCGCCGGCGCGGTGGACTCGGACGAGAGTTTCGAAGAAGTACATGTCGGCGAGCTCCTTCGCCTCGGATCCGCCGGCCCGCACCGCAAGCGTCCGGGCAAAGGCGGCACGGATCTCCTTTTCTCGCTCGGGCTTGACCCACTTCAAGACGGGCGTGATGTCCCCCTTCTCGAGCGCGACCCTCGCCGCGGCGACGACCGGGCCATCCATCGTGTCGCAGTGGGCCGAGGCGATCCCCGAGAGGGCAAGGCTCATGGCCAGACCAAGCCCGATCGCGCGTAGATATCGATTAAAGCAATCGCTGATCCTCATTTTCTTTCTCCTTAGAACCAGAAACGGCTAGCGAAATCGGGGGAGAAGGACGGGTGGGTGTATTCGCCGCGCTCGGGGTCGAGGACGTAGCCGGGGTCGAAGTCGTGGCGCGCGATCGCTTCGAGGGCCTCGCCCAGGGCGTCGATGTCCGCCATCGTGTTGAAGAGGCCGAAGCTCGCGCGGACGGCGCCCGGAATCGCCGACCGGTCGCGGGCGAGGATGCTCTTCTCGACGGCCCGGCCCTCCTCCTCCGAGACGCCCAGAATGGACTTGACGTAGGGGTGCGCACAGAAGCAGCCGTTGCGCACGCCGATGCCCCATTCGCAGGAGAGCGCGGCCGCGGTCAGAGCGTGCGGAACGCCGCGGACATTGAAAGGGACCACGTCCAGGCGGGAGGCCGCGCGCGCCGGATCGGTGTCGCCGTAGAGGATCACGCCGGGAATCGAGGACAACCGCTCGAGCGCGGCCGCGGTCAGCTCCGTCTCGTGCCGGCGGATCTTCTCCCAGCCGATTTCCTCGATCGCGCGGATGGCGCGGGCGAGCGCGACGACGCCGACGATGTCGGGCGTCCCCGCCTCCTCCCGGTCCGGCAGGTCGGTCCAGTAAGCGCTCTCGAGGCTCACGATGTCCACCGCGCCGCCGCCGACGATGTCCGGGTCGCCCGTCTCGAACGCCGCACGACTTCCGATCAGGACGCCCGCGCCGAAGGGCGCGTACATCTTGTGCGCGGAGAAGGCGACATAGTCCAGGTGCTCCGGGTCTCCCTTGCGCCCCATGGCGATGGGCCGGTGAGGAGCCAGCTGCGCGGCGTCCACGACGATCTCCGCTCCCGCCGCGTGGGCCATGCGGGCCCAGTCGTGAATCGGGTTGACGTAGCCGGTGACGTTGGACGCGCCGGTCACCGCGAGAAGGCGCACGCGGCCGCGATAGGCGGAGAGCTTGCCCGCCAGGTCCTCCTCGTCCACCCGGCCGTCGCCGGTCACTCCGACGTGGATGACCTCGGCGACGCGGCGCCAGGGCAGCTCGTTGGAATGGTGCTCCATCAGGGTCGTCAGCACGACGTCGCCCTTGGAGAAGGGATAACGGTGGGCGAGCCTGTTGATCGCTTCCGTCGTGTTGCGGCAGAAGAGGACCACGGTATCGGTCGGATCGGCGCCGACGAAACGGGCCACGCGGACGCGGGCGCCATCGAAGGCCCAGGAAGAGAGGCGCGACTTGTAACCCACCCCCCGGTGGACGTTGCTGTACCACTTCAGGAACTCGTCGACCGTGTCGCGCACGCAGGCGAGCGCGGGCGTCGAGGCCGCGCTGTCGAGATTGACGTAGCGCCGCGTTGTTCCGCCGAGCACGGGGACATGCTCGTCGGCGCCGACGATCTCCAGGAGCGCCTGGATCGGAGCCGCGATCGCGGAGGCCGTTTCAGTCCGCGCCATGAGTCGTCCGATCCGGACCGGTCAAGCTCTGGCGAGCCTGAGCTTCACGTATTCGCCGACGAGGATGGAGGCCGGGTAGAGCAGCTCCTCCTCCGTCTGCGCGTGGAGGATCAGCTTCTGCGCGAGGCGGGCGTATCCGACGAGCCGCTCCGCGGTCGCGGACTGGAGGAGCTTCTGGAGGGCCGCGACGATCGCCTTGTGCTCCTCCAGCATCCGCGGAAGCTCCGACTTCATGACCTCCGTCTGCGCGAGGATGTCTTCCATGTCGGGCGTGAACTCTCCGCTGGCGAGCCGCGGGAGGAGCAGTAGCGGCGGGATCGCGAACTGCTCTTCGCGATAGACGTGCGGGAAGAGCACCCGCGTGACCTGCCACGCGGCCTCTCCGGTCTTGCCCCCCTCCTGGGTCGCGCGGCCGAGCTCCTCGCGGATGGCCTCGTGCTCCATCGTCAGGACGGGCGGAAGTTGATCCTTCGTCATGGGACTCCTTCTGGGATTGCCTTGCGGCGGGCTTCAATCGGCCGGGCGCTGTTCCTGCTCGCTGACGACTCCGCAACCGGCGGCGCGGCGGGTCTCCTCGGCGGGGAAACGGTAGTGTCCGCCGGGTGTGCGGAGGGTCTTCAAGAGTCCCTGCCGCGCCCACCGGGTCACCGTCGAAGCGGAGACGCCGAAGAGCCGGGACACCTCTCCCCGTGACAGGAACGCGGCTTTGGCGAAGGGCGCGGGCCGGGCCATGGAGCCTTCCTCTCTTGTGTGAATCATGCCGGCGATTCTCGCAGGAGAGGGATCATCCAGGCTGATGCAAACGGATCAATTTGCTCATTAGCGTCAAAAGGGCCTTCTGGATGATTTGCATCATGTACGGCGGCGGGGAAAGCGCCTAGCGTCTCGGTCGAGGAGAAGGAATGTTCTCACCCGTCGAGCTGGAAATCGAGCTCTTTTGCCGCGGAATGCGCATCGACGACTCCTGCAATCTCGACGAGGACGGGCGCCGCGTCTCACGCACCCGCGCCGGTCTCGGGTCGGGGCTGGAGATCGTCCTGCCCGCGCCCCGCAAGCCGATCTGGGTCAACGTCCCGGTCGTGGAGAGCTTCGTGTCCTCCTCCCCCCTCCGCCTCGTCAAGGACCGCGAGAGGTACCACATCCTGGACGAACGCACGGCGGACGCCTATCCCGTCCGGATCCCGGAGGAGCCGGCGTGGTATTCGCGGCAGACCTCCGCGGGCGTCCCGATGAGCCGGGTCGGAGTTCTCCAGGGAAATTACCTCGGCATCTACGTCTCCAACGCGTGCCTCTACTGGGCGTCCAAGCCCTCGCGCGCCTGCCAGTTCTGCACGACCGGGAAGAACGTCGGGCTCGCCGAACAGGCGCGCAAGTCGGTCGAGGACGTCGTCGAGGTGGCTCGGGCGGCCCGCGACGAATCGGGCTCCGTTTTCACGCATCTGAATACCGGCTACCACTTCGAGGAGGTGGACAGGCTGGAGCCGATCCACGGCCTGCGTCAGAGCGAGCCGTTCGTGAAGGCCGTGAGAGAGAGAGTCGGCGGATTCATCGGTGTGCAAGCCATGCCGGTTCCGAGCCGGATGTTCCACGAGTACGACGCCCTGATCGAGGCGGGAACGGACCACTTCTCCTTCTGCTACGAGTTCGAGGACCCGGCCTACTTCGCGCGCCTCTGTCCGGGGAAAGCGGAAACCCTCGGGCAGTCCGGATTCTTCGAGGCGATGGAGTACACGTCCAGGAAGCTCGGCCGCGGGCGCGTCTCGGGCGAGATCATCGCGGGCCTCGAGCCGATCGCGGCGACCATGCGCGGCATCGACCGGATCGTGGAGGCCGGCGCCTTCCCGACCGTCTGCATCTTCCGGCCGACGATCGGGAGCGAGCTCGAGAACGAGCCTCCTCCGGACCCCGAGGCGATGAAGGATGTCTTCGCCCACCTCTACCAGGCCTGCCGCGACGCAGGTCTGCCCGTGGGTGTGCTTCCGATCGAAGTCTCGCTCGTCGTGCAGCCGGAAGAAACGGCGGACCTGCTGCCGCCGAGCCTCTCCACGCGCCTCTACCAGTGGAAGCTCGCGGCTCTCCGCCAGCTGGCTCGCCCCTATGTCGCCTGGAAGCGGCGCCCGCGCGCGGCCTAGGAGACGCAAGACTTGAGCGACGCCCTCCGGCGCCCCGGACCGCCGCCGGCGCCGTTTCGCCTTGAAATGAAGGCCTGGCCCCCTCTCATCGGATCTGCCCGCTCCGGCCGCAGCCGGAAGGAGCGGAGATGAAGAACCTGGTCGTTCTGGGAGCCGGAACCGCGGGAACGACCGTCGCCAACCGGATGGCCAGGAAGCTGCCTTCTGACTGGTCGGTCACGGTCGTGGACCCTTCTTCGAGCCATCGCTACCAGCCCGGACTCCTCTACATCCCGTTCGGCGGATCCAGCGCGATCGAACGGCCGCGAGGCGGAACCCTTCGGCCCGGTGTCGCGTGGGTGCGCGAGCGGGTCGTTCGGGTCGATCCGGACGCCCGCAGGGTCGTGCTCGAGGCCGGCGCAGTGATCCCATACGACCTGCTCGTCGTCGCCAGCGGCGCCCAGACGCGTCCGGAGGAAACGCCCGGCGTGCTCGGGCCCGGCTGGCGCAACACGGTCCACGACTTCTACACTCTCGAGGGAGCCCGCGCCCTGGAAGGCGCGCTCGCCCGGTTCGGCGGAGGCCGCCTCGTCATCAACGTCGTCGAGATGCCGATCAAATGCCCGGTCGCGCCGCTCGAGTTCCTCTTCCTGGCCGACGACTACTTCACCCTGCGCGGCATCCGTGACTCGGTCGAGCTCGTCTATGCCACGCCGCTCGACAGCGCGTTTACCAGGCCCACCTGCTCGCGGTTGCTGGCGTCGCTCCTGACCGAGAAGGGAATCACGGTCGAGACGGAGTTCGCGGCGGCGGAAGTGGACGCCGAAGGCAAGGCGCTCCGCTCGTACGACGACCGCGAAATCCCGTATGACCTGCTCGTCACGGTGCCGGTCCACAAGGGAGCCCCGTTCATCGAGGCGTCGGGCCTGGGCAACGACATGGGCTTCGTCCCGACGGATCCGCGCACGCTCGCGACGAAGAAAGATGACCACATCTTCGCCCTGGGTGACGCCGCGGATCTGCCCTCCTCCAAGGCCGGCTCCGCGGCTCACTTCCAGGCGGAGGTCCTGCAAGAAAACCTCCTCGCGACGATCGCCGGGAGAAGTCCGCGGCCCGAGTTCGACGGCCACGTGAACTGTTTCGTCGAGAGCGGCAAGGGCAAGGCCCTCCTGATCGACTTCAACTACGAGACCGACCCGCTGCCGGGCGTCTTCCCGTTCCCGCTCGTCGGACCGATGCCCCTCCTGAAGGAAGCGCGGCGCAACCACTGGGGAAAGATGCTCTTCCAGTGGGCATACTGGAACCTGCTCCTGCCCGGCCGTCCCATTCCGATTTCCCGCCGGATGTCCATGTCCGGCAAGCGCCGGATCGCGCCCGAGCCGCCCGCCGGCGCCGATGCCGATCGCCCCTGAGAGGAGACTTCATGCCGACGCGCGACTATGCCGGAGTCTCGATCCAGACCAACGAGGAAGGGTTCATGACCGACAGCTCCCAGTGGACGCCGCAGGTGGGCGAGGCGATCGCCCGCGAGGTCGGCGTCTGGCCACTGTCGGAGAAGCACTGGAGCGTCATCACGTTCTGCCGGGAGGATGCCGCGCGGGAGGGGCAGCCACCCGGACTGCGCCGCATCGCGAAGAACTCCGGCGTGGATATGAAGGCCCTCTACCAGCTCTTCCCCAGGGGCCCGGGCAAGCTCGCCGCCCGGATCGCCGGCCTGCCCAAACCGAAAAGTTGCGTCTGACAGAGAGGAGAAAGCCATGAACACCCAATACACGACTCCCTCCGCTTCCACGGCGCCGCCGCTTCTCGACGAACCGGCGCCGGAGCCGATCCGGCGCGTCTCGATCATCTGCTCGAAGGGGAGCCTGGACATGGCCTACCCGGGCCTGATCCTGGCCAACGCCGCCCGGATGAGCGGAATCGAGGCGACCCTCTTCTTCACGTTCTGGGGACTGGACATCATCACGAAGAGCAAGGTGGACAGCCTCCATGTCTCGACCGTCGGCAATCCCTCGATGCCGATGCCCACGATGCTCGGAGGGCTGCCCGGAATGGAGTCCTTCGCCAGCCGGATGATGAAGAAGGAGATCGCGAAGCTCGAGATCCCGACGATTCGCGAGCTGCTCTCCGACCTCTCGGATTCCGGCGCGCACCTCTACGGCTGCAAGATGGCCATGGACATGTTCCACCTCACGCGGGAAGACCTCGTGCCCCAGGTCGAGGACGTCATCTCGGCGATGGACTTCTTCGACAAGAGCGCCGGCGCGCAGATCATCTTCATCTGAGCGCCCGGGAGCCTAGGCCTTTATGTAGAGACCGTTGGCGGAGACGCGGCGGCCGACCTCGACCTTCCTCCAGGCGAGGGCGGTCGGGACGACGCAGGAGAGACCGTGGCGGGCGAGCTCCGCGTCGAGAGTCTGCGGGTCCACGAGAACGGAGCGGCCGCTCTCGAAGCCCTCGTAGACGTGCGGCTCGCCGGGAACGGGCGCGATCCCGCGGCCCGTCAGGTCGGTTTCGGGCGTGAACACGGAGACGAGGAGCCTGCCGCCCGGCGCGAGGACGCGGGCCGTCTCCGAAAGCGAGCGATCCCACTCGGCGCGGCTTTGCGCGCAGTGGTAGACACCGAGGGCGACGACGAGGTCGAAGCTCGCACCGGGCGCCCAGGCGAGATCGTCCATTCGCCCGACGCGGACCCGGCGCGCCGCCTCGACTTCCCCCAGGAGCGGCGCGAGACGGCGGCGGGTCTCGGCGACCATCGCCTCCGACGCGTCCACGGCCTGGACGTCGAAGCCGAGCCGGGCGAGGAAGACGGCGTTGCGCCCGCCGGCGCAGCCGAGGTCGAGGACGCGCACGGCGCGCGGGTCGGGCCAGTTCGCGATGATCCCCGCCAGGCGCACGTCCGGCTCGCGCGCGGCGAATCGTTCGACGTTCTCCGGCGACTCCCAGAATTCGTTCCTCACCTCGGCCGGATCATGCCACGCCGCGCGGAGAGTCCCGGAGCCCGCGGTTTACTCGCGACGTACCGTTACGAAACGAGAACGCCGGCGGAGGTGGAGTCCGGCACGCCCGCGGGGGCGAACATCGCCTCGGAGAGGCGCGTGAGCATCGGGAGCCCGCGGATTTCGGTCTCGAAGAGGGGCACGATCGCGCGCACGCTCCCGTCGAACTTCTGCCAGACGGTCCGCATGTGCTCGTCCTGCATCGCCACCCGGTTCTTCACGAAGTCGGCGGCCTCGGGGCCGACGGACGCCTTGTCGATCAACATGTTGACGAGCACGCCGCCCACCGGGATTCCGAAATCGTGGAACCACTGGATGAACCGCGTGATGACCGCGATCGGCAGCGCCTCGGGGAGCGTCACGAAGAAGAACGACGTCTTGGCCGGGTCCGTCAGGAGGACGCGTCCGTGCTCCATCCGGTCGCGGAAGCGGAGGAGGTACTCCATGAGCGGGTCCGCTTCCTTCTTCTTCGAGAAGGAGAGCATCTCCCGCAGCGTCTTGGCCTCCTCGCGGCTCTTCAACATCTTGTTGACCCAGAGCGAGTAGACCTTGGACATCCCGAGCAGGCGCCGCGCGTTGGCGGTGGGCGCCGTGTCGAAGATGTAAACGTCGTACTCGTCCTTGAACATGAGGTCGATCATGTTCTCGAACATGGCCGACTCTTCGAAGGCCGGGTTCATCGTGGCCGATTCCACGAAGTCCTCGGCCTTGGTCGAGATGTCGGCGAACTTCAGGAACCACTGGATCTTTTCGCGGATCTCGACCTTGCTCCTCTCGATCGTGTCCTTCGTCTCGATCTCGTAGGCCCACAGGTTGGGCACGCCGTCGACGGGCGTGTGCTTGCCGAGGACGTTCTGGCCGAGCAGGCTCGACAGGCTGTGAACGGGGTTCGTGGACGCGAGCATCGTCCGGCGCCCCTGCTTCGCGTGCCAGATCGCGGTGGCGGCGGCGAAGACCGTCTTCCCCACGCCGCCCTTGCCGCCGAAGAAGATGTACTTGAGGCCGGCGTGGCCCTTCAAGTAGTCCCGCATGGATTCCTGGACGTTGGGCATGACGTTTTCCTCCGAGCGGCGCTCAGGCGAGCTTGCCGTTGCCATACATGATTCCCGCGAGCTTCTCGATCATCGCGAGCCCCGTCACGTCGCGCTCGAGCTCCGGAACGTACGCCAGGACCCCCTCCCCGAACGTCGCACGAATGCTGCCCAGGTATTTGTCCTGCATCTGGATCCGATTGCGCAGGTAGTCGGGGATCTTCTGATCGACGAGCTCGTGAGGGATGACGCGATTGACGACATACCCGCCGATCGGCACGTCGAACTGCGCGAAGAGCTTCGCGGCCTTCTCCGTGTCGACGATGATCATGTCTTCCGGGGTGACGACGAAGAAGAAGGCGGTCTTGTTCTTGTCAGTCAGGATGGACGAGGAGGCGTTGATCCGCTCCTTGATGTAGAGGAGCTCCTTCAGGATCTCGTCCTGCTCCGTTTCTTTCTGTCTCTTCAGGCGGCTGACCATCTCCTCGTACTCGCGCATGTCCTCACGCAACTTCGTCACCTTGTTGATCCACTCGTCGTAGACCTTGGCCATGGAGAGGTAGTAGAGCGCGTGGCCGAGCGGGACGAGGTCGTAGATGTAGTAGTCGTAGTCGCCCTTGATGACGACGTCGACCACGGCGTCGAAGATGGCGCTCTCCTCCATGGCCGGCTCCGCGCTCGCCGCCTGGATGTAGTGCTCGATCTCCTCGGGCACCGCCTCCAGGCCGTACCGGTCGAGGATCTTCTGCCGGATCTCCCCCTGGTAGGCCTTGATGTGGCTGTCGGCGTCGATCTCCTGCGCCCACAGGTTCTCCATGATCTTCACCGGCCCCTTGCCGAAGATGTCGCGCTGGAAGATGTCGGTCAAAGAGGCCTGGGGGTCAACCGAGAAGACCAGGACCTTCTTGCCTTGCGAGGCGAGCCAGTAGGCCGTGGCCGCCGAGAACGTCGTCTTGCCGAGTCCGCCCTTGCCGCCGAACATGATGTAGCGGCGGTTCGGGTTCTGTTCGAAAACCTGTTTCATTCCCATTCTGTTACTCCTGATCTTCGGGCGCCTCCGGACGGGAGCGCCCTCCTAGAACATGGCATCGGAGACATCTTTTTCCCTCAGCATCCGGCGCTTCCAGGTCGCGATCGACGGCACGACGTAAGGCAGCAGCCTGAGGCTGTAGTACGGCGGAAGAATGGGGACCCCAAGGAGGTCCCCCATCGTGATGAGGATGAACAGGTGCTCCATGGAGGCACGGGTCCTCAGCGCCGCGCGGCTCATGTCGTGCGCGGACATGCCGTAGATGGTTTCCCGGAACCCCCGCCACAGCCCCTTGATGCCTCCCGGCCTGGCTTCATCTTCGGTTTTCTTCAACATCGTTACTCCTTCCGGACATGGACTCGCCCGTAATCACACTCCGTGCAGATGGTGTCCGTGGTCGTCGCCGAACTGGCGCTCGCGCAGAGTCCGACGCTTCCAGTTTTCGACCATGCCCGCCACGTACGGCAGCAGGCGAAGGCCGTAATACGGGGGCATGATCGGCACACCGATCATGTCTCCGAAAGTGACGAGCATGAACAGCGCCTCCATGGAAGCGCGGATCTCCAGGGCCTGCTGCGCGGTCTCGTAACCGAACATGCCGTAGAGGAACTCACGCAGCGCCTTGCCCGGGCCGCGCTTTCGCGGGGTGGTTCCTCCGGAGGAGGTGCCTCCGGGCCTTCGCCCGGCTCCTCCGGCGGCTCTGCTATCTTCCCCGGGGACCGAGGAGATCGCTGTCGTCCCGACTCCCGGCTGAGGAGGTTTGTTCTGGTCGGAGCACTGACCGTCCTGGTCGCGATCATCATGATCTGGTTCGCGGCCGGAAGCGTGTGGAATGTTCGCAAGGGCAAAGCCACGATGCGCTGGATGCAGGACGGCCTGCCGCGAGTGGGCGAGCGCACCACTGTGCGATGGTTCGGCACGAACGCGGTCGAGATGATCATCCAGAAGGCGAAGCCCCCCTTTGAGCAGGTGGTCCTGGTGATCTTCCTGGAACCCCGGGATGTGCCCTGGATCTGGGGCCTGACCCGGACGCGTGGCCGACGCGACACCCTCATCCTCCGCGCACGGCTGGGTCGCGCGCCGCATCAGGATCTCGAGGTCCTGGACAGGGCGAGCTGGTCGGGGCGTGACGCGCTCCAGCGCATGGCGTCGGAGCAGTGGTCGGTGCGGGAGCCGGCGGATGAAGGTCACTTGCCCGTGTTCTTCAAGTCCGACAACGCGGCAGCCCTTGGCGACACGCTTCTCGGACTCGCCCGCACGGCCGGGATCACGGTGCGGCGCTTGTCCGTCCGACGCGTTGAGCCTCACCTGCAGCTGCACATCGATCTCCCCGCCGACTCGGCCTCCGCCGCGGAGCTCTTCGAGACTCTCCGCGCGATCGGCAAGCGCGCGGCAACTCCGACCGCCCCGTAGGCGTTTGCTCTCGGCTTCAAGCGCTCCACGCCGCTATGCGACCGCCGGAATGGTCTTCGGCGTGGCGGGCTTCGCGCTGTACCGCCGATACGCCTTCAGCCCGTCCCACCCGATCAGGAGGGCAGCCACGAGCAGGAGCGCGGACACGATGATCATGGCCCACGCGCCGGCCACGGGCAGCCCGCTCATTGTCGGGTTGGCCGCGATAGTGACGTAGAGATTCCGTGCCGTGACGATGGTCGCGAAGAGCGTCGTGAAATACATGAAGATCATCGGGTAGAGGGCATAGCTTGGGTTGCGCTTCTCCGATTTGAGCCAGACCGTCACGACGAGGAGTGAGAGCGCCGCCATGAGCTGATTCGAGGCGCCGAACATCTGCCACAGATAGACCCAGGTCCCGGTCAGAACGAGCGCCAGGGTGAGTGCCATCGAGATGATGCTCGCCACGTGCATGTTGCGCACGAGCGGGACCGTGTCGCCCAGCCATTCGGCCAGGGTCACCCGCATGACGCGGAAAACGAGCTGCGTCACCGTGAGCACGATCATGACGAAGGCGCCGAACCCGAGAGCGGTCCCGAGGACCTCGGGCACGAAGCCGAACGTGCCCGCGAAGATCAGCTTGCCAACGCCGGCCGCGAACCGGCCGCCGCCGCCGCCGACTCCGGCGATTGAGACAGCCGTCAGCGACAGGACTGCGAGCGAGTACTCGCCCAGCATCGAGCCGGCGCCCACCGGCAGACCGTCGGTCTCGTACTCGAGCTGCCGCGCCGTGCCGATGGACCCGACGAGAGCGTGCCAGCCCGAGATCGCCCCGCAGGCGATCGTCACGAAGAGCATCGGCCAGAGCGGCTGCCACGCCTTTCCGGCAGCCGGCGCGGAGAAGCCCAGGTCCTTCACAGCCGTGAGGGCGAAGGCGCCGATCGTCTTGCCGGCGGAATCGGTCACGCCCGTGAGCGGCGCGACGAGCATGCCGACTGCGGACAGGACGATTGTGATCAGCATGATCCAGAACCCGATGTAGTTGACCGGCTGCGCGAAGCGCCAGATGGGCATGTTGGCGCCGCAGTACGAGAAGACGAAGAGGAAGAGCATCCAGAGGAGGTAGTTCGGAAGCGTCTTCACCAGCCCCGTGGCTGCGTCATACACCGCCGTCGTCGGCCGTTTTCCGTCCGGGCCGGGGACCGGGATGCGCGGATCCGCCCCTGTCGGGTCGACGATGGAGAGGAGAGACTGCTTGCCGGAGAGATTGTCGACGGCCGCATTCACCGAGACGACGGCCGCCCCGACGGGACCCTGGACGAGCTTGCCCTTGTCATCCTTGTGCTGTCCCCACGGGCCCAGGGCCATCGCGAGGATCGTCACCGCGACGGTGATCACCGTGACGAGGATCAGGTCCATCTTCCAGCGGTACATCATCTGGCCCGCGAGGAGTCCCATCAGCGCCAGCGTGATGATGCCGATCGGGACGTCCGGCCGCGCCGAAAGGATGGCAGCGAGGATGCCGACGAAGGCCCCGGCGAGGAGCATCAGGTAGAAGAAGATGAAGACGAACAGGATGCGGCGGGTCCTCGGCGCGATCAGCTTGTGCGAGATGGCGGAGAGGCTGTTCCCGTCGTTCCGGACGGCGACCATGATTGCCGAGTAGTCGCTCACCCAGCCAACGAGCATGACACCCACGACGAGCCAGAGAAGCGAGGGGAACCATCCCCAGATGTTCGCGGCGGTGATCGGACCGACGATCGGCCCGGCCGCTGCGATCGACTTGAAGTGATAGCCATAGAGGACGTTCTTGCTGGTGGGCATGAAGTCCACCCCGTCCATGTACATCTTGGCCGGCGTCGCCCTCTTCGCGTCGGACTTGATGACTTTCCGGTCGATCTTCCGCGCATAGTTGTACGCCAAGTAGATGACCATGGCTGCGATAACGACGATCCACAGGGTGTTCATCGAACGACTCCTTTCAAGAAGGCAGGCTGGACCGGGGAGGACCTGTCGTGCGGTGCTCCCGGGCCGTCTCCCCGGGAGATCTCTGCGTCACCGGATGCATGAAGCTGCACACGACGCCCTCTCCATAAAATCAGTGGCCTGCCAGGCACATTCATGAGACTCCGCAAGCCGCCGGTTTTGGAGATTCGTTTTCATCATTCGAAGGCAATCGCAGCCGTCCCGGGCGGCCCGGGGGCAGGAAGACCCCTCTCGTCGGCGCGGATCATCCATGGACACACGGCTCACCTGCCGCGGAGAGCGCGGCGAGAGCGGTCAAGCCTGCGAAGCCGAAGCGGAGATCGAGGACGTCAGGAGATTCCCGACTGGGAATGCGCCTCCACGAACCAGAGCCATTTGTCGATGCCGCGGGAGACCTCCGTGAAGAGATCCGCCGTGCCCTGATCGTTGAGCCCGACCGCTTCGTCGATCGCACGGCGCACACCAGCTCCGAAGTTGGCCAGAGCCGACGAAAGCGCTTCCACGTGCTGGCGGCCGTCGGCGATGCCGGCCGGATACTCCTCCAGGTCCGACCGCCGCGCCACGGTCCGCGCGGTTCCCTCGGCGACGCCTCCGAGCTGCACCGCGCGCTCGGCGAGCAGGTCCACGTACTCGGCGACGGAAGCGTGGACCTCGTCGAAGAGCTTGTGGAGCGCGATGAAGTTTGGCCCCTTGACGTTCCAATGCGCGGCCTTCGCCTGGGTCTGGAGATCCACGGCGTCGGCCAGAAGCTGGTTCAGGAGCACGATGAGCTGCGGACGGACGGACTCCGGGACATCATTCTTCGTGGGATAGAGGCGCTCGGCCTGAAGCAGGACGGATCCCATGATTCGTCTCCTTTCTGCGGCACGTCGCGTGCCCCCGCGGCGCGTCGGCCGCGGGGAGTCGGGGAACCGTGAGGCTGCCCGAATCCTCCCTGATCAGAACGCGCGGGAGCCCGACCCGCGAGAGCCGTTTTCATCATTCGCGGGCGGTGGCACCTGGACCGAGACCGTGTAAAGCCGATGCGAAAGCCCCGGTTTGAACTCTCTCGACCGCCGTTCGCACGGCAAACGCCCGCGGTCGAAGGCTCCGGAGCTATTCCGCCGGAGCGAACTCCCGGAGCGCGGCGAAGTTCCGAATGAAGAAGCCCTTCTTGTCGGTCTCGATGATGTTGTCTTTCTGCCAGCGGCTCATGACGCGAATGGCCGTCTCGATGGTGGTCCCGGCCAGGTCGGCGATTTCCTGCCGGGAGAGGGTGAGCGGGATGAAGACGTCTTTCCCCTGTTTCCGGCCCGTCCGCTCCGCGAGGGTCGCGAAGAGGCGGGCCATCCTGTATTCGACCGAGCCCGTCATGTCCGCCAGCCTCTTGTTCAGGATCATGAGGCGCAGTGTCAGTCCCGCGAGGAGCTGGCGCGTGATCTCCGGCCGGCGCTCGATCAAGGCGAAGAACTCGCGCTCCGGGATCGAGACCACGCCGCACGGCTCGATCGCGACGGCTGTCGCCGGGAAGGGACGCCTCTCGAAGGCGGCCACGGTTCCCACGGGCTCGCCGGGCCCGAGGATCTCCAGGATCAGGTCCCGGTCGGGAGTGGACTTGACGATCTTGACCCGGCCGACGAACAGAAAGTGGATCTTCTCGGCCGGCTCCCCTTCTTCGAAGATCTTCGCCCCCTTCTCGTAGGCCTGCAGCTCGCACAGGGGCGACAGCGCGGCGCGGTCCTCGGCCTTGAGGGTCGCCAGGATCGGGATGGCGTCGAACGGAATCGGGGGTCTTTCCACCACCGGCCGATTATAGGCAGCTGATCGCGAAACCTTCTGCCCCTCCCGGTCGTTTGAATGAAGTGAGGACAAGAGGAGGAGGACCCATGCCTTCCCAGGGTGACACCATAAACACAAGCAGGGTCAAGCGTCGCCGCCACGGCTACTGCGGCTTCGGATCGCCGCTTCGCCACGAGCATACCGGCACGATCCATTGGGGACAGGGCTTCGGCGGCATAGGGTTCCCGGAGGAAGGCAGAGTCCTCTCCCTGCGGCCGGACATCATTTCCGAAGAGCTGCGTGATCGCCTGTCATCCGAAGACGACACTCCCCACTCTTCCAAGTAACGCCTGCGCCCGAGTACGAGCCCGCCCGGGGAGCGTCTTCCCCGCTCCAGCCGCGCCGCGACGTCCCGAGCCCCTCGGGCGCGGCGCAAAGCACGAAGCGACGACTATAAATCCGCCTTCCCGAGGCGCCGCGAGGCGACGACAGCGGGGAGGACGATCCAGAGTAGGACGGAGAGAGCTACCAGCGCGCCGACTCCCGCGGGACCCCGCGTCGCCCGCAGCAGGGCGAGCGACGCCGCGCCGAAGGCGGTCGTTCCCTCGATCGCCAGAAGCGTGCCCGTCCTGACCGCGTCGACTGGATTCACGAGAGTCGCCGCGATCAACAGTCTGGACGCGCTCCCCGAAGGGAGAAGCATGGCGGCACCCAGGGCCGCCACGTCGAAGAGAACGACGGCAGCGAACCAGAGGATGAGCGCGAGAGCCAGGGTCCGGGTTCTCCTGCCGACGCCTCCGCAGGCGAGAGCTGCCGCCAGACAGAGGAAGATCGCCGTCAGGGCCAGCGACGCCGCGAAGAGAATGCCGTAGGCGCCAGCACCGAGTTGCCCGGAGCGCCCGAAGATCACGATCCCCGCGCCGCCGAGGCCAACGGCCTGGGCGGCGGCGAGGGCGGCGAAGAGGCCCAGGAGCCGGCCGAAGAGGATCGTGCTCCGGGAGACGGGCTGGGAGAAGAGCAGCTCCGCGGCTCCCCGCTCCGGCGACAGGGCCAGGACGCCGATGACCAGCGAGGTCAGTGGCACCAGAAGCAGTACGAGTCCGACGAGCGAGGCCGCGGTACGGGCGAAGTCCTGAACGCCGCTTCCGCCGGAAAGGATGTAGCCGGAGGAGGCGACGGCGAGGGAGAGCGCTGCAAACACAGCCGCGAAGATCTGCGTCCATCGCGAGCGCACCGCCAGGGTCAGTTCCTGCCGGGCGCAGAGAAGGAGAGGCGATTCGCGAGCGTCCGTCCCGGTCATGGCTCTCCTCTCCTCGAGAGCCCGTCCGGCGGACCGGCCGGACCGAAGATCTCGCGCGGCGTCACCGGCGTTCCGCCCGCGGCTGCCGGGTCCGAGTCGCGCGAAACCGCGTCGGCATGCGCGATCCAGTGCGATCCCATCGGGGTCTCCAGATTCGAGCGCGTGTACACGGCCGCCGAGGCGCGCACCCATTGCTTCGTGCGGTGGTCGGCGACATAGGCGACGCTTCCCGGCCGCGCCGGCGAGCCGGCCAGAAAGTCCCTCAGGCAGACGATGTCATCGAAGAATTTCGGCTCCTCGCCGGCAGCGACGAGCTGCGCCGCCAGGTTTGCGTCGGAGACGGGCATCCGGCAGGACCGGCAGGTCTCCGTCCTCGTGTCCAGCGCCGCCGGCCCGGGAACTCCTCCGCCGCAGGAGAGGGCAACAGCCGCCGCCAGCGAGACCAGCAGCCCTCTCACGTCGTCTTCTCCCCGTCGCCCGGTCCCCCGGTCTCCCCGTACCCCGGCCTCCCGGTCCCTTCGCCCTCCGATCCCACCAGCTCCCGGTACAGCGAATCGAGACGGGCCTCCTCGGCCACGAGATTCATGACCTGGCCCCCGGCCGCGCGGACGACGTCGAGCACGCGCGGTCGGTCGGCGGCCGGCCCGGGCACGATGAGCTCTTCCGCGAGCCAGGCCGCCTGCGGCGCCACGGCGCGGACGGCGGAGAGCAGTCCCGGGACCCGCGCTGCGAGCGCGAGACGCATCACGCCGCGGGAAGCGAGGCGCTGCGACAGCTCCGCGCGGGACAGGGATGCCGCGAGGCGTCCTCCGATCAGGAGCAGGAACCGGTCGGCCAGGCGCTCGACGTCGCCCAGCTGGTGAGAAGAGAAAAGGAGCGTGCGCCCTTCGCGGCGGCGCCGCTCGACGAGGCCGTAGAAGGCGCAGAGCCCGTCGGGGTCGAGCGCGGCGGTCGGCTCGTCCAGGAGCATGACCGGGGCGTCCGGCAGCGCCGCCACCGCGAGACCCAGCCTCTGAATCATGCCCCCAGAGTAGGTCGAGACCTGCCGGGCCGAAGCGCCGTTCAAGGATGCCAGGCGCAGCACTTCGCCGCTTCGTTCGGCGGCCACGCCGCGCAGTCGGCGATAGAACTCGACGACCTCGAGACCGGTCAGGGCGTCGGGAAACGAGACCCGCTGCGGCAGGTAGGAGATCGCTCTCCGGCCGGCGGGCCCGGACGCGTCCCGTTCGGGCTCTCCGACGAAGACTGATCCCGAGGTCGGACGCACGAGACCGGCCGCGCCCTTCAACGTCGTGGTCTTGCCGGAGCCGTTGGGGCCCAGCAGCGCGACCGCCTCGCCCGGCTCGACCCTGAATGTCAGCGCCTCCACCGCCGTGTGGATGCCGTAACGCTTCGTGAAACCCTCGAAGCGAATCATCGGCGTCCGGCCAGGAGAGCCGCGAGCCCTCCGGCGAGCCCCAGCGCCGAGCCCGCGATCCCGGCGGGGTCCGGCCGCGCCGGCCGCGCTCCCGGCCGCGGCACCCGGGGAAGCAGCGGCGGCCGCGCCAGCGGCGAATGATCCTCGACGGGAACCGGGTCGAGAACGGGAAACGCCCGCTCGGCCGCCCCGAGGGCGGCCGCGGCGAACCCCTGCGTGAAAAGGTCGGCGGCGGTCAGGTTGCCGCGGAAGTGATCGAAGACGGAAGAGAGGCGGTACGGCCGGTCCGCGCGGCCGTCGCCGTCCAGGTCCGGCTGGCCGTTGTCGGACCAGTAGTTCCCGTCAAACCGCGTGTCGGTGCGCCGCCCCACGAGTGTCAGCGGCGTCTGGTTCGCGACGAAGGAGTTTCCCTCGAACCGGTTTCTGGCGCAGGAGTCGTAGAGCACGATCGCCGCATCCGACTCCGCGACGACGTTGCCGCGAAAAATGTTGTCGTAGGAGCCTTCGAGAAAGATTCCCCGGGCATTGTCGGCGATCAGGTTCGACTCGGCGAGCACGTCGTCGCAGGCCTTTAACAGAAGCCCCACCGACGCGAAGCCCCGGTTGTGGAGGAACCGGTTGCGCCGGAAGACAATCCTCCTCGAGTACATGAGCGCGGTGCCGGCGGCGCCGTTCTCGAACAGATTGTCCTCGAAGAGATTGTCGTCGGAGAACATGTAGTGCAGGCCATAACGTAGGTCGCGGGCGACATTGCCGCGGATGACGCCGCGCGACGAAGACTGGATGTAGAACCCGTCGCGCACCCCCGCGATCTCGTTGCCGGAGAGAGTAAAGCCCTCCGTGTTCCAGACATGGATTCCGCTCCCCTTCTCGCCCGGATCCTTGCCCGGGATTCCCTCGATCCGGCAGCGCTCGACCACTGCGCCGTTGGCCTCCCGCAGATAAACGCCGAAAAGGGAGCGCGTGATCCGGCAGTCCCGGACCGTGACTCTCCGCGCCGCCACGTGAACACCGGAAGAGTCGCGGCCGAGATCGCCGCCCCCCCTTCCGTCGATGTCGAAGCCCTCGATCACCACGCCGTCCGCGCGGATGCGGACGACGCTCCCGCCGCCGGAGCCCTCGAGCCGCGGCCGTCCACGGCCGACCAGGTGAAGCGGCTTGTCGAGGACCAGATCGCCCGCGTAGGAACCGGGTCCGACTTCGACAACCGAACCGGGCGCCGCGGCGTCCATGCGCGCCTGGAGCCCCGAGGTCTGCGCCGCCGGGGGCCGGCCCTCCACTCCCGCGGTCGCGGCGGCCGGCATCTCCTCGCCGGTGATCGTCGCGAGCAGGACCAGGGCCAGGATCATCCCGCCACGAGGGAGTCGACCTTGTCGATCGCCCTCGCTTCGCGCCACGCGAGAAGCGCCGCTCCGGCGACAATGAGGACCGCCACCGCCAGCGCGTAAGACCCGACTCCCGGGTAGGAGTACACATCGAAGTTGGCCAGTTGCTTGCGACCGTAGAGAGGCGGCATGAAGGGAGGGACTTTCACGGCCGCCGTCGGCGCCAGGTCATGTCCATATCGGTAAAGCTTGTACGCGAAGGACCAGAGCGAGAAGAGCCCGAAATACACATAGAGGACGAGCAGGTCCACGACCGTGCTCAGGTTGCCGAGCACGGCGCAGCGCAGGAACAGCAGCCCGAGGGCGCCGACGACGAACGGGATCCACTTGAACTCGGTGAAGTCCGCGGCCGCCAGGTCGCGCATCCCGATGTAGTGGTTGAGGACGTTAATCTCCTTGACGTCCTGGCCGGAGTTCCCGCCGACGAGCTTGTAGCTGTAGATGGAGAGGCGCAGCCCGTCCGGATATTGCGGCGCGAACATCGTCAGCTTCCAGAGCGGCATCAGATACACCGGCACGAGGAAGAACGCGGCCAGGACCAGGAGGCCCCGCGGGCCCAGACCGAGGGGCGCAGCGAGAAGATGGTTCGCTCGCTCGAAGACAGTCTTCATGGATTCTCCTTGCCGGACCGGCGAGCGGCGGGGCGAGCTCCCCGCCGCTCGGTCCGGAAAACGGTTAGCCTAGCCCTTCCCCTTGACGATCAGGTATCCCTGCATCTCCTGGTGAAGGGCGGAGCAGAAGTT
>DATIRW010000240.1:0-2931 GCA_035469365.1 Thermoanaerobaculia bacterium
GTATTCGGGCAGCTCCACGACGAGGCCGATCGACTCGAAGATGCGGCGCGCGTCGGCGAGGTGCCCGGCTCCCGCGTGCCGGCCCGCACAGAGGACGGTCGCGCTCGCCTGAACGACCGCCGCCACGTTCGGCATGGCCCGGACGACCGGGACCGAGCCCCCGAGAGCCGCCTCGATGCGGGAGGTCGGAAAGCCTGCGGCGATAGAGATCAGGAGCGCGTCCGGGCGAAGGGCAGGCCGGATCTCGGCGAGCACAGACTCCAGGATCTGGGGCTTCACGGCGAGGATGACGATCTCTGCCTGCCGCGCGGCCTCGTCGTTCTTTTCTGTAACGGCAATGCCGAGCTCCGAAGACAGCGCCTCGCCCTTTGCTCGCTTGGGATGCGAGGCGATCAGGTTCCCCCTCGTCCCCCACCCTGAACCGAGGATGCCCCGCAGGAGCGCCGTCCCCATGTTCCCCGCTCCGATCACCGCGATTTTCTTCGCGACCATTCAGCCCTCTCTCCCACGCCGCCGTCCCGATCGTCGAATCACATTCCCTCTTCGGTGCGCCAGAATTGCCGTCGCTCGCTGCACGCGATCTTGTCACGGCAAACGAGTTCCTCGCCCTCTTCGAGCGGTTTGCCGCACAGCTGGCACGTGGGCGGGGGGTTGTCGGGATCGGCCATCCGGGGCCCTGCTTCGCGCCGATCATACACAACAGGGAGGGATGAAGGACGGCGGATCCGAGTGCCGCGCATCAATCATCGCCGATCCGTGTATGACAGATCGGATTCAACGGCGCTTGACGGAGAGGGTCAGGGTAAAGCGGGCGACAGGATCGGAGCCGAAGAGCTTCGGCACCGTCGCGACCACGCGAATCGGCAGGTTTTGACGCTCGCCCGACGCGTCCGCCTTCTCGATGAGCTCTGAGATCTCCCGACCCTGCTCGCAGGCGAAGTGAACGTCGGCCTCGGCGCGCTTGACAAACTCCGCCTGCATGTCCTTGAAGATCACGGCGACGCGGCCGCCGGCTTTCCGCGACGCTCTGAGCGCGGCCAGCGCCGCGGCGGCGTCGGCTCCGGTGCAGAGCGCGCCGAAGTACATCGAGCGCAGGTGATTGCGCGTGCGCCGGGAGAGCGGCACGACGATCTCGCAGCGCTCGCCGGTCAGGTCGACCACGCGCGGCCGCACGTAGGAGATCAGCCGGATCTTGGTGAACACCCACGCCCTCAAGGCGAGAGTCTCACGGGTGAGTCGCAGACTCGGCATGAAGCCGCCGATTATCGGTCATTAAACGACTGGGAGACTGGGAGAGCGGGTGATCGCGCGTATCTCTCTCCCCATCCCCCAGTCTCCCAGTCCTCCGTCCCCCGCTGGCGCCCGGTGTATGCTCCGCGCGGGCATCATGAAGAGAGCGCTAGCGGCCATGATGGTCCTCCTCGCCGTTTCGAGCTGCAGCACGACGCGTGTGACGGTCGCCAAACTCGCGACTCCGACACCGCCACCGTCACCGACTCCGGCCCCGGTTCTCGCGAAGCCTGCCGGCGTGTCTCTTCCGACAAGCACTCCGATGCCCGTCGTGACTGCCCCCACTTCCCGCTCCGACAGGACGCCAGGCGTCCTGTACGAGGAGAAGCGTTCGCCCGCCCCGACGGTGGCCGTCACTCCCCTGCCCAGCCAGGCAGTACCCGCGGCCGCCGCGCCTGTCCCGCCGACGGCGACCGCTCGTCCGCCGGCAACCCCAGTCCGGGAGGCCGCGCCCGCCGCGCGTCCCACATCCACGCCAACCCGCCCCGCGGCGACGGCGACCCGTCCCGTCGCTACCGCGACGCCCGTTCCGGCGACGGCAACCTCCGTACCGCCGACGGAAACCCGAGTCCCTCCGACGGCGACGTCCACGCCCACCCCGGCCGTTTCCGTCCGGCCGACCGCGACCCGCAAGCCGGGCGTCTACTATGAGGGGGAGGAAGTGCCATTCCGCCTCGCCGTCACCTGGACCCCTACCGTAACGCCTCCCGACAAGCGCCGTTAGCGCGATTCAGTGAGAATGAGGCCGTGGAGAGCGGCCTCGAGAAGACACGGGCGCATTTCCGCGCAGCTTTCAAGACTAATCCGGCCGACGCCTACCGCGACTGGTTCCGGCTCCAGGAGGAGCTGCGCGAACGCGAAGACGCGCAGACCTCCCGCGCGCTCGCCGACGACCTCTGGACGTTCATCCGCGACTTGCCGTTTGCCGCGGAGGAGGAGCGGGCTCGCTTCTTCCACAACGTCGCTGTCTTCTTTGGCAGTCCCGGCCCCGCCGCCGATCTCGTGCGCGCCCGCGAAGGCTTCTCCGCCGCCCTCGCGCACTTCGACGAGCACGAAGAGAGCGGCTGGCACGCCCGCGTCCTCCACAACTACGGCACGGCATTGAGCAATCTCGGATCCACGGCGGCCGATCTGTCGGAAGCGGTCGCCCTCTTCGAGCAAGCGCTCTCCTGGCGGACCTCGGAGCGGGAGATCGCCCGAGGCGTCACACTCCACAACATGGGCATCGCCCTGCGCCGTCTGGCCGAGCTCGACCCCGCGCCCGCGGCCGATCACCTCGGACGAAGCGCCGCCGCGCTGCGCGAAGCCTCGGAGATCCGATGCCGTCACGGCCTCGTCGAGGGTCACGCCCTCTCCCTCTTCCACCTCGCCCTGACTCTCGAGTCCTTGAACCGTACGGAGGAGGCACGACTCTGCTTCCGCCGCGCCTCTCAAGAGTTCGACGTGCTCGGCAAAGAAGAGTCCGCCGCCATCGCCCGCGAGCGCTCCGCCGCGTCCGACCGCTAGTTGTGATTTCTCAAGACGTTGTTCACGTGAAGTAGTTGCCCATCCGGGCCCTCTTCGGTGAGGCTGGAGGTGTTCAACGCCACCGTCTCAACGGAGGAGCCCAGATGGAGCTTCACAAGAATGCCCGAACTTGCC
>DATIRW010000241.1:0-6675 GCA_035469365.1 Thermoanaerobaculia bacterium
AATCGAACCGTCCTTCGAGCAGGTCCGCGATGACCGACCAGTGCCCGAGGTTCGGCACCGACGCGACGAGGACGCCCCGCTCCGAAAGCCAGGGACGCACGCGCGCGAGAGCGGCCGACGGGTCACCCAGGTGCTCGAGGACATCGCCGAAGAGGACGGCATCGAACTGACCGGGGAATTCCTCGCGCACCTCTTCCAGGGGCGTCGCCAGGACGCGGTCGCAGACGCGCGCTGCCTGCGCGGCGTCCGCGGCATCCGGCTCGATGCCGACGACGCGCTCCACACCCGCGCGTTTCAAGGCCCGGGCCGTCTCTCCCCGGGCGCATCCGACATCGAGAGCGGCCGCTGCCCCGGCCGGCACCATCGCCACGAGGTCCTCTCTCGGCTGGCCGTCCATTTCCCCGTAACGGTGGAGGTAGGCGCCAGGATCGATGAAGACTCCCCCGCCTCCGCGGTGCGCTTCCTCCGGAACCTCGTCCAGGGCAAGCCCGGCCGGAAGTCCGCGCAGCGCGTCGCGCCGGACCGCGTAAACGGGAGACCGCGGCGAGGCGGCCGGGCGCACGGCGGCCGGTTGAGCCGCGACATACCGCGCCGCTTCCTCCAGGAGCGACGGCGTGTGGTAGGCGAACGGAGGCGCGCAGCGCGCCTCTTCGGTCCAGGGCTCGTTGGTCACGGGCAGGACGAGGCTCCGCCCGGCTTCGACCGACTCCATCAGACGCCCGGCGGCGAGCGGCACCAGGTAGGCTTCCGGGTCTGCCTGGACCAGAACGACCGGCGCGTCCCCGCGGGCGTCCGCAACCGTCGGGCGTCTGCCCCGCGTGTCCGTCAGCGTTCGGTACGGCAGGAGGCGGGCGTAGCGATCCACGATCCGCGCCGCCCACCGCGCCTCCGCGTCGAAACGAGGCACACCCCCGAGGACGACATCGAACGCGCCTATCACCGGCTAGGCGGTCTCCACGAGCATCGCGGTGGCTTCGCCGCCGCCGATGCAGATGGCCGCGAGCCCCCGCTTGCCCCCTTCCTTGCGCAGCGCGTGGATGAGCGTCGTCAGGATGCGGGCGCCGGAGGCGCCGATGGGGTGGCCGAGGGCGACCGCCCCGCCGCGGATGTTGACCCGCGCCGGGTCGAGGGAGAGCTCCCGGATGGCAGCCATGGCGACCGCGGCGAAGGCCTCGTTGATCTCGAAGAGGTCGATGTCGCCGACGGAGAGTCCCGTCTTCTTCAGGAGCTTCTGGATGGCGCCCACGGGCGCCGTCGTGAACCACTCGGGCGCCTGAGCGAAGCCGGCGTGGGCCACGATGCGGGCGATGGGGGCGAGACCCATCTGCTTCGCCTTCTCCTCGGATGCGACGACGAGGGCCGCCGCGCCGTCGTTGATCTTCGAGGCGTTGGCCGCCGTCACCGTGCCGTCTTTCTGGAACGCCGGCTTCAGGCCCTTGATCTTCTCGAGCGGCGCCGCGAAGGGCTCCTCGTCCGCGTCGATCTTGATCGGGTCCCCCTTCTTCTGCGGCACCTCGACAGGCGCGATCTCCGCGGAGAAGAGGCACGTCTTCGAAGCGTTCTGCGCGCGCTTGTAGGACTCCAGGGCATAGGAGTCCTGTTCCTCGCGCGTGAAGTGGTACTTGCCCGCGCACATCTCGGCGCAATTGCCCATGTGGATGTCCTTGTACGGATCCCAGAGCCCGTCCTTGATCATCGAATCCACGAGGGCGGCGTTCCCCATTCGGTACCCGCCGCGGGCGCGCTCCAGAATGTACGGAGCATTCGACATGGACTCCATGCCTCCGGCCACGGCCAGGTCATATTCGCCCGCCTGGATCGCGTTGGAAGCGTCCATGACCGCGCGCATGCCCGAGCCGCAGACTTTGTTCAGCGTGATGCAGGGAACACTGTCGGGGATGCCCGCGCCGAGCGAAGCCTGCCGCGCCGGGGCCTGGCCGATGCCCGCCTGGAGGATGTTGCCCATGATGACCTGCTCGACCTCCGACGGCTTCACTCCTCCTCGCTCGAGCGCGGCGCGGATGGCGGCGGAGCCCAGGACGGGCGCCGGGAGCGAAGAGAGCTTGCCGAGAAACGAACCGACCGGTGTGCGGGCCGCTGAGAGTACGACAGTATTCTTCATAAGGCTTCGATTCTAACCCCGGCGAAGCGAGCGGTCTTCCCGATAGGAGCAAGGTGTCAGGTTGTAGGTGTCAGGGGAAATGCAGGTGCCAGGCGTCAGGTGTCAGGTTTCAGGGACGGGAGCCCGGAACGCAGATCTAACCTGACACCTGATACCTGAAACCTGACACCTGTATTCCACCTGAAACCTTCAACCCTGACACCTGCTACCCTTCCTTCCGTGCGCATCCTGGGGATCGACTTCGGGGAAGAAAGGATCGGGCTCGCGACCTCGGATGAGACCGGAACTCTCGCCACCGCACGCAAAACGCTCAAACGGCGCAGTGACGAGGAGGCGGCCCGGGAGATCCTGGAGTTCTGCTCGCAGGAGGAAATCGGACTCGTTCTCCTCGGCCTTCCCCGGTCCCCCGAGGGAGTCGAGAGCCCCTTCGCCGGGCGGGTCCGATCCTTCGCCGCGAAGCTCGCCGCCCGCACGGCGATCCCGGTGCGTTTCCACGAGGAGACATTGACCTCCAACGAGGCCCTGCGGCGGCTTCCGCCCGGCGCGACCCGGGAGGAGGTGGACCGGATGGCCGCGGAGGTCCTTCTTGAGGACTACCTGCGCCATGCGTCGCGAAGGCCAGCCTGAGCCATGCGGGCCAGGCGTTTGGTGGGAGTCGCTCTCCTTCTGGCCGTGCTTGTGGCGGCGGTCGCGGGGTACCTCTCCCATCGGCTAAAACATCCCCGCCCCGAGGGTGCGCCTTCGACGGTCACGATCGTTTTCCCTCAGGGCACGACCACCGCGCAGATCTTCCGCAAGCTCGCCGAAACCGGCGTCGTCCCCGATGGCCGCCTGGCGGAGATCTATTACAGGCTCTATCGAAGCAGAACCAGCCTCCAGGCGGGCGAATATCTCTTCGACCGGCCGATGCCGATCGACGATGTCATCAACCGAATGGGACGCGGTGAAGTCGTCAAGTACTCCGTCGTGGTGCCGGACGGCTTGACGGCCGAGGAGACTTTCCAGCTCTTCTGGAGCCGCGGCATCGGAGGTCCGGAGGGATTCGAAAGGGCCCTGCAGGAAACGGAGCTGCTCCCGGGCCTGACCAACGGCGTCTCGGACCTGGAAGGGTTCCTGTTTCCCGACACCTACCTCGTGACGCGCTCGACTTCCGCCCGCGTGATCGTGGACCTGATGGTCACCGAGTTTCGCAGGAACTTCACACCCGACATGCGGGAGAAGGCGCAGCGGCTCGGCCTGACGCTCTCGCAGGCGGTCACGCTTGCCTCGATCGTCGAGAAGGAAAGCGGGCTGCCGAGCGAGGGGCCGGAGATCGCGTCCGTCTACCTCAACCGCCTGAAGAGAGGCATGCGGCTCCAGGCGGACCCGACGGTCATCTATGCCTTGAGGCGCGACAGGAAGTGGACCGGCACGCTCTACCGTTCCGATTACGCCTACGACTCCCCTTACAACACCTACGTCTACGCGGGCTTGCCGCCGGGGCCGATCTGCAACCCGGGACTCAATGCCTTGAAGTCGGCCGTGGCCCCGGCCAGGACGGATTACCTCTATTTCGTGGCGGACAGCTCGGGCGGACACAGGTTCTCCCGGACCTTCGAGGAGCATCTCGCCGCGATAGCCGCCGCCCGCCGCCAGCGCGCCACGACCACCGAGAACTGAGTGAGCTGACGGGGAGACGGGGTGACTGGGAGACGGGGAGAAGGAGCATCCCCCAGTCTCCCAGTCTCCCAGTCCCCCAGTCTCCCAGGTCCCCGGTCCCCCAGTCTCTCTTGCGGCTATTTCTTGGTGGGCTCGTAGGAGATGGACTTGATCTTGGGGAAGAGGGTCCGGAGCATGTCCTCCATGACCCTGTCTTCGACCCAGGTGATTTCGGTTCCGTCCACGTAGTAAGTGGGCGTCGAGTTGATACCCAGGCGATAGCCCTCCTCCAGGTCGCGCCGCACACGCGAGAAGCTGTCCTCCTTCAAATAGCAGGAGAGCAGGTCGGTGCTCGAGACCCCCTCGGATTCCGCGGTCGTGACGGCGAGCTCGTCTATTCCGGACACCGTCATGGTCTCCTGGCGGGAGTAGACCTGCTCCTTGAAGCGGAACATCGAAGGAGCGCCGGCGAACTTGAAGATGCAGTCGCCCGCGGAGGCGGCCTTCATCGCCCAGACGTGCCCCATCCAGAGAGGGAAGAACTTGTAGTGCCGGCGCACATTGACGATGCCGGCGTTGGCGGCCAGCAAGCGGTCCATCTGCAGGCCGCGGAACTTGCAATACCCGCACTCCATGTCGGCGTATTCCACGAGATTGACCGCGGCGTCCGCAGGGCCGCTCGCGCGATTGGCGGAGAGATCGATCCGGCGGCGGCGCTCCGCGCGCGGGTCCATCCGGAAGTCCCACAGCGTGCCCTGGAGATACATCTTCCCGTCGGGGGTGACGTAGCCCGGCATCCTCGAGACGCCGTACCCGGTCTCCAGTTGAAGCGCGATGCCCTTGAGCCCCGCCGCGTCGCGGTCGGGCGTCAGGACGGCGTGAACGGACGAGCGGTAGAGCTTTCCGAGCTTCTCGTCGATCCAGGCGAGGTCCTGGGTGCTCCGGACGGGACGCGGGGCGGCGTTGGGCAGGACGTCGCCGGCGAAGAACCACTTGCCGTCCTCCGAGACGAAGACCACGCGTTCCACCTTCAGTTTTTCATAACGTCCCGTGCGCTTGACCTTGAAAGAGACAAACCCCGGAATCGTCTCCGTGGACCGCGTCACGGTGACCTTCGTCTCCGGATCGAACGAAAGAAAGCGCGCGGCATAGACCTCGAGCTCTTTCTCGATCCCCGGGGAAGCCGGCGCCTTGCTCGAAGCCGCCCGCGGAGCCGCCGCGGCCAGGGCGCAGGACAGCAGGATGACCGTCACGATTCTCTTTTTCATCTTCTCCTCTTTCAATCTAACGACTTCCGGGCGCGGGACCATTTCTCAGGATGTTCAGGGATTGGATCGTCCCCGGCTGGTCCGGCTTCAAGGCCAGGGACCTTTCGAACAACACGATAGCATCCTGGCGCTTGCCGAGGCATGTCTGAAACAGGCCCAGGGCGTTCAAGGTCGCCGGGTCGGACGTCTTCTGCCCGAAAGGAGCCACGGCCGCGGCGGCTCCCGGACAGTCCTTCCTTTTGAAGCGGGAAAGGCCGAGTGCCCGGGCAAGCACCTCGCTCTGCGGAAATTCGGCAACCGCGCGCTCCAGCAGCGGCGCGGCCTCGGCGACGCTGCTGTGCTCCTCGTACCAGTTGACCCAGCCCAGGAGAGTCCCTTCCGGATCCGCGTGGCCCGCCGCGAACGAGCGGAAGAGCCAGTCGCGGGCCCGCGCGTTGTCCTTCTGCGTGCGGTAGAGGATGGCCAGATTGAACATCGGAGAATGATAGCCGGGGCGCAGGGCCAGCGCTTTTTCGAAGGCTTCCCGCGCGGAGCGCAGATCTCCAAGGGTTTCCCGCTCGTAGAGACCGAGGTTGTTCCAGGCCCCTTCCGTCATTCCCGGCCGCTCCCCGCCGGTGGGCGACAGGGGACTGGCCTCGCTGCCGGACAGATAGCCGAGCGCGAGAAGCTTCTTCGTGTATTCGCTCTTTTCGGCATCGGACATCTGCTCGGCCGGCACGCGGCGGACCGTGATCCCCGCGGACAGGTCCTGTTTCGCGAGGGAAGACAGGTCCCGAAACGCCGCGGCGATGGGACGGCCGGTCATCCGGCGATCGGCGGGGAGACCGAGGAGGGAGAGCACCGTCGGCGCGGGGTCGAACATCGTGGGTTTGGAGCCGCTTCCCTTGCCCGGCCGCACGCGCGCGCCCCAGGCGGCGAACACGCCGTCCAGGCGATGCCAGTACGCCGCCGTGCTCCAGTTTAAGGAGGAGCGCTCGCAGGAGCGGTCCTCTCCCCACTTGAACCCGTGGTCGGACTGCACGATCAGAGTCGCGCGGTCTTCCTCGGCCCGGCGCATCCACTGTCCGAGCATCCGATCGACGACGCCGTAGTAGACGGCGACCGCGTTCTGATAACGCCGGAAGTCGTCCTCCGAAACGCACGCGAGTCTGGGCGGCGTGTCCGGCGCGAAGACGTGGCCGATCTCGTCGGTCCCTTCGATGTAGAGCATCATCAGATCGGGGAGGTTCCTGTCGTAGAGGTCCCGCGCCGCGGCCTGGTACACGCGGGTGGCCGAGAGGATGCGCGCGAGCGCCACGATCCGGTTCTCCATTCCCTCGCCGCTCCCGAGCGCGCGGGAGATCTCCGCGGACGGGACGTCCACGAAAGAGGCTATATCCGCTTCGGTGACCCGCCCGTCGCGGGCGAGGACCTGCGCCACGCCGGGGGCCAGAGACACGGGAAAGGCGACTCCCGAGAGCGGCAGCTTGTCGTAGAGGATCGGGCTCGCGTGGTCGGAGATGAAGAAGCCTTTGACCTCTTCGGCTGGATGCGTGCCCCACCACCCCACGACACCGACGCTCCTGCCGGCCGCGGAGGCGATGTTCCACACGGCCGGCACCGCGCGGGAAAAGCCGGAGATCGGCACCTTCTGCCCGCTCTTCGGAT
>DATIRW010000242.1:0-4853 GCA_035469365.1 Thermoanaerobaculia bacterium
CCGTAGAAGTAGCGGGCGTTCCTCAGTTTCTGGTCGAGACCCTGCCGCCAGCCGAAGGTCTCGGCGAAGGCGTAGGCGGCCGATCCGGACAGCGTCGGGATCGCGAGGAGTCCCGTTCCGATGATCCCCAGCGTGTAGAGCAGCTCCGCGAAACGCCCCGCGAGCGGCCGCAGCGCCTCCGCCACCTGCCGCGACGTCTCGATCTTCGTTACACCGTGCCGGTGGAGGGTCAGCGCGGTCGTCAGGATGATGAAGAACATCACGAGGTTGGAGAAGAAGGTCCCCACGCCCACGTCGATCTTCCGGTCCCCGATCTCCCGGCCGGTCGCGCCGATACGGCTCCGAACCATGCGCCGCCCCAGGGCCTTCTCCTCTTCGACTTCGAGCGAGGCCTGCCAGAAGAAGAGGTATGGAGAAATCGTCGTGCCGAGGATCGCGACGAGCGTCCCCCAGGCCTCGCTGCCGCGAGGGACCGAGGGGAGGATGTCTCGCAGAAGGGTCTTCCAGTCCGGGCCGATGTGGATCGCCGCGACGACGTAGGCGAAGAGGACCAGGGCCAGCCATTTCAGGACCGAGGCGATCTGGTAGTAGCGCAGCCGGATCGTCGCCCACGCAACGCCCACGCCGAAGAGGACGACGAAATAGTGCGAGTCCAATCCCGTGAGCATCTCGGCGGCGTCTGCCATTCCGGCGAGGTCCGCTCCGATGTTCATCGTGTTGGCGGCGAGCAGAGCCAGACAGACGACGACGAGAGCCCATCGGGGAAACTTCCGGCGCAACGCGCCGGCGAGCCCCTTTCCGCCGACCATCCCGATGCGCGCGCACATCATCTGGACCGAGGCCATCAGGGGCCACGTCAGCCACGCCGTCCAGATCAGGGACGTTCCGAGGCGCGCGCCGGCGATCGAGTAGGTCGCGATTCCGGAGGGGTCGTCATCCGCCGCCCCGGTCACCAGACCCGGGCCGAGCACCGAAACAAAACGGCGCAAAAGGCCCGGGCGGGGCGGCGTCTTCACGGTTGCTTCTTCCTTCATGTCCGCGAGTGCCTTAGCACAAAGCTTGCCGGATTCGGGACGAAGGCGCTGGTAGGATTGCGGCAAGAGACACGGTATGCGCCTTTACAAGAAGATCCTGTTGCTTGCGGTCGTGCTTCTGGCCGCCGCCGCCGGCGTCATCGCCTGGAAGATCGGGCCGCGCAACATCATCGGCATGTTGCGGTACGACCAGCGGAAGGAGGGGAGCCTGAAAGTCGGCGACCGCGCTCCGGACGTCTCGCTCGTCTCCCTGGACGGCAAGACTCCGATTCGCGTCTCCGAGCACGTCGGCGGCAAGCCTCTCGTCCTCGTCTTCGGCAGCTATACCTGACCCCCCTTCCGGCGCTCGGTCGGGCGCGTGGAGAAGATGTACGAGCGATACGGCGACCGCGTCGGCTTCCTGACCGTCTACATCAAGGAGGCCCACCCGCTGGACGAATGGCAGATGGACTCCAACGTGAAGGAGAGCGTCTGTTACCCGCAGCCCAAATCCCTGGCGCAGCGCGTCGCCATCGCCAACGATTTCGTCAAGCGCTTCTCCTACCGCGTCCCGCTCGCGGTTGACGGCATGGACAACCCGGCCAACGCCGCCTACGCCGGCTGGCCCGAGCGCTTCTACATCGTGGACGAGAAGGGCCTGATCGTCTACAAGGGCAAACCCGGCCCCTTCGGCTACCAACCGGAGGAGGTCGAATCCTGGCTCGCGCAGCGCTTCCCCGGGGAGAAGACCGCGTTGCTCCGGTAGAACGATCGTGACGCTTTCGCCAGGCACCCGGCTGGGCTCCTACGAAATCATCGCCCCGCTCGGGGCGGGCGGGATGGGAGAGGTGTATCGCGCTCGCGACGCGCGCCTCTCCCGCGAAGTCGCTCTGAAGGTGCTGCCCGAGGAAGTCTCGGCTGACCGCGATCGGCTCGCCCGCTTCGAGCAGGAGGCGCGCGCGGCCTCGGCCTTGAACCACCCCAACATCGTGACGATTTTCGAGGTCGGCCGTTCCGGCGAGACCTCCTACATCGCAATGGAGCTCGTCGAGGGACGCACCCTGCGGGATCTCCTGGCCGAGGGGCCGCTGCCCACCCGGCGCGTCCTCGGCATTAGCGCACAGGCGGCCGAAGGGTTGGCCAAGGCGCACGCGGCCGGAATCGTTCACCGGGACCTGAAGCCCGAGAACCTGATGGTCTCCAAAGATGGCTACGTCAAGGTCCTCGATTTCGGCCTCTCCAAGCTCACCGCGCCCGATTCCGGAAGTCTTTCGGCGATGCCAACGCTGGCGAGGGCCGAGACGCAGCCGGGCACTGTGTTGGGCACCGTCGCCTATATGTCGCCCGAGCAGGCGAGCGGGCATCCGGTCGACTACCGCTCGGACCAGTTCTCGCTCGGGTCCATCCTCTACGAGGCGGTCGCGGGGCAGAAGACCTTCCAAAGGAACACGGCGGCCGAGACGATGTCGGCGATCATCCGGGACGATCCGGAGCCTCTGGGCAAGCTGCGCCCGGACTCGCCGCTCCTTCTGCGATGGATCATCGAACGCTGCCTCGCCAAGGACCCGGAGGAGCGCTACGCCTCGACGCGAGATCTCGCGCGCGACCTGGCGAGCGTGCGCGATCGCATCTCCGAGGTCTCGAGCGCGGCCGAAGGAATCGTCGCCGCTCCGGCCCGCAAGAAGAGCGCCCTCGCCCCGATTCTCGCGGGTGGGGCCCTTCTCGTCCTCGGCGTCGTTGCGGGAGTTCTGGTCTCGCGCGGTCCTATGGCGAAAGCGTCGGCCTCCTCCGCGCGTTTTCACCGCTTGACCTTCCGGCGCGGCATGATCCACAACGCGCGCTTCACGCCGGACGGCCAGACCGTCCTATATGCGGCTACATGGGCCGGGGAGCGGCAAAGGCTCTATGTGACGCGGCCGGGCAGTCCCGAGTCGTGGGCGCCGGACCTCGGAAGCGGAAACTGGGACATCCTCTCCGTGTCCCGCTCCGGGGAGCTCGCGGTGCTCTCCTTTCCGGATGCGGTTCTGGCGCGTGTGCCCATGGCGGGTGGAATTCCGAGACAAGTCCTTCAGGGCGTGCCCTACGCGAGCGCTGATTTCGCGCCGGACGGGAAGAACCTCGCCGTCGTCCACGAGGTGAATCACCGCTTTCGGCTCGAGTTTCCGATCGGCAAGGTGCTGCTGGAAACGGTGGAGGTCATCGGGAGCCCGCGGCTCTCCCCGCGCGGGGACCAGATCGCCTTTCTCCACGGCATTGAGGGAACGATGGCGGTCTGCCTGGTTGAAGCGTCGGGGAAGGGAAACCGGGTGCTCTCCTCGGGTTGGTCGGCTGTCACGGGGGTCCCCTGCTGGAGTCCCGACGGCCGGGAGATCTGGTTTACCGCGGGACGTCAGGGCGAAGGGCGAGCGGTTCGGGCCGTAGATTTGGCGGGGAAGGCGCGGCTGGTGACCGTCGTGCCGGGGGATCTGGAGCTGGATGACATCTCCAAAGACGGCCGCCTGCTCGTCGCTCACCACACGCTCTTCGAGATTCTGATGGGGCGAGGCGCCGGCGACGCGAAAGAGCGGGACCTGGCCTGGCTCGACGCCTCGGGACCCGCCGATCTCTCTTCCGACGGAAAGACGCTCCTGTTCCTCGAGTTTGGCCAGGGGGGCGGTTCGACGCCGAGCGTTTATGTGCGCAAGACCGACGGTTCCGCGGCCGTTCGGCTGGGCGAGGGGAGACCCTTCGCGATTTCTCCGGACGGGACCAGGGTTCTCGTTCGCGTCGACCCCCCGGGATCTCTTCCGCATCTGGCCCTGTTGCCTACCGGGCCCGGAGAGACGACGCCCGTCGCCAACAGCCGCTTCGTGGGATTCGACTGGGCGCTCTGGCTGCCCGATGGAAAGCGGATCGTGTTCTCCGCCGCGGAGAAAGACCGCCCGTCGCGCCTCTATGTCCGGGACCTCCAGGGGGGCAAAGAACGGCCGATCAGCCCCGAGGGAGTCATTCTCCAGGAGACTGCCAGGACCGTCTCGCCCGACGGCAAGTCAGTGCTCGCATTCGCGGGGAACGGCAAGGCTTTTCTCTACCCGATCGACGGAGGAGATCCCCGGCCGGTCGCCGGCTTGAATCCGGACGACAGGCCAATCCAGTGGACGGTGGACGGACGGTTCCTCTACGTCGTTCGCCGGGAGGAGGTGCCGGTCCGCATCTGGGTGCTCGATCCGGCCACCGGCAGCCGGACCCTCTTCAAGGAGGTCTCTCCGGCCGAGCCGACGGAAACCATCTTCTATTTCCTCATCACGCCGGACGGTCAGTCCTACATCTACAACTATCAGCGCGCCCTCTCCGACCTCTACCTGGTCGAGGGATTGAGATGAGCGATTGGTGATTTGTGATTGGTGATTTGTGATCAGCGCAGGCGGGAAGTTCGGTCCCTACGAGATTCTCGCGCCGCTCGGGGCGGGAGGAATGGGCGAGGTGTACCGCGCGAGGGACCCGCGCCTCGGGCGCGAGGTGGCGCTCAAGGTGCTGCCGGAGGAAGTCTCGAAGGATCGCGATCGGCTCGCCCGCTTCGAGCAGGAGGCGCGGTCGGCCTCGGCTCTGAACCACCCCAACATCGTCACGATCTACGAGGTCGGGCAATCCGGCGAGATCTCCTACATCGCGATGGAGCTGGTGGACGGGAAGACTCTTCGGGAGCTGATCGTCTCCGGCCCGCTGCCGGTCCGGCGCATCCTCGCCATCGGCGCGCAAGCTGCCGAAGGGCTCGCCAAGGCCCACGCCGCCGGCATCGTGCACCGCGACCTGAAACCCGAGAACCTGATGGTCTCCAAGGACGGCTACCTCAAGATCTTG
>DATIRW010000243.1:0-1949 GCA_035469365.1 Thermoanaerobaculia bacterium
CGGCGTCGGCGATGAGGCGGCGCATCTCTTCCTGGGTCATGCGGTTGCGGGCGCCGGCGGCGTAGACGACGTTTTCCTCGATCATGATGGAGCCGAGGTCATCGGCTCCGAAGGAGAGGGAGACCTGGCCGATCTTGGGGCCCTGTGTCACCCAGGAGCCCTGGACGTGCCGGATGTTGTCGAGGAAGAGGCGGGAGACCGCGAGGGTCTTCAGGTATTCGAAGCCGCCGGCCTCCTCGACCTTGCCGTCGAGGACCGTGTTCTCCTTCTGGAAGGTCCAGGGGATCCAGGCGGTGAATCCACCCGTCCGGTCCTGGAGGTCTCGCACGACCTGGAAGTGCGTCACGCGGTCGCGGTAGGTCTCCCCCACTCCGAACATCATCGTCGCGGTCGTGCGCATGCCGAGCCCGTGAGCGCTCTCGTGCACCTCCACCCACTTTTCCGTCGGCGCCTTCGTCAGCGACCAGATGCGCCGCCGCACCGAGTCCTCGAGGATCTCCGCGCCGCCTCCCGGGATGGACTGCAGACCCGCGTCGCGCAGGCGCGCGATGACGTCGTGCATCGGCCACTTCGTGATCTTCTGGAGGAAGTAGACCTCGGGCGCCGAGAGCGCGTGGAGGTGGATCGTCGGAAAGGTCTTCCGGATAAAACGGAACATGTCCTCGTAGAAGGTGAACGGGAGCTCCGCGTCCACTCCTCCCTGGAGGAGGATCCCCGTCCCGCCGAGATCGATCGTCTCCTGGATCTTCTCGCCGATCTGATCGAACGTCAGCACGTAGGCGTCGGGATCAGCGCTCGAGGGGCGGTAGAACGCGCAGAACTGACAGCGGTAGACGCACACGTTCGTGTAGTTGATGTTTCTGTCCACGATGTACGTGGCGACGCCGGGATCGTTCTGCCTCCGGCGGATCTCGTCGGCCGCCGCGCCCAGCTCGAGCAGGTTTCCCGCCTCGAGCAGCGTGACCGCGTCTTCGAAGGAAAGGCGTTCGCCGGAAAGTGTCTTCTGCAGGATCTCCGGTGTTGCCGGCGCGTTCACGGCGAGGATTATTGCAGAGTCGGATCAGGAGCCGGGCGTGAATACGAGCGGCCGGGGGAGGCCGATCAGGCCCTCTTCCGCCGCGAGCCGATAGAAGAGCGACAGGCCGGCGAGATCCCCCTCATCGAGCTCGTGGTGGAGGCTGTGGCGCAGGTAATCCTCCACCACGGCCTCGGAGAATCCGGTCTGGACGGACTCCTCGCGTACGAGCCGGTCGAACTGCGCCAGCGCGGCCCGGCGGGAGTCCTCGAGAATCGCGGCGACCCCGGCGGACGCGGATTCCTCCCGCACCGCCCAGAACGCGAACACGAAGGGGTGGCCCGAGAACGCGCGCCACTCGGCCGCCAGGTCCAGGACGACCTGGCCGTTCAGCCTGGCCTTCAACGCCGGATCACCGATGATGAGGCTCGCGTCCGCTTCGCCGGGCTCGCCGTACGCGGGGTTGAGGCCGTAGACGCGTTTCAGCAGGATCCGGGTGAGCACCGCGGAGGTGCGCGAGCCGGGATCGAGGGCGACGGAGCGGATCTTCTCGCGCGACACCTTCGAGACGAGAAGCACCGAGCGAACCTCAGTCGCCGCGGCGATGCCGAGACCGGGCACGATCCGGATGCCGGGGATGCGCTGGTACTCGATCGAAGGAATCAGCCCGACATCCGCCTCGCCCCGCGCGAGCTTGTCCGCGCAGACGGAAGGCAGGTCGCGGGAGACGGAGACGCCGGGCGGCGGATCGTGGAGCAGCCCCCAGGTCAGGGGCCGCGCGTTCAGGAAATCGACGAGCGATATCCGAAGAATCGGATGACCGGGTGATTGATGATCGGGTGATTGTCCGTGAGCTGAGTTCACTTCACCCGATCGCACGATCACCCGATCGCAGATCCCCTCACCCCTGTGTCATCAGGTTCAGGAACTCGCT
>DATIRW010000244.1:0-29892 GCA_035469365.1 Thermoanaerobaculia bacterium
GCACGCCGAAGCGATCAAACACGCGGAGCTCAAGGAAGCCATCATCGAAGAGATCATCAAGCCGTCGATCCCCGAGGGCTTCCTCACGAAGAACACGAAGTTCCACGTCAACCCCACGGGCCGTTTCGTCATCGGCGGGCCTCAGGGGGACACCGGGGTCACGGGGCGCAAGATCATGGACACCTACGGCGGAAGCGCTCCCCACGGCGGGGGCGCCTTCTCCGGCAAGGACCCGACCAAGGTGGACCGCTCGGCCGCCTATATGGCCCGGTACATCGCGAAGAACCTCGTCGCGGCGGGGCTGGCCGACCGGCTCCTGATCCAGCTCGCCTACGCGATCGGCGTGGCGGACCCGGTCTCGGTCCACGTCGAAACCTACCGCACCGGGAAACTGCCGGAGAAGAAACTCGTCGCTTTGATTCGCGAGCACTTCCCGCTGACTCCCCGCGGGATCATCGAGAAACTAAACCTTCGCCGCCCGATCTACAAGACGACCGCGGCGTTCGGACACTTCGGGCGCGAGCTGTCGGATTTCACCTGGGAGAGGACCGACGCGGCCGCGGCCCTGTCGCGAGCCACGGGTGTCGAGCCGTCCGTCGCGGCGGGGCGGTAAGGGGCGCACGATGGGAAAAATCGCAGGCACGGTCCAGCGCTTCGACGTCAAGGACCCGTCGCTCGCCTCGCGCGGGAGGCTGCGGATCGAATGGGCAGAGAAGAGCATGCCGGTTTTGCGGCAGATCCGCGAGCGGTTCGAGAAGGAGAAGCCGCTCTCCGGAGTTCGGTTGTCGGCCTGCCTGCACGTGACGAGCGAAACCGCCAACCTGGCCCGCACGCTCTCCGCGGGAGGGGCGGACCTCGTCCTCTGCGCGTCCAACCCGCTCTCGACGCAGGACGACGTCGCGGCCGCGCTCGTGGCCGACGACGGCATCGCCGTCTTCGCGATCAAGGGGGAGGATCACGCGACCTACTACGAGCACATCCGCGCAGCGCTCGCCCACCGTCCCAACGTGACGATGGACGACGGGGCGGACCTGGTGTCTTCGCTCCTGTTCCTCGCGCTCGGCAAGGACGCGGACGTGGACCCCGTGATTCGAGATTGGGCGCGGGGACTCTCTCCCTCCGACCGGCGGGACCTCCTCTCCGGCGTGGTCGGGGGGACCGAGGAAACGACGACCGGCGTCATCCGCCTGCGCGCCATGGAGAAGGCGGGAGTCCTGAAGTTCCCGGTCGTGGCCGTCAACGAGGCGAAGACCAAGCATCTCTTCGACAATCGCTATGGCACCGGCCAGTCCACCCTCGATGGCATCGTCCGTGCTACGAACCTGCTCGTGGCAGGGCTGAACGTCGTCGTCGCGGGCTATGGCTGGTGCGGCCGGGGCGTGGCGATGCGGGCGCGCGGCCTGGGCGCCCAGGTCATTGTCACCGAGATCGATCCGACGAAGGCCATCGAGGCGGTGCTCGACGGCTACAGAGTGATGCCGATGGAGGAGGCCGCGGCCGTCGGCGACGTCTTCGTCACCGTGACCGGGAACAAGAGCGTGCTGCGCGAGGAGCACTTCCGGGCGATGAAGGACGGAGCGGTCATCTGCAACTCCGGGCATTTCAACGTCGAGATCGACATCCCGGCCCTCGAGACGCTGTCGGCCGGGCACCGCCCGATCCGGGAGTTCGTCGAGGAGTTTGCGCTCCGCGACGGCCGCCGCGTCTATCTCCTCGCCGACGGGCGCCTGGTCAACCTCTCGGCAGCCGAAGGGCACCCGGCCTCCGTCATGGACATGTCTTTTGCCAACCAGGCGCTCGCGGCCGAGTACATGGTAAAAAACCACAGGACTCTCGACCCGAAGGTGTACCCGGTTCCCGGGGAGATCGACTCGGAGATCGCTCGCTTGAAGCTCGCCGCCATGAAGGTCGCGATCGACGTTCCGACGCGGGAACAGCTCCGGTACATGACTTCGTGGGAGGAGGGAACTTAGAGGCGGACGGCCCTCCAAGACCTGACTCTCCGGAATGAAGACCCTGGTGATTCGGGCCGCTCTCCTCGTTTTCCCTTTGGCGACCGCGTTCCAGGCTCTTGGACAGGAGGAGCTGCGGATCGGGCAGATCACCATCGAGTCGTACGACGTCTTCACGCCCGAGGAGGCGACGCGCGGATGGCTCTACCAGGCCGCCAACGCCCTGCACATCGCGACGAAGCCCTCGGTCATCCGGGACTTCCTGCTCTTCCACGAGGGCGACCCCTACGTCCTCGCGCGCCTGGAGGAGACGGAGCGCAACCTGCGTGCCCTTCCCTTCATCAAGAGCGCATCGGTCGTCGCGGCGCCGCCCCACGACGGCGTCGTGGACATCCTGGTCAGGACACAGGACTCCTGGACCACGCAGCCCGGCGTCTCGCTGGGCAAGTCAGGGGGAGTGACGACCTATTCCTTTTCCCTCGAGGAGAAGGACCTGCTGGGTCTGGGACACCAGGCGGCAGTGGCATACGGCAAGGACACGCAGCGGATCAACCGCTCGGTGGAGTACAGGGACCCGTCGCTCTTCGGCCCTTACTGGAGCACTGAACTGATCTATGCCAACAACTCCGACGGCGTGGAGACGACGGGAAGGATCGGCCGCCCGTTCGTCTCCTTCGTGAGCCCGTGGGCCGCCGATGCCCTGGGGAGTCACCTGACGCAGAACGAGAGGATCTTCGAAAACGGGACGGAGGTCTCCATCTTCAGCCAGGACCACCGCGCCTACCAGGCGCACTACGGCTGGGCCCTGGCGGCGGGCGACCCGCGCGCCAGGCGCCTGACCGTGGGGTTCGAGAATCTCCAGGACACGTTCACCCCGCTGCCGGATCACGCCGACGAAATCCTCCCCGAGAACCGGCTGTTTCGCTATCTCCTCCTCCGGTACGAGGACGTGGCCAACGATTTCATCAAGCTCAACTACGTCAACCGCGACTCCCGGTATGAGGACTTCAATCTCGGCCTGACATTCGGCGCGACCTTCGGCGTGTCGCCGGCGGCCTTCGGCCTCGACCGAACCACCGAGTTCGTTCAGGCAGAAACAGGCTACGGCTGGAGGTTCTCACCGGGCCGATTCCTGCTGGCCCATGTCTCCTTCCAGACGCGCCTGAACGGCGGCCTCCAGAACGGCATCCTCTCCGGCACGGCGAGCTACGTCCATAAGTTCGAGACGTCCCTGATCCAGACGTTCGTTTCCCGCGTCCGTTTCGATTACGGCTGGAACCTGGACCGCGACGTGCAGTTCTTCGCCGACGGCGACAACGGATTGCGCGGTTACCGCCTCTACTCCTTCGAAGGGAACAAGCGGATCATCCTGAACCTGGAGCACCGGCTCTTCACCGGGAAGGAGATCCTGCAGCTCGCCTCCTTCGGCGCGGCGGTCTTCTTCGACACCGGGACCGCGACACCCGAGGGCACGCCCCTCAAGCTGTCGGAGTTCAAGAGCGACATCGGGGTCGGCCTGCGCGTCCTCATTACTCGCGCCGCCGGCAACAGCATCCTGCGCGTCGATATGGCGTACGCCCTGAACCCCGATCCCTTCGGCCGCAAGGGATGGCTCGTCTCCTTCTCCAGCGGGCAAAGCTTCTAGAACCGGAGCATCTAAAGTCTAATGTCCCCGGAGCCCGACCTTGACTTTAGACTCCAGACCTTCCCTTACGTGCGCAGGCGCAGGAGAAGGTAGATGGCTCCCGTTGCCGCCAGAACGTTGGGCGACCACGCAGCCAGCGGCGCGGGCAGGGCACCCACGTCGCCGAGCTTCGTGAAGAACGCCGTGGCGATCAGGAATCCCATACCGAGGGCGAGGCCGACGCCGATTCCGGCGAGCGTCCCCCGGCGTCCGATCCGGAAGGCGAACGGGACCGCCAGCAGGGCCATGAGCGGGACCAGGGCCGGCGCCGAGAACTTCGCGTGGAGGGCCGTCTCGAGATTGCCGGTTGAGTACCCGCTCGCCTTCAGGCGCCGGGCGTACTGCTGGAGCTCGCGCCAGCGCATCTGATCGGGCGTGCGCCTGTCCCGCGCGAAGGCCCGGGGAGGATCTCCCGGCACCCCTTTCTGGAGGTAGGTCTGGTAGGCGGTCTCCGTTGGGCTTCCGAAGGTCCGCGTCCAGCCCTGCCGGAAGATCCATTCCTTCCCGTTCCAGAAGGCCTCCCGCGCGCTGTCGCGTCGCACGAGATCGAAGTTCTTGTCGAACTCGAAAACGGAAGGGGAGATGAGGAGCCCCTTCTCCGGATCGCTCTCTTCCTGGTGCCAGACACGTCCGTCGGGCGCGACGCGCCAGTTGCGCTCGGCCGGCGTGCGCGCGACGCCGTAGTCCACGGGCCGGCCGTAGATGATGTTGCGGTAGCGGGCCTCCCTCTGAACGGAAAACGGGAGAACGTACTCCCCGAGCGCGAAGAACAGAAGGGCAGCGACGCCGGCGGCGGCGAGGATCGGCGCGGCGAGACGATGCAGCGACACTCCGCTTGCCTTGAACGCCGTGTCTTCGTTGTTCTTCGACAGGACTCCGAGCGAGACGAGCGTCGCGATCAGCGCGATGAAAGGAGCGATCTGTGTCCCGATGTCGAGGAGGAAGCAGCGGTAATAGCCGAACACGACGGAGGCCGGCGGGTGGTTCTTCGCGATCTTGTCGACGTGGTCCGCGTAGTCCACGATGACCGCCAGGAGCAGGACCGAGACCGCGGCAAAGAAGAGGACGGTCAGGAACCGCGCCAGCACGTAGCGGTCGAGAATGCCCGGGAAGCGCAGGAGCCCGCCGAAACGAGGACGGGATCCCGCGGCGGTGGCGGCGCGCTCCGGTTCCCGGCGCCCGCGCTTGAAGGGCCAGCGCCAGCGGGCCCGCTCGCGCCCCGAGCGGACAATCGCGATGGCCCCGCCCGCGAGCAGAAGGGCGTTGGGAATCCAGATCGCGATCCCCGGAGGGAGCCGGCCCTGCTGGGCCCAGGTCTCGCCGGAAGAGAGAAGAACGTAGTACAGGATGATGATCGCGAGCGAGATGGCAAACGCGCTGCCTTTCCCGCCACGCCGGGAACCTTCCGCCAGCGGGATCCCGATGACTGCGAAGGCGAGGCAGGCAAAGGGGATCGAGAGCTTCTTGTGGATCTCGACCCATGCCAGCCTGTAATTCTCGGGAGACTCCCGGCGGATTCGCTTCGCGGTCGCCGCCAGCTCGGAAAGCGACTGGGCCCGCAGCGACTTCTCGTACGAGACCTTCCCGGCCCAGATGTCGCCCGCGATCAGAATCCGCTGCGTCTCGCTGCGGTTGGTCCGGTAGCGCGAAGGATCGCCGGCGTCGTACTCATGAAGCGCGGAGTTGAACAGGTCGAGCCACAGCCGATCCCCGTCGAGTGTCAGGACGCCGCGCCGGGCCACGATCACCCGCAGATCCTTCTCGTATTCCTCGCCGAGCTTGACGAAGACCCCTTCGAGGGTCCGGCCGTCGGGCGCCGCCCGGTCGAAGAAGAGCGTAACGCCGCTGCGGGCCTCGCGAAACGTGCGCGGCTGCACGACGTTGACGACCGACGTCGCCGCAACCCGGGCAAGCGAGCGGGAGAGGACCTCGTTGGCGTCGGGAAGAACCAGGTTGTAGAGGAGAAATACGCCGACCGAGAGAACGCCCGCCGCGGCCAGAGCCGGGCGGTAGATCGCCGCCGAGCCGACGCCGCACGAGCGAAGCGCGACAATCTCGCTGTCGCCGGCCAACCGCCCGACGCCGATCAACACGCCGAGCAGGAACGCCATCGGCAGCGTCAGGACGATGATCCAGGGGAGCGACAGAACCGCCAGCCAGGCCACCTCTCCAAACGTCGCGCTGCGCCGAACGAAGAAATCCGCCAGAAAGTAGATCGTCCGGACAATGAGGATGAAGGTGTAGGCCGCAAACCCCAGCAGGAACGGAGGCCAGATCTCCCTCAAGACGGACCGCGAAACGAGCCGCATCGCCCCAAAGCTATCAGCTGAACCCAGCGCCGTGCGTCCGGGGATCGCCCGCGCCGTTCTGTAAGGCGCGGGAAACCCTCCAAGAAGCTAAAGAGCGCCGCGTTGTACCCGGGAACGGCATGGATATTATGTAAAGTCGCTAGAGGCAGGCGGCGAAGAGAGCGGACCGGCGTTTCAAGCGATTCGAGCCCTGGGTCGGGAGTGGTTGGCTGGCGACTTTACATAATATATCTTATCGGACGTTATATCCCTACGCCGACCGGCGTACGGCCGCTGTCCCCGGCTAGCTCGCCGCCCCTACGCCCTTGGCAGCCTGATCTCGCCGGCTTCGAGTTGCTTGATGATGTGACGGAGCGTGTCGATCAGCTCGCTCCTGTCGACGCGGGACTTCTGGAAGGAAAGATTCAGCTTGAAAGGCCCCCCCTTCGGGCGATACACGAAGGCGAACCGCCGGGGCCGCTTCGAATGCGCGGTTTCCCTCTTGGCTGTGCGCAGGTCGTCGCGGGTCGAACCCACGGTCACGCGACGGATCGCCTCCCGCATCAGGGCCGGCTCCTTCAGTCTGGCGATCTCCAGCAGAACCGAGCGGGCGTTGATGTCGGCGTGCCGACACTCCTCGCGGACGTCCTCGGGGATGCCGAGGAGCGACATGGCCTCCGTCACCGAGACACGCGACTTGCCGAGAGCCTCGGCGATCTGCTGCTGCGTATAACCGTGGCGGTTGGCCAGGCCGGCGTACCCCTCGGCCTCCTCGAAGGGATGGAGATCCTTCCGGTGGAGATTCTCGATCAGGGCGATCTCGATGACCTCGTTTTCGGGGACGTCGAATTCGATGCAGGGCACCTCGGTCAAGCCCGCCTCCATCGCGGCTCGAAAACGTCTCTCGCCGGCGATGATGCGGTAGCGCCCGTCGCCGATCGGCCGGACGAGAAGCGGCTCCAGGACTCCCTTCGCCTCGATGGACTTCGCGAGCTCCTTCAGGTCGCCGACGTTGGTTCGCGGCTGCTCTGGATTGGTCTCGATCTCCTCGAGAGGAATCCAGCGCCCCAGCGAGGCGCCGAAGCGTGTCGACAGCGCGTCGACGAAATGTGAATCGTGGCGCATCCGCGCCTCCTGCGGCAGTCCCCTTCTCTTAGACACGGGAGAGAACCTCCTCGGAGAGAGAGTAGTACTCGGCCGCGCCGCCGGAACGCGGAGCGAACGTGAAGATGGACTCGCGGTGGGCGGGGCTCTCCTCGAGGCGAACGCTCTTGGAGATCGTGGTCTTGAAGACCTTATCGCCGAAGACCGCTCGGATCTGCTCGTACACGTCGCGCCCGATGATCGTGCGCTTGTCATGAAGCGTCACGACGACGCCCAGGATCTGGAGGCCCGGATTCGGGCGCGCCTTGATCTTGTCGATTGTCTCCAGGAGGTCGTCGGTCCCCTCCAACGCGAAATAGGAGGACTGAATCGGGATCAGGATGTGAGTCGAGGCGACCATCGCGTTGACCGTGATCATGCCGAGCGTGGGGGGCGTGTCGATCAGGATCGCGTCGTAGCGCTTGCGCGCGCCGTCGATCTTGTCCCGCAGGCGGAAATGGCCGTCGATCTCCCCCAGGAGCTTGGACTCGATCTTGGCGAGCGCGATTCGGGCCGGCGCGATGTCCAGATGGGGAAGACCCGAGGGCCTGACGATTTCCCTGAACCAGACTGCAGGATCCGTCAGCACGTCGAACATCGATTTTTCGACGGACCGCCGGTCCAGATACGACATCGTGGTGTTGGCCTGCGGGTCCAGGTCCACCAGCAGCGTCTTCATCCCCTTCTGAGCCAGCGCCGCGGCCAGGTTGATCGCGGTGGTCGTCTTTCCGACGCCCCCCTTCTGGTTCGTGATGGAGATGATCACCAGGGATCAGTATAGCTGTATCAGCTTTCAGCTATCAGCTTACGACCCCGGGTGTGAACTCGCTCACATGCGGTATTTGCCGAGGTCCTCGGGGTTGACTTCCTCCAGCCACTTCTTCAGGCGCTCCGGATCGGGCTCGGCCCCCTCGGCGCGAAGGGTCTTGCTCTTTTCCAGGACCTCCTCCTCGACGAAGATCTCCGACCGGCTGCGCAGCGCCAGAGCGATGGCGTCGCTCGGGCGGCTGTCCACGACCCAGGTCGAGTCGGCGCGCGCGAGGTGGATGCGGGCAAAGAAGGTGTTGTCCCGCAGGTCGTTGATCACGATGCGCTCGACGCGCGTGTCGAGCTCCTTCAAGAGATTGTTCAGGAGGTCGTGGGTCATCGGCCGGGGAGTCGCGATCTTCTCCATCGCGATGGCGATGGCGTTCGCCTCGAAGATTCCCACCCAGATGGGAAGGAAGATCCCGTCTCCGGCGTCACGCAGGATCACGACCGGCATGTTCGAGACCGGATCCATGAGGAGTCCCTTGATTTCCATCTTGACCATGGCGAGGTTCCTTTGCCCGGTTATTGGGCCAACTCTCCGATGAGCGAATTCGGCAATCCTCTCGTGATCCTGACGGAGACGTAACGGCCCGGCGAGAGGTCTCGAGCGTCATCCCGGATGTGGACGATGCGGTTGCAGGGCGTGCGCCCGCGGCCCTGCCCCTGGCGGTCGTGCCCCTCAATCAGGACCTCGAAGCGGCTGCCGACGAGGTCGCGGTTCATCTGCGACTGGAGCTCTTCCTGGAGGGCCAGGAGCCGCTGCAGCCGCTCGGAGGCGACCTCCGCGGGGACGGCGGTCTCGCTCCCCCACCGCGCGGACGCGGTTCCCGGCCTCGGGGAATAGAGGAACGCGAAGACGTTGGCGAACCGGGTCCGGCGCACGAGATCGAGCGTGCCGGCGAAGTCCTCCTCGCTCTCTCCCGGGAAGCCGACGATGAAGTCCGACGAGATGGCGGCGTCCGGGACGGCCTGCCGGATCCGCTCCACGGTGTCCAGGTAGTGCTGGCGGTCGTAGCGTCTCTTCATCCGGTAGAGGATCCTGTCCGACCCCGACTGCGCGGGAAGATGAAGGTAAGGCGCGATCGGGCCCCCGGCCGCGAGCGCCGAGATCAGGGGATCATCCACGAGGCGCGGGTGCGAGGTCAGAAACCGCAGGCGCCGGACTCCCGGCACCGCTGCCGCGCGCGTGAGAAGCTCCCCCAGGCCCGAACCGTGTTCCGGGTCCCGGTATGCGTTGACGGTCTGGCCGAGCAGAGTGATCTCGGTGTACCCGCACTCGACGAGCCAGGCGACCTCCTCCAGGATCTCGCCGGAGCGCCGGCAGCGCTCCCGTCCCCGCGTGAACGGGACGATGCAGAAGGTGCAGAACTGGTCGCACCCCTCGATGACCGTGACGTAGGCCTGGAAGAGGGAGCCGCGGGAGATCTGCCGGAACTGGTAGACCGGAGATTCCTGCGGCAGCTCGAGCGCGGTCACCTGCCGCCGCTCTTCGCGGACGCGCCGGACGATCTGGCCGACCCTCTCGACGTTGCCCGTTCCCACGACGAAATCCACCCACGGGGCGCGCTCCAGGATCTCGTCTCCCGAGACCTGCGCCAGGCAGCCCGTGACGCCGATGACGAGAGCGGGATTCTCGCGTTTCTTCTCCGCCAGGACTCCGAGCGCGCTGTAGACCTTCGATTCCGCCTTCTCCCGGACCGAGCACGTGTTCAGGACAACGACGTCCGCGGCCTCTCCCTCTTCCACCCGGGTAAGATCCAGACCCCGCAGTTGTCCGGCGATGCGCTCACCGTCCAGAACGTTCATCTGGCAGCCCCACGTCTCGACCCGATACCCGCTCATTCGCGCAACCATCCCGGCAGGGCTCCCGCCTTGCGAGCCTTCTCCGGTAGCTCGGAAAGCTCCTTCTCCGCCTGTTCCAGGTCCCTTCTGGCCGTCTCCAGCTCCTCGCGCTTCTGGTCCCAGGCCGGCTTGATCACGCCGTCCCGGTACTGGCCATCGTCCCATGAATAGAAGTCGTTTTCGAGCTTCTTGGACTCCTGCTCGAAGCGGCGAATCCGCTCGCGAAGCTCCTCCACGCGGGACCGTGCGCTGTGCATGCGCTCCCGCCAGTAAGCCTCCGCGCTCGAATCGTCCGGGCCGGCGGGCGTCGGGACAAGTTGCTCGTGCCCGGGAGCCGGCGCCGGAGAAGTCGGCCGTGGCAAAGACGTCGTCAGCCTCCCCTTCTTTGGATCGGTGACGAGCGTCTCGTTGGTGATGGTCACGGCTGCCTTTGGTCCCTTGCGCTTGCGGGCCTGCTCCGCGGCGCGCACCGTGTCGGCGAGCGGCTGCCCCGGCGTCGGCGTCTCCGCGACAGCGGGCGTGACCATCGCGTCCGGATCCACCCTGCCGAACCCCCCGGAGAGTTTCCGAGGCTGCGGAGTCGGCGTCGGGGTCGCCTTCGGCGCGGGCGAGCCGATGCCGCTGGCGCAGATCATCATGAACGCCAGGAGGAATGAACTGCGAGTCGTGAATTGTGAGCGACGCTTCGGACGTCGTCTGGCGTGCCCCGTTCGCAATTCACAATTCACGATTCTCGATTTCTTCATGGTTCCGTCGTTCCGGCGCGGCCATACCGGTCTTCCAGGCGCACAACGTCGTCGATCTCCGGGGAAGACACTTCCACCATGTCCACCGGCGCATCCGCCGACATCCTGTGCCGGACCCCGGGCAGGATGCGGTGCGACTGGCCCGGAACGAGCCGCATCTCTCTCATCGCGCCTTCGATCTCCACCGACAGTCTCACCTCCCCCTTCAAAACATAGAGGGTCTCGTCCTTTCTTTCATGGTACTGAAGCGAAAGGCAGTGTCCCGGCTCAATGTGGAGGATCTTCCCGGCGTACCTCTCGTTCTCGGCGAAGACGATCTCGTGCCCCCACGGTTTGGCGACTCTTCTCACCGGAGGGGTTCGCTCTCATGGATCCGGAGCGCACGCTTCTCGGCGGTGACGGCGGCGGCCGCGTGCGGAAGCGCCCGGAACATCTTCTCGACCTCGGAGGCTTCAGACGCGTTCAAGGCCTTGACCGCCAGCATTCGGGCCCGATTGGAGTCGATCGCCAGCAAGGTGTCTTTCACTCCGGCGATGGCAACCGGCGTCACCGAAAGCTCCCGGATCTGGAGGCCGACGAGAACGCCGATCCCCAGCGGATCGGCGGCCATCTCGCCGCAGACCGCGACGGGTCGCCCGCAGGCGGCGCCCGCCTCCACGACGAACCGGATCATCCGCAGGATCGCCGGATGGAGCGGGCGGTAGAGCGCGGAGACGTCCGGATTCGAACGGTCCACCGCCAGCGCGTACTGGGCAAGATCGTTTGTCCCGATCGAGAAGAAGTCCGCTTCCAGGGCGAGCCGGTCGGCGAGGAGAGCCGCGGACGGGACCTCGATCATCACTCCCAGGGGTGGAGCAGAGGTGAGGCCGACACGCTTCACGACCTTCTCCAGATGGGCGCGGGCGGCCCGCAGCTCGCGCAGGCCCGCGACCATCGGAAGCAGGATCTTGAGCTCCCCCTTCCGGGACGCCAGGCACAGAGCGGTCAGCTGCTCCTCGAAGAGCTCGGGATGGGCGAGACAGTAGCGCAGGCCCCGCAGCCCGAGAGCGGGGTTTTCGCCCGGCGCCGGGCCGATCCCCTTTTCGCCGCCGAGATCGTAGGTGCGCACGACGACGGAGTGAGGGCGCGATGCCTCGATCAGCCTCTCGTACGCCGCGCGCTGTTCTTCCACACCCGGGGACCCCGGCGCCGCCCCGAGATAGAGGAACTCCGAACGGAAGAGGCCGACACCCTCGGCATGCCACAGGTCGATGGAAGGGATCTCCTCCGTCAGCTCGAGGTTGGCCCGAACGATGATCCGGACCCCATCCCCGGTGGCAGCGGCGCCCGCCGTTCTCGCGCGCAGCCGCCGGATCCTCTCCCGCGCTTCGTGGACCTTGACGAGGCTCTTGCGGATCTTCTCCTTCGACGGCGCCGGATCGACGATTCCACGGTCTCCATCCACGACGATGGGCCGCTCGGGAGAGACGGCGTCGCAGAGACCGGCCACGCCGGCAACGGCGGGAAGGCCGAAGGACCGGGCGATGATGCTGGCATGCGACGTGGGGCCCCCCCGCTCCAGAGCGATCGCGCGCACGCGGCGGGGATCCAGGCGCGCCGCGTCGGCGGGAGAGAGCTCGTCGGCAACGAGGATCGACCCGCGCGGCAGGTCACGATCGGGCAGCGGGTTGCCGCCGGAGAGTTGCCGGGCGATCTCCCGGGCCACGTCCGTGATGTCGGCGGCGCGCTCGCGCATCGCCGAGGCGTCCGCCAGCTCCAGCCGCGCGGCCATTTCGCGCGCCACGGCCGCCAGCGCCCACTCACAGTTGACGCGTTCCTTGCGCATGTGCTCGACGATGGCCGAGAGGAGCGTCTCGTCGGAGGCGATCAGGCCGTGCGCCTCCAGGATCGTCGCCAGCTCCGACCCGATGGTGCCGCTGGATTCCCTTGAGTGCTTGAGAAAGTCCTCGGTCGCCGCCTTGGCGGCGCGCCGCAGCCGCCGCTCCTCCTCCGCGAGCCCTTCGGACAGCACGGCCCGGCGGAACGCGGGCGTGCCCCCGAAGCGCACGATGACGGCGCGCCCAACCGCGATGCCCGGAGAAACCGGAAGTCCTTGCAACATGGCGATTGAGAGATTGAGAGATTGAAGATTGATGGATTGAGCCCGTGCTTAATCCCTCAATCGTCAGTCAGTCAATCGTCGATTCCCTCATTCTTCCTCGTCGAAGCTGCGGGCGATCAGATCCTGGACCGCGGCGAAGGCGGCGGCCTCATCCTCGCCGGTGATGGTCAACACGATCCGCGTGCCCTGCGAAGCGGCGAGCAGCAGGATCCCGAGAATGCTCTTGCCGTCCACCTCCTCGCCGTTCTTGCGGATCTTGACGGAGGACTTGAATCGGCTTGCGGTCTGGACAAACTTGGCCGCGGCCCGGGCATGAAGGCCCAGCCGGTTCTTGATGGCGACCTCCTGCTCGATCATGACTCTCGCGACTCCGATGCGGCGGTCGCGGCGGATTCCTCGTTGGCCAGAAGGTCCGACGCCACGCAGATCGAGCGCTGGCCCCGGTCCCGCGCGAGCCGGGCGATCTCGGCGGCGGTCTTTCCGCTCCCCTGCAACGAGGCGCATTTCAGAACCATCGGGAGGTTGACGCCCGTAACGATCTCGACCCGGTCTTTCTTCAGAAACGGAAGGGCCAGGTTGGTCGGCGTGCCTCCGAACATGTCGGTCAGGATGACGGCCCCGTCGCCCTGGTCCGCTGACGCCAGGCCGGCGGCGATGCGCTCGCGCGCGTCCTCGCCGATCTCGCTCCACTCCAGGGCGACGGCCACCATCGAGGAGATCTCGGGCTGGATCGTCAATGCCGCCGCCCGCAGCTCCTCCGCGAGCCTGCCGTGAGTGACCAGAAGGATGCCGATCATGGGCGAATCCGGGATTCTAAGGCCAAGGGCTCATTCCCGCGTGGCGTCGCGATGGGAGACGCGTACCGGATAGCCTCTCTCCTTGAGCAGGGCCGCCAGCCGCTCCGCCACGAAGACCGAGCGGTGCCGGCCGCCGGTGCACCCCACGCCGATCGAAAGGTAGCTCTTGTGCTCCCGCTCGTAGAGAGGCAGCAGGTAGTCGAGGAACTCCCCGACCCGCGCGAGGAATCGCTCCGTTTCCGGGTCCTTCTCGATGTAGGCCGCCACGGCCGGATCCACGCCGGTCTTGGGCTTCAGCTCCGGAACGAAATGCGGGTTGGCGAGGAACCGCACGTCAAAAAGCAGGTCCACGTCGTGCGGCACCCCGAACTTGTAGCCGAAGGACGTCGCCGACACCAGCATCCGTGCCCGCGAGGGATCGCCCACGAACGTCTTCTCGATGAACGAGCGCAGGTCGTGCACCGTCATGTCGGAGGTGTCCACGACCACGTCCGCCACCGAGCGGACTTCCTCGAGCATTTCGCGCTCGCGACGCAGAGACTGCAGGAGCGACCGGTCTCCGGAAAGAGGGTGCGGGCGGCGGGTCTCGGAAAAACGGCGGATGAGAGACTCCTCCGAAGCGTCCAGAAACAGCAGGCGCGCTCCGGGCACCTGCTTGCGCAGGCGCGAGAGAATCTCCGGGAAGCGCCCGGCGAAATCCGGATTGCGCACGTCCAGGATCACTCCCACGCGGGAGGCCGAGACGCGCGGGAGCAGCGGCTCGACGAGTTCGAGAGGGAGATTGTCCACGCAGAAATACCCCATGTCTTCGAGGCACTTGTTCACGTAGCTCTTCCCCGAACCGGACAACCCCGTCACAATCACGAGACTCTCGGGAAGCGCGCGCCCCGCCCCCTGCTCGCCGGCCGTCTTCTCGCTCACCGGGCTAGCGGCGGCGCGCCGGGGACTGCGCGTTTTTCGCGATCTGCTCGTCCACCTTGAGGGCGAACTCCTTGGCGGCGTCGTAGCCCTGCATCTTGAGCAGCTCGTTTCGCGCGCCAATCTCGATCAAGAGAGCGAGGTTGCGGCCCGAGGCGACCGGCAGACGCAGAAAGGGGCGAGCCTTGCCGAGGATCGAGTAGGTCTCGCCGTCCAGACCGAGCCGGTCGTATCTCTTCGCCGGATCCCAGCGTTCGAGCTCGATGACGAGCTCGATGGACTTGGACGTGCGGACGGCGGAGACGCCGAAGAGGTTCTTGATGTTGATGATCCCGATGCCCCGCAGCTCCATGTGGTACCGGATCATTTCGGCCGCGCGCCCGACCAAGGCCCCGTTGGGGTACTTGCGAATCTCCACCACGTCGTCGGCGACAAGCCTGTGGCCCCGCTGGATGAGATCGAGGGCGCACTCGCTCTTGCCGATCCCGGAGTCTCCCAGCAGCAGCACGCCCATGCCGTACACATCCACGAGGACTCCGTGCACTGTGGCCGAGGGCGCGAGCTCGTCCTCCAGCACCCGGGTGATGGACTGGATGACGACCGAGGTCGTCTGATCGGACACGAGGAGCGGAACGGAGCGCAGGCGGCATTCCCGCGCGAGGTCTTCGGGGACCTCCTGCCCCTTGGTGATCACGAACGCCGCGACCGGCAGCGCGCAGATCGACTGGATGCGATCGCGGCGGACATCGGGCGGCATCGTGTCGAGGTAGTTCAGCTCGCTCTCGCCGAGGATCTGGATCCGCCCAGGCTTGATGAAAGCCAGGAACCCGGCGAAGGCGAGGCCGGGTCTCTGAATGCGACCCCAGGAGATGACCCGGGAGAAGCCCGACTCCCCCGCCACCGTGCGCATCTTCAGATCGGCGAGGATCGGCGAGCGCAGAATCTCGGCGGTCAGCTCGGCGGTCCGGCCCGATTCCTCCGGTACGCTCACACGCCCGCCGCCATCGGGGTCGTCTGCGCCTCGCGAAGGGCATCCAGCATCTGCTCGCGGGTCCTCACGGCCCGGAGACTCTCGACGACTCCCGGCGTCCGCAGGAGCCGCGAGATCCGTGCCAGCGCCTGAAGGTGAACTGCCGGCTGGTCCGCCGGCGAGAGGATCAGAAAGATGAGCGTGACGGCAACTCCGTCGGGAGCGTGGAAGTCGATCCCTTCCGGCGCGAGGCCGATCGCGAGCACGACGTCCGCCACGTCACCGGACTTCGAGTGCGGAATGGCGACCCCTCCCCCGAGACCCGTGCATCCCAGCTTCTCCCGCTCGACGAGCCGGCGCGTCAGGTCCGCGGCGTCGCGGATAACCCCCGCAGCCGCCAGGCGCCGGGACATTTCGCCCAGGGCCTCTTCCAGGCCGGGGCCCCGCAGGTCGGTGAAAATGAAACGGGAATCGACCAATCCCTGGAGGGGCCCCTCCGCTCCCGACGTCAAGAGCGCCCCCCCGCGTTCGGGCGAGCGGATCCCCGGCGGCGCCTCAGCATTCCGGCACGATCAGGCCGAAGTCCCCGTCGCGGCGCTTGTAGAGGACGGAAATCCTCTCGCTCGTCGCGTCGCGGAACACCAGGAACTCCTGGCGCGAGCTCTCGAGGCGCAACCCCGCCTCCTCTGCGCTCATCGGCTTGACCGGGAGGCGCTGATGGCCGCTTCGGACGATCCTCACCGTCGCAGGAGAAGCGGCCTCGGCCTCCCCCCCGGCTTCCGCGGGCTCCGCGGCCGCGATCCTCGTCCCCCGAATCGGTCCGCCCGGTGTGCCGCGGTGCTTCAAGTCCCGCCTTCTCCCGAGGTCCTTCTTCGCCTGGGCGTCGATCTTCTCGAACGCCAATGTCACGGCCGCGCGGGGGTCGCCGGCCGTCTCTTCCTGCGCCTTCCAGCGCCGACGCCGATGGCTGGCGATCACTTCCGCACCGAAGCGGTGTTTTTCTTGAGAGAGCACGACGCGCACGGTGGCCGGGCCCCCCAGCCGCCTCTCGAGCTGTTGCGTCTGGCGGCGCGCCAGCTCCTTGAGCCTCGAGGTGACTTCGATGTTACGGCCGGTGCATTCGACACTCATGTCTCCTCCTGGTCCTAGAAGGACTGTTTGCGCTGTGAGGAGGAGGGAATCCGGAGCTCCTCGCGGTACTTCGCGACGGTCCTTCTCGCGATCTGGATTCCCTCCGCGCGCAGGCGCTGCATGATGCGGGCATCCGAATGGGGGCGGCGAGCATCTTCGTCGGCGATGTACCGCGCGATCTTGCTCTTGATCGAGAGAGACGACACGTCGGCCCCGTTGGCCGAATCGATTCCGCTGTGGAAGAAGTATTTCATGGGGTAGAGCCCGCGCGGCGTGTGGATGTACTTGTTCGAGACGACGCGTGAAACGGTGGACTCGTGCATGCCGATATCGTTGGCGACGTCGCGCAGGACGAGAGGCCGCAGGTGCTCGATGCCTTTGTCCAGGAACTCCCGCTGATGGCGCACGATGGAGTCGGCCACCTTGTAGATGGTCCTCTGGCGCTGGTCAAGGCTCTTGATGAGCCAGACCGCGGAGCGCATCTTGTCCTTCAGGTACGCGGCCGCCTCCTGGCCGATCGCGCCGTTGCCGCCGCGCAGCATTCTGCGGTACGCCGCGGAGATGCGCAGCTTCGGCAGCCCGTCCTCGTTCACCTGGATGACGTACTCGTCACCGATCTTGCGCACCGCCACGTCGGGCTCGACGTAAATCGTCCGCTCGTTGGAGTACTTGCGGCCGGGCTTGGGCTCCAGGTTCTTGATGATCTCGACGACCGCCTGCAGCTCCGACATCCCCACGCCAAGAGAGCGCGAGAGCTGCTGGAACTGGCGATTCAGGAATTCCGGCCAGTGCTCCAGAACGATCTTCTCGATGAGCGGATTCTCGATGCCCAACGCCCGGATCTGCAGCATCAGGCAATCGGGGAGGTCGAAGGCGCAAATCCCGATCGGGTCGAAGGAGCGTACGAGGTCGAGCGCGCTCTCGACGTCCGCCTCGTCTTCGTACCCCGCGGTGCGGATCTCCTCCCGCGCAACCCTCAGGTACCCGTCCTCGTCGATGTTGCCGATCAGATATGTCGCGATCTCGCGAACGGCCTCGGAGGAGCCGGACATCGAGAGCTGCCACGTCAGGTATTCCTGGAGCCCCGGTGTGCTCGAAAGCGTGTTCTCGATCGGGGTCTGCTCGCTCTCCTCGTACTGTCGCGGGTTGTAGGCCGTGTCCAGGTAGTCTTCGAAATAGGAGTCGAAGTCGATCTCGTCGAAAGAGTCCTGTTCCCGGTCCGGAGCGGCTTCGGTCTCGGCGGGCGCCTCCCCGGGCGTCGGCGCGGACGCCGCCGGAGGTGCCTCGGCCTCGGTCTCCTCTTTGGCGGCCGGCTCGGGGACCTCGGGGGCCTCGGCCGACTCGGCCTCCTGCGCGGCCTCGTCCTGCTCCTCCTCGAGGACCGGGTTCTCGACCATCTCCTGAGTCAGGACCTCTTCCAGCTCGAGCTTGGACATCTGAAGCAGCTTGATGGCCTGCTGCAGCGACGGCGTCATGACCAGCCGCTGAGAGAGTCTGAGGTTGAGCTTCTGTTCCAGCGCCATTAGTTCAGCTGAAAGGCCTCCCCGAGATAGATCTTCTTAACGACGGCGTCGCTCGAGAGCGCAAGGGGCGTGCCAGCCCGCAGGATCTCGCCGGCGTTGATTATATAGGCGCGGTCCACGATGGACAAAGTCTCGCGGACATTGTGATCCGTCACGAGAACGCCGATGCCGGCGGACGCCAGGCGCCGCGCGATCGCCTGGATCTCCAGCACGGCGAGCGGGTCGATGCCCGCGAAGGGCTCGTCCAACAGGAGAAAATCCGGAGAGACAACGAGGCTCCTCGCGATCTCCACGCGTCGGCGCTCTCCCCCGGAGAGAGTGTAGGCGCGATGGGTGCGCAGGGCCTCCAGGCCAAAATCGGCGAGAAGGCGATCCGCCCGCTCCTGGCGCTCGCCGTGCGAGAGATCGAGCGTTTCCAGGATCGCGAGCAGGTTCTCCTCCACCGTCATCTTGCGGAAGACCGACGGTTCCTGAGGCAGGTAGCAGATGCCGGCCCGCGCCCTCCTGTACATCGGGAGGTCGGTCACATTCCGGTCACCCAGTCGAACGACGCCGCCATCCGGCCGGACGAGACCGACGACCATCGAAAACGTCGTCGTCTTGCCGGCGCCGTTGGGGCCGAGCAAGCCCACGATCTCCCCGGCCGCGACCTCAAGGCTGACTCCCCTGACGACGGCCCGCCCGCCGTACGTCTTGATGAGCCCCTCCGCGGTCAGCAGAGAGCGGGCGACCGGAGTTTCGGCTGTCTCGCTCACAGCGTAAGTCTAACGGCGGACCTCACGGTCCCCCGGCGCCCCCGGGCTTCGTCTTGTGAATCGTCTCGGTCTTCCCGCCCTCCGGAGCGGTGACCTCGACGGTCCGCCCCCCCTGCGTGATCGTCAGGGTCGCTCCGGAGACCCGGTTGCCCTCGGCGTCCGTCACCATTGCAGGAGAGCCCGTGAGAATAGTCCTGTCTTTCTGTGGCCAGTCGAGGGCCTTGTCGGCCCGGGCCTTGCGTCCCGCGGCGGAGTCGGCGAGAAAAACATCTCCGGTCATCTCGACCCGCTCGATCTTGCGGTCCGCGCCGAAGAGCGCCGTCGCCTTCTGCGCGGTCCCGTGCCAGGGTCCCCGCGTGACGGCGACGTCTCCTTCGAAGAGAGCCGTTCCCTCCGCTTCCCGATAGATCACCCGGCGAGCCGTGATCACCGATGGGCCGCGGTCCGCTCCCCGCGGAGGCGCCGCCGGCTCGGGAGAGACGACGGTCCGGGTGTGACCCACGGCGACGAGAGTCCGCTCCGTGTCGTTCAACGTCACGTCGTCGCCGAAAACCGAGGACGCGCCCTGCCAGAGCGTTGCGCCCCCGGACAGGGTGGCGACGCGGCTCGCGTCGTCGAAGACCATGCGAGCGGCCTTACCGAACGTAGGGCGGGAGGCGTCGCCCACGAGGGCCGGGACCTTCGCCTTCTCCTTCGACTTCGGGTCGCCCGGCACGAAGACGGCGCGCGCATTGCCGTCGGCGTCGAGCGTGCGGCGCGTTCGGTCCATTTCGATTCGAGCGGCCGAAACCCGCGAGCCTTCGGTCTCGGCGGTGGCCGATCCCCCCTCGCCTCCCGTCAGGATCCAGACGCCGCGGGACGGGAGCTCCACCGCCTTTTCCGCGCGGGCGGATCGGCCCTCACCTTGCATCTTCACGCCGCCGGAGAGCTCGAGGGATTCGATCTCGCCCGAAGGGGCGAATGCGAGGCTCGCGCTGGAACATTCAGCCTTGTTCTGCGGTGAGTCCAGCCGCACGTTTCCGCTGGCTCGCGCCGAGACCGCTCGTCCCTTTTCGAACCCGACATCGATTGTCTCGGCGTCCACTTTCTGGTCGCTCTCCTCCACACGCGCGGGAGTCCCCGTCAGGGAGAGGGATCGCACGGTGCCTTCCGGTGCGAAAAGCAGGGCAGCGCGGTCCGCGGCATAGCGGCGTTCCCGCGCCGGCGACGGCCGGCCCGGTCCCGCCGCGGGCCCGACCGCGGAGACGAGAACTCCTCGGACGTTTCCTTCCGCCCTCGCCCACTCGAAGCGATTCCCCTCCTGCTCGGCCTTCAGGACCATGCGGTCACAGGCGACGCGATCTCCCGAACGGGAAACGCCCGAGACCTTCCCGAAAAGCTCGATGAGGCCCTCATCGCGACGGTACACCGCCCCGTCCGCCGCGATATGTGTGAGTCCTTCGCTTCCTTCCCCCGTTCCGGATCCCTCGACCGGGCCGGCGAGCGTCAGCTCGCGCCGGCGCAGGTCGTAGCGACCCGAACGCGCCTGGACGTCGAACGTGCCGCGCGTAAAGTGGATCGCGGCCGGAGCGATGAGCTCGTGGGAGGACGCGTGGAACTCGACTCTGGACGTCTCGCCGAGCGCGCCCTTCTCATCGGACCAGCGGACGTTGCCGGTCAGGACGGACTCGTTGGTCCGGCGATCGTACTGCGCCTTCTCCGCCCGCACCGTGACCGGTGCGCCGCCCCCCTCCTCCGGGTAGAGAGTGAGAGAGACCTGTTCGAGGACATACGCGTTGGGGACGAGACCGGCGGCCGGGCCAAACCCCACGGTCCGTTCCGATTGAATGCGGAAGAGGGGTTTCCCTCCGACGGTCTCCGTGTAGTCGAACCCCTCGGAAACCGTCGTGGGCTGCCCGGCTTCCTGCGACGCCGGGGCGCCGGGCACCGCGTCGGGCGGCCGGGAGGAAGGTCTGCGGCCGGGACGGAAGGAGTACACGACGACGGCCAGGAAGACCGCTCCGAACGCGAGCACGGCGATCTCCAGGCGCCGCCTGCCGGTCATGACCCCGTCACGGGCGGGCGTTTGATTCGATCGCGCCGAGTCCTCGGAACTTCCTGTAGCGCCGCTCTCGCCTCTCCTCGGGAGTCAGCTCGAGCACCTCGCGAAGATGGCGCTCGATCGCCTCCCCCACCGCGGCGGTCGCGCCGTCCGGGTCGGCGTGCGCGCCGCCCGGCGGCTCCGGGATGATCTCGTCGATCACCCCGAAATCTTTCATGTCGCGCGCCGTGATCTTCATGGCCTCGGCCGCCTCCTTCTTGCGCGAGGCGTCCTTCCAGAGGATCGCGGCGCACCCCTCGGGAGAGATGACCGAATAGACGGCGTGTTCCATCATCAGGACGCGATCGCCGATCGCCAGGCCCAGAGCGCCTCCCGATCCCCCCTCCCCGGTGACTGTGACCACGATCGGCACGCGGAATCCGGCCATCGCCTTCAGGTTGACGGCGATCGCCTCGGCCTGGCCGCGTTCCTCCGCGTCGATGCCAGGGTAGGCCCCGGCGGTGTCCACGAACGTCAGGATCGGCCTGCCGAACTTTTCGGACAGCTCCATCACGCGCAGCGCCTTGCGGAAACCCTCCGGCCGGGGCATTCCGAAGTTGCGGCGGATTTTTTCCTTCGTGTCTCGCCCCTTCTGGTGCCCCACGACGGCCACGGCGTGCCCGCGGAAGAAGGCGAAACCAGCGATGATGGCGGCATCGTCGGCGAACTTGCGGTCCCCATGCAGCTCGACGAAATCGGTGGTCAACGCCTGGACGTAGTCGAGGGTGTAGGGCCGGGCCGGATGGCGCGCCACGAGCGTTTTCTGCCAGGGGGTGAGTCCCGCGTAGATCTCGCGAGAGAGACGTTCCAGCTTCTCGTGCAGCCGGTCCAGCTCCCGCCGGTGCGACGCATCGTCGGGCAGTGCCGACAGCTCTTCGATCCGCTGCCGGAGCTTCTGGATCGGCTCCTCGAAGTTGCGGTCCTCGTCCATCTGAAGTGATTGTAATGGTTTGGCGATGGAGAGAGGTTTCAGTTTTCAAGAGGCCCGTGGAAGCCTGGAACCTGGAACTTGAATCCGCGGCCCCGCAGGGTCGCTACATGAGGTCCTGCGGGTCCACGTCCACGGCGATCTGGACGCCGGACGGAGGCCGCTCCGGAATCGACGACTCGAGGGCATCCAGGACGGCGAGCCTCTGCGCCGCTCGGATCAGGATCTGGAAGCGCCATCGCCCCTGCAGCCGCTCGAGCGGAGCGGGGGCAGGTCCGGAGATCCGGAGATCGGCGCCGCTCCCGGCCAGGGATTCTCCGACGCTCGTGGCAGCGCCTTGCGCCTTCTCCCGGTCCGGCGACGAGATCAGGACGGACGCGAGCTGCGCGAAAGGCGGATAGAAGAACGAACGCCGGAACGCCAGCTCCTCGGCCGCGAACCCGTCCACATCGTGCCCGGCTGCCCGCCGGATCGCCGGATGCTGCGGGTGAAACGTCTGAACATGGACGGTGCCGGGAGCGTCTCCCCGCCCCGCGCGCCCCGCCACCTGAGCCACGAGCTGGAAGGTCTTCTCCGCTGCCCGGAAGTCCGGGAAGTTCAGGAGTGTATCGGCCGACAGGACCCCGACAGCGGTGACCCCGGGGAAGTCATGCCCCTTGGCCACCATCTGCGTGCCGATCAGGCAGGAGGCCCGGCCGGAGATCACGTCGTCCAGAACCGCTCCCGCGCCGCGTCGTCGCGCCGAGTCGCGGTCGAGCACGACGTGAGAGACGCCGGGGAAGAGCTCGGCAAATCTCTCCGCAACGCGCTCGGTGCCCGCGCCGATCGCCTCCAGGATGACGCCGCCGCAGTCAGGGCACTTGAGGGGCCTCGAGACCTTCTCGCCGCAATAGTGGCAGATGAGCGCGCGTCCCTTGTCGTGGACCGTCCGCGAAACGCTGCATCGACCGCAACGGAAATCGTAGCCGCACTGGCGGCAGAGGAGAAACGGCGCAAATCCCCGACGAGGCTGAAGCAGGATCGCCTGCTCTCCCCGCGAAAACACCTCGGAGAGCCGCGCGACGAGGGCGCCGGAGAAGAGCGGGACTCCCTTCTCCTCGGGGCGCGAAGGCTCGCGCTTCAAGTCCACGAGCGTGACTTGCGGGAGAGGCCGGTCATCCACGCGAGTCGTCAAACGCAGCAGGCTGAGGCGCCCGTCGCGAGCCGCCTGGTACGCCTCCATGGACGGAGTAGCGGAGCCGAAGAGGAGCGCCGAGCCGGTCGCGAGCGCGCGGATCGCCGCCACGTCGCGCGCGTCGTAACGCGGCGATTCCCGCTGCTTGTAGGAGCCGTCGTGCTCTTCGTCCACGACGAAGAGACCCGGGTCGGCCACCGGAGCGAACGCCGCCGACCGCGGCCCGATCACGGCGCGCGCCTCCCCCGCTCGCACCCGGTCCCATTCCCGCGCGCGTTCCCGCTCGGACTGGGCCGAATGCAGGACCGCCGCCCGGTCTCCGAACTGACGGCGGAGCTCCCGCGAGAAGACAGGCGTCAGCGCGATCTCCGGCACGAGCCACACGGCGCCGCGGCCCGCCGCGAGCGTCGAGGAGATCGCGCGCAGGTAGACCTCGGTCTTGCCGCTCCCCGTCACGCCTTGCAGGAGAGCGGGGAAGTACCGCCTGGCCGTGATCGCATCGCCGATCTCGGCCAGAACGGCTTCCTGTTCGGCGGTGAGCCGAAAGCCCGGGCGCGCGACCGGCGGGGGGGCGGGCTCCTCGGGCTTGCGGGCCTGCTCGAAGGTCCGGAGCGCGCCGCGGGCGACGAGGGTCCGCAACACGGCCGGTCCCGCGCCCGTCTGCATTCGTATTTCGGCGGCCACGGCCGGCCGGCCGAGGGCTTCGAGGTAGGCCACGACGTCCTTGCCGCGCCGGCTTCCCTTCAGGCTCCGCGCGATCTCTTCCGGCGAGCCGGCTCCGGGGGCATAGGCGATCTCCGATCGGGGCCTTCGCTCTCTCGCGGCGGACACGGCGCGTACGAAACCGCGCTCCTCGAGCGACCTCAGGGCCTCCTGCCGACCGGCCACCGGCAGGTCGCTCAAGGCAACCGTTTCTCCGCCGCGAAGGCATTCGAGGATTTCTTCCTCCGCGCCCGCGGCGCGCCTGAGCGCGCCCTGCTCGGTGATGCGATACCGGACCGCGCCGGCCGCGGGGAGCCGCGCGGGGAGCGCGGTCTTCAGGACTTCTCCGGTCGAGGCGAACGATCGCCGCGCGACCCGCTCGGCGGAAGCCAGAAGCTCCGGCGGACAAACGGGCTCGATGTCGAGGATCTCGACGATCTCGCGCAGGCCGGGCGTCTTCTCCCCTCCATGCGAAAGAACGACGCCCGTTAGGACGCGCTCCCCGAACGGCACGCGGACGCGGGAGCCCGGCTCCGGCGTCGGAGACGCCGCCGGCACTCCGTAGGAGAAGTTCTTGCGGAGCGGGAGCGGAAGCGCGACCAACACGATGCGGGACCCGGCGATCGGGTGTTCGGATGATCGGGCGATCGCGGGGCTCCGGTCAATCACCCGATGGCTCGATCGCCCGATCGCTCGACGGCTCAGGTTCTGGAGGGGATCGGCGTCTCGTCTTCTTCGTCGTCGTCGCGGACGAAGACGTAGGAACGCCGCAGGGGATCCCAGCGGTAGCGGCGGACGGCCTCGTCGCCAAGGTCGGGCGTGATCAGCACGGCGTCGCGGTCGATCGAAAGGTCCCCCCGGGCGAGCGTGACGTCGCGCTCGATGAAGACCCCGGAGTGGAACGAAGGCCCCGCCGAATCGGCCCGGCCGGTGAACACGACGACGGAGAACCACGGGCTGTCGCGGCTGGAATCCCGCCGCACGAACGCCAGGACGAAGTCGAGAATGCCGTCGTCGTTCAGGTCGCCACGGACGAAGAACGGGTGATAGACGCCGTACAGACGGCGGATGTCGCTGTCGCCGTCCCGCGGGTGCTGGCGGTCGGCGTCGGTCGCGAGCCGAAGGTCAACGTGCTGCCGGAGAAACTCGTCCACGGAGGCCTTCTCGGCGGGCCGGAAGGGGTATGCGTTCGGGTCCGCGTGGGCCGGCGGCATCTGCGCCGAGCGCTCGGCACTCGGCGGCAGGACGGGTGCGGGAGCCGCCGCCGAGGAAGGAACTCCCGCCTTGCGACAGGCGAGGATTCCCGCGGCGCAGAGGACCGCGATGCCGACTGTCTTCCGAATCTCGAAAGGCCCGATCATCTCTCCTTCCTTGGCGCGACGCCGGCGCTCGCCGGCCGTTGCGGGGCGGGTCTGGCGGGGTCTCATTCTACCCCGCGATTCGCCCGTCCGTCCGAGAGCGGATCCGACTCTGCTACTGTTGAAAACGGCCAGGAGCAAAGGAGAATTACCTTGAGAGAAGAGCGCGACAGCCTCGGAGTGCGGCAGATTCCCGACGACGCCTACTGGGGCGCTCAGACCTCGCGCGCCGTGGAGAATTACCCAATCTCGGGCGAGATGGCCCACCCCGAGATGGTCCGCGCGTTTGCCCGGATCAAGAGGGCGTGCGCCGAGACCAACGGCGAGATGGGCCGGCTCGACGCGCGGAAGGTCGCCTCGATCGTGCAGGCCTGCGACGAGATCCTGGCGGGCCGGCACCGGGAACAGTTCGTCGTGGACGTCTACCAGGCGGGCGCCGGCACCTCATTTCACATGAACGTCAACGAGGTTCTTGCCGGACGGGCGGCGCAGATCCTCGGCGCGCCGCGGGGAGACCGCTCGGCCGTCAACCCCAACGACGACGTGAACCTCGGCCAGTCCACCAACGACACGTTCCCGACCGCGCTCCACATGGCGGCGATCGCCGTCGGCAGGACGCTCGCGGAGGAAGTCGGGAAACTCGCGGATTCCTTCGACCGCAAGGGCCGGGAGTTCGCCTCCATCGTCAAGTCCGGCCGGACCCATCTCATGGACGCCGTTCCCGTCACTCTCGGGCAGGAGTTCGGCGCCTTCGGCTCCGCCATCAAGCACCGATGGGCGGCGCTCTCGCAGACGCTCGACGCCCTCCGGGAGTTGCCGCTCGGCGGCACAGCGGCCGGCACAGGCATCAATACGCCAGCGGGATTCCGGGAACGCGCGATCGAGAAACTCTCGAAGCTCGCCGGCGAGGATTTTCGGCCCGCCCCCGATCCCCGAGAAGGCCTGCAGAGCCGGGCGGCCGCCGGCGACTACTCGGCGGCCCTCCGGGGCCTGGCCGTGGAGCTCGGCCGGATCGGGAACGACCTGCGCCTGCTCGCGTCGGGGCCGGCGACCGGCCTGGACGAGATCCGCCTGCCCGCCGTCCAGCCGGGCTCCTCGATCATGCCGGGCAAGGTCAACCCGTCCCTCGTCGAGTGCCTCAACATGCTCTGCTTCCAGCTGATCGGCTTCGACACCGCCAACATTCTCGCGGTCGGGGCCGGCCAGCTCGACCTGAACGTCATGATGCCTCTGATCGCGCACAACCTGACGCGCGGCCCGCAGCTCTTCATCAACTTCCTCCCCGTCCTGCGCAGCAAGTGCGTGGACGGGATCACGGCAAACCCGGAGAAGTGCCGCCACTACCTGGAGGAATCGCCGTCGGTCATCACGGCCCTCACGCCGAAGATCGGCTACGCCAGGGCAGCGGAAGTCTTCAAGGAAGCGGTCGCCCGGGGTGTCCTCGTCCGACAGGTCCTCCTGGAGAAGAAGGTCCTGACCGAGGAGGAGTTGAACGCAGCCATGACCCCTCAGAATCTCCTCGGCCCCCTGGAATGACCGGGCCGCAAATCGGGAGCCGGGAGATAAGATAGGGCGTCGTTTCGATTTCCGGTTTCCGATTCCTTTCGACCTAGGAGGGGTGGACAATGACCTGGCCTCAAGACTGGCAGACGAACGTCCTGTTCCTTCTCCGGTGGGGCCATTTCCTGGCGGGCATCACCTGGATCGGCCTCCTCTATTTCTTCAACCTCGTCAACGTCGGCTTCATGAAGGAGCTCGACGCGGCGAGCAAGGGCAAGGTCGTGCCGAACCTGATGCCCAAGGCGCTCTGGTGGTTCCGCTGGGGCGCTGTCTGGACGCTGGTCTTTGGTCTCACCTATTACCTCTTCCTCCTCGGCACAGAGAAAATCACCGGCAGGGTCATCGTCTTTCTCGTCGCGTGGACGGTCGCCTGGCTGATCGTGGCTGCCTTGCTGCGGATGTCGGTCGCCGGCGGCCCGCTGAAGGACGGGCGCGTTCTCGCCGCCGCTATCGCGGTCCTCGTGCTGCTCGTCTCCTGGGGCGCGGTCTCGTACATGAGGAATGGCGGCAGCAATCGGACCGTCGCGATCGCGATCGGCGGCGGAATGGGCTACGTGATGTTCATGAACGTCTGGATGATCATCTGGCCACTCCAGCAGAAGATCATCGCCGCGACGAAGGCGACGGCCGAGACCGGAGCGCCGGCCCCCGCCGACATGCCGAAGTGGGCGCGGCGCGCCTTTCTCGCCTCCCGCACGAACGCCTGGCTCTCCGTCCCCATGCTCTTCTTCATGGGCGCCGCAAGCCACTTCCCCATCTTCGGGACCGTTCCACAGTAGAGGGCGTCTCGACTCGGGTCTCCGCGGGCGGCCTCCGGGCCGCCCCCTTCATTTTTCGGCGAGGGAGTCCCGGACAAGCTTCATGTCCTCCCAGACGTCCTTCTTCCTGTCGGGGCTTCGGAGCAGGAAAGCAGGATGGAAGGTCGGCATGACGCGGACGCCTTTCGACGAACGCCAGCGGCCCCGCAATCGTCCAATGGGCTCGTCGGTCTCCAGCAGCGCCTGCGCCGCGAAGGTCCCGAGTGTCACGATGACCTTCGGCGAGATCAGACGGATCTGCTCCTGGAGGAACGGCATGCAGCTCCCCACCTCGTCCGGCTCCGGGTTGCGGTTGTTGGGAGGCCGGCATTTGAGGACGTTACAGATGAAGACGTCCTCGCGTTTCTTTCCGATCGCCTCGATGATCTTCGTCAGGAGCTGGCCGGCGCGGCCGACGAACGCGAGGCCCTGTTCGTCCTCGTCACGGCCCGGAGCCTCGCCGACGAACATCAGGTCCGCCTTCGGGTTTCCCTGACCGAAGACGATGTGGGTGCGGCCCTTCGAGAGCTTGCAGCGCGGGCAGCCCTCGAGGAATGTTTTCAGCGACGGAAGATCCGGCATCGACCCGGGGACCATGGGGGCGACTCCGCGGGGCCCTTCCAGGAAGAGATCCGTGACGCCGAGGTCGCGGAAGAATCTGAGTTGGTCGCGAAGGGAGTCGACCGGAGGATCAGCGGGCACGGAGCGAGTCTAATGCGGACACAGGAGAACCCGAGGAAGCCGATGACCTGACCTCCAGGAACGAGTCCCAGACTTTCTCGGCCACCTCTCTCTTCGAGCGGCGCGAAACGAGCTCTCGGGCGCCGTCGCGGCGGAGGAGGAGGACTTCGTTCTCCGGCGCGTCGAACCCGATGCCGCCGCGGCCCACGTCGTTCACGACGACGAGATCGGCTCCCTTGGCCTCCATCTTCCGGCGGCCGCCGGACTCGAGATCTTCCGTCTCGGCCGCGAAAGCCACGACGGTCTGGCCTCTCCGGAGAGGCTTCAGGCTCGCCAGGAGGTCGACCCCGGCCTTCAATCGCACCGAGCGATCTCCGTTCTCCCGATGAAGCCGTTCGGCGCTCTTCTCGGGGATGAAATCCGCGACGGCGGCAGCCATCGCGAGCCCATCGCACTCGGGGAACTCGCGGACGAGAAGCCCATGCAGGTCCGCCGCCGTCTCGAAGGAGAGGAAGCGGACGCCTTCCGGCCGGGCAAGCTCCGTCGGGCCGGAGAGCAACGTGACCGCGGCGCCCCGGTCACGGGCCGCCTCCGCGAGAGCGTAGCCCATCCTGCCGCTCGAGCGGTTCGACAGGAAGCGGATGGGGTCGAGCGGCTCGCGGGTCGGGCCCGCCGTGACGAGGAGCCGCAAGTCCGCCAGGTCTCGATTCGACCGGGAGAGAATGCTCCAGGCCTGACCGGCAACCGCCTCCGGCTCAGCCATCCGCCCGACCCCTTCTCGGCCGGAAGCCAGGAGCCCCTCTCCGGGACCGGTCAGCCGCGCCCCGCGCGCCGTCAGGATCTCGATGTTCCGGCGCACCGCGGGGCTGTCCCACATCGCCGTCTCCATCGCGGGAGCGAGGAGAACCGGTCCGCGGTGGGCGAGAAAATACGTCGAGAGAAAGTCGTCGGCCAGGCCGGCGGCGAACTTTCCGATCGTGTGCGCCGTCGCCGGCGCGACGATCAACAGGTCGGCCCAGTCCGCGAGGTCAACGTGGTCCACGGCCGGCGCATTGCCGTCTCCCCAGACCTCCGTGTGAACCGGCCGCTGGGACAGCGTCGAGAAAGTCAGCGGCGCGATGAACTCGCGCGCGCCCCGCGTCATGACGACCTGGACCTCGGCGCCGCGCTCGGTGAGCCGCCGCAGGATCTCAACGGCTTTGTAGGCGGCGATCCCGCCGCTGACGCCCAGAACGATGTGGGGATTCATCATCGGTGTCGGTCCTCAGTTCTCGGTGCTGACCGAAAAACCGGGCACCGGGCGCGGGTACCGGCTCTCTCAGACCCTGGCTTCTTCCTCCGCGGCGGCTTCCTCGGCCGTTTCCGCCACGCCCTCTTCGAGGACTCCCCCTTCCGGGCCGTAATCCCACCGGATCAGGTTCTGGTCGAATTCCTGGGCGGCGAGGCGCGTGGGCTTGACCGGCCGCTCGGTCTCGATCTTGGGCCGCGCGCCGCGCATCAACTGTTCGGCGCGGCGGGCGATCAGCAGCGCCAGACGGAACTTGCTGTCCACACCTTCGGGCATTCTCTGAATCATGTCGCAAACCTCTCTAATGAAACTCTTTGCGGATGCGCTCCAGACGCGTCGCCTGGCGGGCCGGCGTCAGCCTCCTGGCCCGAACTACTGATTGTAACTCAAGAGTGGCCCGATCCAAATCATCATTCACGATAACATACTGAAACTCCTCGGCTTGCTGCACTTCCTTGGCTGCGTTGATCAGCCGCTTCCGGACCGACTCCTCCCCGTCCAGCCCTCTGGCCAGAAGGCGCCGCTCCAGTTCGGCGGGAGAGGATGGAACGATGAAGATGGCGACAGCATCGGGGTAAGCAAGCCGGATATCGCGGGCTCCCTGGACGTCGATGTCGAGCACGACGTCCTCGCCGGCAGCCAGACGCGGCAGGACCTCGGCCCG
>DATIRW010000245.1:0-22985 GCA_035469365.1 Thermoanaerobaculia bacterium
GAGCCCAGACCGGAGAAGCCGGTCGAGACCGAGCCCGAAGAAGGAATCGGGCCGGAGCCGGAAAAGGAAGCGCCGGCCGGACCGCTCGAGCAACCGCCGGAGGTGTCCGAGGCAGAGCCCGCTTCGCGTCAATCGGAGAAGAAGGGGAGACCAACCGCGAAGTTGGAGGGGATCGGAGCGGAGATATCGGCACCGGATCGCGAGCCGGCAGCCGAACCGCCGGAGCTCCAACCGCCTCTCCCTGAGGAGGTCTTGCCCGAGAGACCGGAGCCTTCAGTCTCCATCGAGCTTCAGGCCGAGGCCTCTGAACGAGAGTTCCCGCGGCTCGACGAACCACCTTCCAATGGCGAGAATCGGCACATGGGAGCCGTGCTCGCCGGCTTTCTCGCGGTTCTCATCGTCGCGGTCGTGGTTCTGGTGATCGCCCGATCCCGCAGTTCCGTTCCCGAACAGTCGGCGGCGACGCCCGCGCGCCCGACGTCACAGGAGAACGTGGTCTTTCCGCCGGCCGAGACCGCTGTGCCCCTGTCTGCGCGTGGAACGCAGGCCACGGTCCCGTCCCCCGTCGTTACACGCCCGGGAGCGATCCTGCCCACCCTCGCCCCGACCGTCGCTTCCAGGCCGACGTTGCCTCCGACCCGCGTGCCGACGACGCCACCGACCAGGCCACCGACGCAGGTATCTGCTCGAGTCCCGACTCGCGCCGAGCCCACCAGGCCGCCGACGCGAATTCCGACCCGGGGCGAGCCGAGTCCGGTGCCGACCAGAGCGCAACCGACCCGGCCTCCCACGAGGGTCCCCACGAAGCCGGAACCGACGGTACCGCCTACCCGGGTTCCACCAGCGGCCACGCCCGAGGTTGCCGCGATTCGAGGCGAGGCGACGCGGGCCGAGTGGATAGCGCGAGCCGAACGGGAACGCAAGACCCTGATGAAGCGCCGCGACGTCCGCTACGCGGTACAGCTGGAGCTGGCCTGCGAGCTCCCGACGCTGGAGAAGGCCTGGAGCCGGGACAACCCTCCGGGCACGATGTGGCTTCTCACGACCCCTTATCGCGGGCGGACCTGTTTCCGGGTGCTCTGGGGCAGATATGCCAGTCTGCCCGAGGCCCGGGAAGCCAAGTCGCGGATCCCCGACTTTTTCATGGCTCCCGGCAACCGCCCGATCGTCGTCTCCGTCCGCTGACAGGCCTCTGAAAGATGGATCCGCGCAGTGTGCCTGACTTTCGGCCAGAGGCATTTCCCTTCGAGAAGCGCGGCCGAGAGGGTTTAATCGGGGTCTGGGCCCCCCCGGGGGCCCTTAGCATCTGTCGGCTGCCGGCCGCGGAGCGACGGCCGCGGCGACGGTTCCGCCGACCTCTGCTAATCTGAAGGTATTCCAGAGCTCATGGAAGCGCGGGACGCGGGATTTCAAGGATCGCTGGCGGCGACACCGCTGCCGCAAGTCCTCCGGCGGATCTTTCTCCGCAGGTTGAAGGGGACGCTGCGCCTCATGCGGCGCGAGGAGACCCGAAACCTGTTTTTCGAGAATGGAGAGCTTCGGACAGCGACCTCGTCGAGGGAAGTCCAGAAGATAGGAGCGTTTCTGAAACGCCGCGGCTGGGTCACGGACCGCGACCTGGCCTGGGCCCTGGAAACCGTAGCGCGGCAGGGCAGATCGCGCCTCGGAAAAATCCTGGTCGAGCGCGGTCTCGTTTCGCGCTCGGTGATCCAGGCCGAGATGAAGCGCCTGGTAGAGGAGATCGTCTTTTCGACCTTCGAGTGGGAGCTAGGAGAATACCGCTTCGAACCGTCGGCGGGACGGCTGGATCCCGACGTCGCCCTGAGTCTCTCGACTGCCTCCATCATCGTCGAGGGGATTCGCCGCCTTCCGGAAAGCGATACATTCCGAGATCGCCTGCCCGACGGAAAGCGCATCCTGGTTCTGGCCGACGACCCCACGTCGCGTTACCAGTATCTTCCCTTGACACCCCAGGAGGCCTTCCTGCTCTCCCGTGTGGATGGAACGCTGGATCTGGACGCGCTCCTCAAGCTGGGAGGCGCCTCCCGCGCCGCCGCGGCAAAGACTCTCTACGCTCTGCTGTCCTGCGGAATCCTGGAATGGAAGAGCGACCGGTCCGTTCTTCCTGCGGCCGCGGGGCTCGAGCGCCTGAACGTCGAAATCCAATCGCAACCGACGGCCGCCCCGATCCCGTCCGGCCACTCCGAGATGATCCGGAACACCTACCGCAGGATCGATTGGCTCACGCACTATGAACTGCTGGGTGTCGGGCCCGGGGCGACCCCGGAAGAGATACAGGAGGCGTATTTCGAAAGGAGCCGGTCGTTCCATCCGGATCTGCGCCACCGCGAGGACCTGGCCGACTGCGAGAAGGAGCTCACGACCGTTTTCGAGCGCCTGAAGACCGCCTACGACACGCTGTCGGACGCCAGGGCTCGGGCCGAATACGATGCCATCCTCGCCGCCCCCACCGATCTCGCGATCGGAACGGCTTCCGATCCCCTGGTGCGCGTCGAGATGGCGAAGCGCAACTACGCTCGCGCAAGACAGTTGATCGAGGAGAAGGACTTTCACCCCGCCGTCGAGATGTTGCTGGAAGCGATTCATTTCGTCCCGAACAACGCGGAATACCGCTTCTGCCTCGCGCAGGTCGAGCTGCAGAACGCCAACTGGATTGAGAGGGGGCTGGACAATCTGATGGAGGCCGCCAGGCTCGAGCCGAAGCGGCAACAGTATCTGTGCGAGGCGGCCCTGGCCCTCCACCGACATGGGCGCAAACGGGACGCCCTTCTCTTCGCGAGGCGCGCCGTGCAATTGGAACCCTCGCCACAGAACCAGCAGCTCTTGAATCTGATCCTGGGGCAGCCGGAGGAAGCCGTCGTGAAGTCCGGGCATGTGGCCGACCCCGCGGCGGACTCGGCGTCGAGCGATCGGGAGCGCTCGCCGGAAGCAAAAAGACCGCGGTCCGGTTTCCTCTCGCGATTGTTCCGGCATCGGATGTGACGGCGATCCTGACCGGGCTCGGGCTCGCGGCGGCCGCCGGCCTGAACGCCTGGGCGGTCCTGCTCCTCTTCCACGGCCTCGTCCGGCTTCTGCCCCAGGACTTCCCCGGACCTGTGACGGCGTTCCTGGCGAGCCCGTTCGTATTCCAGCTCGCCCTCGTCCTGTTTCTCGCCGAGTTCATCGTGACCAAGATTCCGCTGGCGGATCGGATCTGGGAGGCCGTTCACACGCTCCTGCGGCCGATCGTGGGAGCCCTTCTGGCGCTGGCCTCCGTAGCCATTCCCTCCTGGCCCGCGCGGACCGGCGTCGCGCTCCTGGCGGCCATCGTCACTCTCGGCACGCACGCGGCCAAGTCCACCACACGATTGACTTCGACGGCCGCCACCCGGGGCTTCACGCAGTTCGCTCTCTCGCTGGCCGAAGACATCGTCGCCGTGGCGCTCGCGATTCTTCTCTTCTTCCAGCCCTGGTTGACGGCGCTCGTCCTCTCGGCCCTGCTCGTTCTCCTCCTGACGCACGGATCCCGGGTCCAGCATGCCCTGGCGGTGCTCTTCTTCCGCCTCCAGCACCCGAGAAGACGGAATTTGTGACTTGTGATTGCCCCCGGGTGGGCCCCTGATCACCAATCACAAATCACCGGTCTCTTCTGATGCCTTACTTCCTGGATGGCAACAACCTGATCGGCAAGGCGCGGGGCAGCCCGCGCCCTTCGGAGGACGATCGCCAGGCCCTCGTTTCCGAGGTCTCGGAGCGGCTGCGGCGGACGCGGGCCAGGGCCGTTCTCTTCTTCGACGGACCGGGCGACAGGCGGACATCGCTCGGGAGCCTCTCGATCCGCGAAGCCGGGGCGGGCGGCGCCGACGAGGCGATTCTGAGGGAGATCGGGCGAGCGCGCGCCCCGGGCGAGATCATTGTCGTGACGGAGGACCGCGATCTGAGCCGGCGCGTCCGCGATGCCGGCGCGATAACACTGTCGCCGGACGAATTCTGGAGCCGCTTCGGAACCGGGCAGGAACCCTCGCGCCGGGACGACGCAAGGGTGGATGTCGAGGACTGGTTGAAATACTTTGAAGACGAGAAGAACCGGGAGAAATAGATTCGGTCCTCGGTCAAGCTTCCACACCGGGCCCGAGCACCGACAGCCGAGGACCTGGAAATCGTGACGCCGCCGAAGACCCGACGACTCCACGAAGCCCTCTCGCCTGGCCCTCATGCTAAGATCTTCACGGTTCGAGCGGGCCACGCGATCGCCCCGAGCAATCGGGGAGGAAAGTCCGAACTCCGAACGGGCGGCATGCCGGGTAACACCCGGTCGCGGCAACGCGAAGGAAAGTGCCACAGAAAAGAAACCGCCTTCCGAATCCTTCCGGGGATCGGACGGCAAGGGTGAAACGGTGCGGTAAGAGCGCACCGCCCCGACGGCAACGGAGGGGGCACGGTAAACCCCATGCGGAGCAAGGCCAAATAGGGAGATGGAGGGCGCCCGTCCCGCCCCGCGTCGCGCGGGACATCTCCGGGTCGGCTGCTTGAGCCCGGGGGCGACCCCGGGCCCAGAGGAATGATCGCGGTTCCGGGCAACCGGAATACAGAATTCGGCTTACAGGCCCGCTCGAGCCCTTTTTCTCCTCGCGAAAGATTTGGTTCCAGGTTTCAAGTTTCAGATTTCGGGTTGAAGAAGATCGAACTTACACTTTCAGGCCTTGGATGAGCTGACTCGCCCGCGGCGCCTGCGGTCCGGCGCGACGATCGGCGTCGCGGCAGTCTCGGGTCCGGTGGATCCGGAGAAGCTCGAGCGGGGAATTGCCTGTCTTCGAGCGAGCGGATACGAGGTCGCCGAGGCGTCCAACCTTCATGCAGGACGGGGGTTTCTCGCGGGCAGCGACCGGGAGCGCGCGGCCGGGTATCGTGCCTTGCTCTGCGACCCGTCGGTTGAAGCGATCTTCTTTGCGCGCGGCGGGTACGGCGCGTCGCGCATCCTGCGGCACCTCGACGTCGAGGAGATGCGGGCAAACCCGAAGATCCACCTGGGCGGTTCGGACCTGACGGCGCTGTTCGCCTGGATCCGCCGCCACTCGGGACTCGTGACGTTCTACGGGCCGATGGTCGCCGTTGAGATGGGAGCGGAGAGCGCGGATCCCGGCTGGGAGACCGTGCTGCGCGGCGATCCGCTCGAGCCGCACCCGATCAGCCGCGAAGATGTGATCACTCCGGGAAGCGCCGAGGGAGCCCTCGTGGGAGGATGCCTCTCGCTCCTCGCGTCGCTGTGCGGGACACCGGAGGCGGTCCGCGGAGACGGCGCGATTCTCTTCTGGGAGGAGATCGGAGAAGACACGTACCGGCTCGACCGGATGTTGACCCAGCTCGAGCGCTCCGGTACATTCGACCGACTGCGAGGCATGGTGATCGGCTCGGTCGTGCCGCGGCGGGACGCGGAGTCTTCCGAAACGGTCCGTGCGTATCTCCTCGAGCGCTTCTCCGGCTCGCCGTTTCCCGTCGCCTCGGGCCTCGCCGCCGGCCACCTCGCGAATCCCCGGACGCTGCCGCTGGGAGTCCCTGCGCGTCTGGATCTCGAAGAGGCACCGCGGCTCTTCTTCACCGGAGCTGCCGTTCGATGAGGGTCCTGTCGCCGCCGCGGACCGCCAGGGAGTCGCTCTGGCGGCACCTCGTCTCCTTCCGGGCGGGCGCGAGGATCTACGCGGAAGGCGAGGTGGGCACCGAGATGTTCATCATCCGCTCCGGCGAAGTGGATATCACGCGGACGATCGCGGGGCAGAATCGGGTCCTGGCCCGGCTTCGAAAGGGGGACTTCTTCGGTGAGACGAGTGTTCTCGAAGACGTTCCGCGCGAGGCCACGGCGCGGGCCCGCACGAACGTGGAGCTCGTCCGCGTCAACGGCGCGGAGTTCGAAGCGATGCTCAAGAGCAGCCCCGAGATCACCTTCCGGATCCTGCGCGAGCTCTCGCGCCGGCTCCGAGATGCGGCCGCCACATTCGAAGGGGCGCTGGAGCGGCGGAAGGTCGTCCGGGCATCTTCGAGCCCGGTCCCGGTCCGTCGGAGGTCGGAGACTCCTCTCGACGCGGATCTCTGCCAGCTCATCTCTTCCGACGGCGCCACGCGCTTCGCCCTCAATCGCGATGGGGACACGGTCGTGGGACGGGCGGATCCGGTCACGCAGACGGTTCCCGACGCGGACCTGACGCCGCTCGATTCGAAGCATTCCGTTTCGCGGCGGCACGCTCGGCTCTACCGGATCGGAACAACCGTCTACGTGATGGAAGAGCTCGGCGCCACCCACGGGACGTTCGTCAACGACACGCGGCTGGAGACGGGCGTCCCGGCGGCGATCCACAGCGGGGATGTCCTGAAGATCGGCCAGGTCACCCTCACCTTTTGGAACCCATCGGCGTAGAGGAATCTCCCGCCGGTTCGCCCCGTGGGCTGCCGGCGGCGCTGTCGCTTCGAGATCCGGTCACGCGGATTCCGCGTCTCGGGCCGGCGCGCGCAACGCGTCTCGCCCAGGAGGGAATCCGAACGGTCGGAGACTTCCTGCTCTCGCTTCCCTTCCGCTACGAGGACCGCCGGCACTACGGCAGCGCGGCGGCGCTCGCCGCCGGGCGGGCGGCCACGCTTCTCGTCCGCCTGCGGGGAGTCCGATCCGCCCGGATGCGGCGGGGGAGTCTTCGCATCGAGGCGGTCGCCGACGACGGCACCGGAGCGGTCCGCGTCGTCTGGCACAACCGGTATCCGTCCTTCGTCCAGGCGGCGCAGTCGGGCAAGGCTCTGGTGGTCTACGGGACTCCGATCGTGACGCCGCGCGGAGAGCTGTGCCTGGAGAATCCGGAGACGGAGTTCTTCGAATCGGGCGAGGAGGCCGATCCCATCCACTCGGGACGAATTGTCGGGGTCTATCACCGCGTCGCGGGCATCGCACCGAGGACCTGGCGCGTCCTCGCCCGTGCGTCGCTGGACAGGCTCTCGCCGCGACTCCAGGCGGCGAGCCTGCCGGCGGACGGTCTCTTTCGCGCTCTGGAGGGAGCGCACTTTCCGGCGAGCGCGCAGGAGGCCGGGGCCTCGCGGCGCGTCCTCGCGCGAGAAGAGCTCCTCGTGCTCGCAGCCGCGATCGAACAGAAGCGCGCTCGATTGCGGGAGCGCTCCGGGATCGTCCTCGCGGCCGACACGGCGGTGCGCGAGGCGGCGAGGAAGGCTCTGCCGTTTCCCCTGACCGGAGCACAGAAGCGCGCGCTGCGGGAGATCGCGGCCGACCTCTCCTCCGGCCGGGCGATGGCCCGCCTGCTCCAGGGCGACGTCGGCAGCGGGAAGACCGTCGTGGCCGGCCTCGCTTTTCTCCTGGCCGCGAGAAATGGCGTGCAGGGCGCGTTCATGGCGCCCACGGAGATCCTGGCCGAGCAGCACGCGGCGAGCCTCGGCTCCTGGCTGGAAAAGGCCGGGGTCCGCCTGGGACTCCTGACCGGCCGCGCGCGTGGGCGTCCGCGCCGGGCGCTTCTCGATGCCCTCGCCTCGGGCGAGCTGGACCTGCTCGTGGGGACGCACGCCCTGATCGAGAACCCCGTGAAATTCCGGCGGCTGGGTCTCGTCGTCGTGGACGAACAGCACCGCTTCGGTGTCGCGCACCGGGCGCGGCTCTTTCGCAAGGGGGAGTCACCTCACGTGCTTGTCATGACCGCGACGCCCATCCCGCGCTCTCTGGCCTGGGCGATCTATGGCGAGCTGGACGTGTCGGTGCTGGACGAGAAGCCGCCCGGGCGGTCGGCCGTCGTGACCCGCGTGCGAGAGGAGAGCGGCCGGGAGCGCGTCTATCGCTTCGCGGCGGAGCGGGTGCAGGCGGGGGAGCGCGTCTACGTGGTGGTGCCCGCGATCACGGAAGGCCCGCGCGCGGTTGCGGCGACACGCGAGACCGCGCAGCGGATTGCCGCCGCCGCTCCCGGTGTCGCGCTCGGAACGCTGCACGGACGCATGCCGCCGGAAGAACGGTCGCGTGTCCTCGCGGATTTCGCGGCCGGGCGGGTCGGAATCCTCGTCGCAACGACCGTCGTGGAAGTCGGCGTGGACGTCGCCCGGGCCACCTTCATGGTGGTCGAGAATGCGGAAGTCTTCGGCCTCGCGCAGCTGCACCAGCTCCGCGGGCGCGTCGGCCGGAGCTCCCTTCCTTCCTGGTGCGCCCTGATCGTGGGAGAGCGGGCGGGCGAGGAGGCCAGGAGGCGCCTTTCCATTCTCGAAAGCACCTCCGATGGGTTTCTCATCGCGGAGAAGGACCTCGAATCCCGGGGACCGGGTGACCTTCTCGGCAGCAGGCAATCCGGTCTTCCCGCCATGCGCGTGGCCGATCCCGTCAAAGACCTGGGACCGCTCGGCGAAGCCAGGCGGGAAGTCGTCGAGCGGCTCGGCAGAGGAGAGGCGATCGTCAGCGACCTGTTCGGATACCCATGAGAATCGGGTGATCCGGTGATCGAGCCATCGGGGTGATCTCTCCGGGGCCCTCAATCGCTCGATCACCCGATCGCAGATCACCCGGTTTTCAGTCGCCGCCGTGATATTGAATAAGGGAAGAGGAGACTCAAGTTGAAGATTCTGGTGACGGGCGGGACGGGGTTTGTCGGGACCCACGTCGTCAACGCGTTTCTCCGGCGCGGGCATGGCGTCGCGGTCCTGGCGCGGGAGCCGGCCCGGGCACACAACCGCTACAACAGGCCGGTGGAGATCGTGGAGGGAGACGTGCTCGACCGGGAGAGTCTCGTGCGGGCCTTTCCCGCGCGCGACGCGGTCGTTCACCTTGTCGGGATCATCGCCGAGAAGGGGGAGCAGACCTTCGACCGGATGCACCGGCAGGCCGTGGAGAACGTTCTCGAGATCGCGCGCGCGTCCGGAGTCCGGCGCCTTCTGCACATGAGCGCGATGGGCTCCGCGGAAGACTCGGCGTCGGAGTACGGGCGCTCCAAAGCCGCCGGGGAGAAGGTCGTCCGCGATTCCGGCCTGGATTGGACGGTCTTTCGCCCGTCGATCATCTTCGGGCCGGGCGACGGCTTCGTCACCCTCCTCGCGGGGATCATTCGCGTCAATCCCGTCTTCATCCCGGTCATCGGCCCGGGTACCACGCGGTTCATGCCGGTGTCCGTTTACGACGTGGCGCGCGTCTTCGCCGAATCGTTGGAGAAGCCGGAGGCGATCGGAGGCGTCTTCGAGGTCGGCGGCCCGGGCACGTTCACGTTGAACGAGATCTACCGCGAGATCGCGGCCGCGGTCGGAAAGCCGCGCAAGCCCCTCGTTCATCTTCCGCTCTGGTGGGGGCGGTTCCTCGCGGGGCGCTTCGAGTGGATCGCGCGGAAGGGCTGGATCGACGCCCCCCCGCTGACCCGCGATCAGTTGAAGAGCCTCGAGCGTGACAACGCCGCGAACATCTCCCGGACCGTCGCCGTGTTCGGCGGCGACTGGCGCGAGTTCCGCTCCGGAATCCGCGAGTACCTGACCGGCTTCCGGAAGCACGATCCGAAGTTCGGGCTGGGATCCGAGGCGGATCTCGAGCCCGTGCGGGTCATCCGCATCCGATGAAAAACGGCGGGAGGGAAGGACCCTCCCGCCGGGAGAAGCCGACGCGAGTCTCCGGTTACAGGCCGCAGATGCCGGCTGAGTAGTAGCTGTCGCCCGTGAAGTTGTCGCCGACCGCCAGGTAGACGAAGAGCGGCCCGCCGGTCGGGGGAGAGGCCGTGCCGGAGCCGCTGGCAACGGTGTAGGTCACGTAGAAGTCATCCTGCACCTGGTCGGAGGCCGCCACCGTGTTGATCAGGGAGAAGACCTGGAACTGGGAGTGGCTGAAGGCCGGAATGGTGACGGTGGCCGCGCCCAGGCTCGACCCGTCCGAGGTCTTGCGAGCCGTGAAGGTCGCGGTGACGGCATTGGGATTCGGGTTGAAGTAGCCGACGTTGGTCCTCAAGCCGATCCCCAGAGACGCGTCCGACAAGGAGGCCTGGGAGAGGACCGGGAGCGTTCCGACTCGGCAGGGCGCCTCGATCGCCAGGCCATGGATGAAGAACCCCAGCTGGCCCTGGTGCGTCGAGCGCCGGTCGTCGAGGATGCGGGCCTCCACGATGACGTCCTTGTCGGTCGTGAACCTGAGGGCGCCGATGCCGTTCGTGGTGAACGTCGTACCCAGGATGTCGTTCAGGACGAGCTGCTGGTTGGCGGCAACACTGACGGTCTTCGTCGAGGTCGGGCCGGCGAGCGCGGTGGAGCTGCTCGCGAAGAAGTCGATCGTGACATTTGCCGTCGTGGAAGCGCGGCTGACGATGCGCACATCCTCGACGAAGTTCTCTCCCCTGGCACCGGTCACCTTGACCGTGACCGGAATGAACAGCACGGTGGGAGCCGGCGTGGCGGTAGTCGGACGCAGCTGGCCCCGGAGGGCGCCGCCCGGGAAGTCGCCCGTGTGGACGTTGAAGTAGTACCCGGGAGGGTTCGCGACGATCTCCGCCAGGAGGGTGGCCGGGACGTTCGTGATCGTCCCGCTCGAGACGCCTGCGGCGAAGGCCTGATTGAAAGGGATGATGACCGGCCCCGTGACGCCGGCCGCACCCCTGTGGATGTGCGACGCGACGACGGCATTGATGCCCTGGACGTACGCCGTGAAAGCGATCGTGTTGGCTCCCTGGTCGAACGTGAGCACGACGAAGCCGACCCCGTCCGGGTCGGCGGGATTGGGAGTCTCGTTGGCTCCCGTCAGCTGTGCCGTGTACACGGAGACCTGAGCCGAGGCGCCGGCCGCAAAAAGGAAGCAGCAAGCGGCAACGATCCAAACACACCGTTTCATATCTCGCTCCTCTCTCATCGGCGGAGGGCCGACGTCAGGAGAGCAACCTATGGCCGGGATTGGCAGAGCGCCGGACTTTAGGAAAGCCTTAAGATAGCGGTCCCGCTGCGAGAGGCCCCTTCGAGTCGCGAGAAGCTAGCTTCCGGCGGGAGGGCCCTTTCGCAGACGGATCGTTCCGGACTGGGTCTGCACGAGGACCTTTGGACCTCCGCCGTTCAGGACCCCGGAGGCCCGCTGCGAGTCGCGCTGGCGGGACACGGCGATCTCGGAGAAGTCGGAACGGATCAATGTTTCCTGCTGGTCGCCCTCTCGAACTTCGAGCGACACCTCGCCGCGGAAGTCCGAGGGGAGAGTCAGTGTCACGTCGCCTCCTGAATCGCGGATCGAGACGCCGCCCTTGACCTCGCGCGCGACGAGAGCCACGCGGACATCTCCTCCTCCGGTGTGCGCCTCGATGCCGCCCCTGACCGAAGGCAGGATGATGTCGCCTCCCCCCGTGCGGGCTCCCGCCGAGCCTCCGACCCTCTCGACACGGATGTCGCCGCCGGAGGTTTCCACGGAGATCGAGCCGCCGACGGCTCCGGCGCGGATGTCCCCGGCCAGAGTCTGCGCTTTCAGGTCCCCGCCGACCGGGCCGATCTGGATGTCGCCGCCGGAGGTCTTCAGGTCGGCCCCGGCTCCGGCCGATGCGACGTGGATCTCGCCCGAATTCGTCAGGATCTTCACGGTCCCGCTCACGCGCCCGATCTGGTACGTCCCGCCGCCCGAGGTGGCGAGGAAGTCGCCCGAAACGTCCCCGCGAACAATCAGCTCCTCCGACTCGTCGGGCGCCGGCGCGACGACGGCGCGGGGCATGACTCGCACGACGGGCCTGGCGGTCCGGACATGGACCTCGGGGACCGCCACCGCGAAGCGATGCCGCTCGGGCACCAGAGGCCTTGCCTCGGATTCCTTCGTCCCGCTCGCGAGCACGGCGATTGAGCCGTTGAGCGTCGAAAGGCGCATCTTGCCGCCGCCGTGGCCGATCGATCCGCTGTAGCTGCGGTGGCTCTCGAAGATCTTCATGCGCCTGAGCTCCCGGTTGACGTTGCGAACGGAGTCCATCTCGACTTGCACCTCTTTCATGGACTCTTCGATCTCCCTCCGGAGTTCCTCCACGTCCACGACGACGTCGTCCCCGTCCTCGCGCACGATCACCCGCCGGGCGCGCGGGCGCGCGTCCGGGGAGGACTCCGCCTTGCGCGGGGGTTCCGGGGGCTCGGGCGGCTCGACCCTGGCGGGCAGCGGGAACGTCGAGACGATCGTTCCGTTCATCGTCGAGGCATCCAGATCGAACCGCGCATTGCCGGCGAGCGTCAGCGTGATCGGGCCGTTGATCGTCTTCAGGTTCATCGACGCGTCGGACGGAAAGCTCTGCGAGGCGACGACCACCTTTCCGTTGACGCTCTGCGCCGTGACCGACGCGACGGCGCCGAGCGCCGTGACGCCGCCATTGACGGTTTGAAGATCGAGGGCCGCGTCCAGACCGGCCTCGGCGCGCACGTCGCCGTTGACCGTGTGCAGGATCGCGCGCACTCCTTTCGGAACGGTGACCTCGTATTGAGCGGTGATCTTGCACTCCTCACACCGCGTTTCTCCCCGCCTCGCTTTCGGCATGTCGAAGCTCATGGCGCGGCCGTGGTCGCCCCGGCGTCCGAAGGGAAAGGGCCACTCGGTGGTCAGTGTGTACTCGTCGTCCTTGCGATGCTGGTTGACTTCCGTCCCGCGCAGCAGTTCGTTGGCCTTCTCCTGAGTCCGGGCCGACGCCGTGATCGTCACCACCGCCGAGAGCTCCCGCCCCGGTTTCGCGACGATGTCGCCCGAGATGTTCTCGATCCGGAGAGTCGAGCCTGCGGCCATGGTGGCGTTGAAGCGCTCCGTCCGCTTCGCGGTGAAGGCCGTGTCCTCCGCGCGCGCGATGGCGGCGGCGAGCATGAGGAGGAGCCCCAGAGCGAGCACGATCCACAGTCCGAGCCAGTCGGAGCGCTCCTTCCGGGAATCCCATCCGCGCGATCGCATCTCTTTGTTCATCACCGAGAGAGACGCTTCGAACACCGTCCGGTTACGCAAGTCAGAACTCCATCGCCTTCAGGGCCGAGGCGGCCTTCGTGCGCACGAAGCCGTTCTCGGCCGGATCGAAGGCCTTGGCGCGGAGGGACTCGATGGTGCGGGCATCCGGGGATTCCTTCGCCGCGGCAGCGAGAGCCTCGACCGCCGCCAGCCGCACCGCCGGATTCTTGTCGGAGTTCAAGGCGTCGAGGAACGCGCTCCGGATCTCGGGGGTCATCGCGAAGCTCCCGAGAGCGTCGGCCGCCTTCTTGCGCACACCCGGGTTGGGATCCCGGCGCAGCGTGGACGTCAGGGCCCGCACGATGTCGGGCGAGGTCGGGGCGACGCGCGATCCGTAGTGCGAGGAGACCTGCTCGATCGCCTGAGATTTCTCGCCGGAGGTCTGCGCGGAGCGTGACACCAGGTAGGCGAGGAGCTTCGCCATCGCCGGATCGTCCGGCCGTCCGAGGAAGGTGCGCCGGGTCTCGAGATCGAAGGACACGCCGATGCGCCCCTGGGCGTCGGGCGGAGTGTAGGAGACAGTGGAGAGGTGGCCGCCGGCTTCGACGGGCGCCATCGCCGGCTTCGAGGCCGCGGGCGCGGCGGCCGGGATGCCGGCCTGCCGGGCCGCCCAGGCGCCGGCGAGAGCCGCCATCGCCAGGCCGGCGGCATAGGCCAGGGAGCGCATCCGCCGCGGCCCGGGCCGGAAGGTCCGGATCCGCTGGCGAAGCATCTCGTCCTCGAGGAGCGCGAGGGTCCGGTCCCGAAACTCGGCCGTCACCGGAACGTCCGGGTCGTCCGCCAGCGCCTGCCACGTCCTCTCGATCCGAGCCATCTCGTCGCGGCAATCCCCGCAGGTCTCCAGGTGGCTCGCCAGATCGCGGCGGGACTGTTCCGGCGCCTGCCCGGCGAGTTTGTCGATCGCGAGGGCGCTTAATTCGCGGCATTCCATGAGGCTTCTCCTTCTGAAAACCGGATTTTCAGGGCCTCGACGGCCCGGAAGATTCGTGTCTTGACGGCGCCGACCGAGATTCCGAGCACATCGGCGATCTCGGCGTAGGCCAGGCCGTGGTAGCGAGCGAGGACCAGCGCCTCGCGTTGTTCCTCCGAGAGAGCCGACAGAGCGCGGCGCACAGCGTCCCGGCGCTGCCGGTCTCCGAGAACGCTCTCGATGCCGTCCCCCCTGTGGGCAGGCTCCGGGACAGCGTCGAGCGGCACGACGGTCGCTCGCCGGTCCCGGCGGCGGCGGTCGCGGCATGCGTTGGCCGCGATGGCGAAGAGCCAGGAGGAGACCTCGGCCCGCCCGTCATATTGATGCGCCCTCGAGATCACCTTGACGAATACCTCCTGCGTCACCTCTTCGGCGGTGTTCCGGTCCGAGAGGAGCCGGGCGGCAAAGCGAAGGAGAGCCGGCGCATAACGCTCGAACAGCTCGCCCGCCCCGCTCGTGTCGCCCCGGGAAACCCGCTCGAGCAGGCTCCGGTCGGTCGCTTCTCCGAAATCGGCGTTCTTCATCTTCCGACCGGCACGACACTGGTGGAGACGACGGAATCGGGCAGAGGTTTCGCTGCCGCCGCAAGTCCCCGGCCCTCAGTGGGAAGGATCAAACATCCTCCTGCGCGTCCCCTCGCCCCATGATCGCCGAAAAGCGCGGTCCTGGCCAAAGCCCGGCACGCGCCAGGGCGCCGGCATCGGTTCCGGTATATTGGAGAACTTGACTCACAAAGTCATCGATTTCGCGATCCAGCTCGCGGTCATCCTCTTCGCCATCTCGTTCCACGAGTCGGCGCACGCCTGGTCCGCGCTCCAGTTTGGGGACACCACGGCGCGCGATCAGGGGAGAATCAGTTTGAACCCCCTGCGGCACATCGATCCGTTCGGCAGCATCCTCCTGCCGCTGATCCTCTACATCTTTTCCGGCATGATCTTCGGTGCCGCCAAACCGACGCCCGTGGATCTGCGCAACACGCGCAATCCCCGCCTCGCGAACCTCGTCGTATCGGCGGCGGGCCCGATCTCGAATCTCCTGCTTGCCGCAGTCGGAATCGGCATGCTCGTCCTCATCCGCCGCCTGGATCCCCAGGCGATGGCCGACCTGCTCGGCACGCTCCAGGGCAGAGCCTTCACTCCGGGGATCCTGGCGCCCATCACCTACCTTCTCTTCTTTTTCGCGATGGTCAACGTCAGCCTCGCGGTGTTCAACCTGATCCCGATCCCGCCCCTGGACGGGAGCGGCGTTCTCCGGTCGTTGCTGGGTCCCGGCATCGAGAGGATCTACGCGGCGATCGCGCCATTCGGTTTCTTCATCCTGATCCTTCTCATCTCGACGCCGGTGCTCGGGAAGCTGTTTCGGCCGATCCAGGGGATCGTCGTCTGGCTGATCTTCGGGGCATGAGGCGCCGGAGATCATGAGTCTTTGGTGATGACCGACGACGCCGACCAGAGCGCCCTGCCTCCCGTGGCGACGGAGGCGTTTTCCGGACCACTCGATCTCCTGCTGCACTTGATCCGCGTCAACCAGGTTTCGATCACCGACATCCCGATCGCCAAGATCACGGAGCAGTACACCGCATATCTGGACGCGATGCAGGAGCTGGACCTCGACGTCGCATCGGAGTACGTCGCGCTCGCCGCCGAGCTCATCTACATCAAGTCGCGAATGCTCCTGCCGCGGGCCCCGGGAGCGCCGGAAGAGGACCCGCGGCAGGACCTCGCGCGGCGCCTCCTCGAGTACGAGCGCTTCAAGAGGATGGCGGAGTCCTTACACGAGATCGACTCCCTGCGAGCGGGCCTCTGGCCCCGTCCGGAGATGCAGCTTCCGAAGGACGGGGAGAACGTCACGATGGAGGTCTCGCTCTTCGACCTGATCGAAGGCTTCCGCAAGGTCACGGAGCGGTACAAGCTCGGGCACCCGGCGGCGCTGGAGATCCATCACATGCGATTTTCCGTCCGCGAGAAGATGGAAGAGCTGCTCGGCCGGCTGGATTCGGAGCGCACCCTCTCCCTCCTCGATTTCCTGGGCGCGATGCGATACCGCGCCGAAGCGGTCACCGCCTTCCTCGCGACTCTGGAGCTCATTCGGCTCGGCGTCGTGCGGGTCTTCCAGGCGGTCCCCTTCGGGGAGATCCACGCCACGCGCACGGACGTCCCCTTCTCCACCGAGCAGGTGCGCGATACTTACAGATAGGGACGATGGCCGACGAACTGACCAACCAGACGGAGGAGGCTGAACCGCCGCGCCCGCGAGAAACGCGGTGGACGAAGATCCGCGCCGGGCTCGAGGCTCTGCTCTTCTCTTCGCCGCGTCCGATCCCGGAGAAGGAGATCGAGGAAGCTCTCGAGGCGACGCGCGAAGCGGTCTCGGACGCTCTCGAGTCGCTGCGCCAGGAGGCGGAGTCGGCCGATCGGGGAATCCGGCTGGAGCTGGTGGCCGGGGGATGGCGCTACGTCACGCGGCCGGAGTTCGATTCGATGCTGCGCAGGTATCACGAGGTGAGCGAACGCAGCCGCCTCTCTCTCGCGGCCCTGGAGACGCTGGCGATCATTGCCTACCGGCAGCCGATCACGCTGCCGGAGATCCAGGAGGTCCGGGGAGTCAACTCGGCGAGCGTCGTCAATACACTCTTCGAGAAGAAGCTCATCACGACGGCCGGCCGCAAGGCCGTCGTCGGGACTCCGTTCCTCTATCGCACGACGCCGGAGTTCCTGGTCCGGTTCGGCTTGAAGGAGCTCGAGGAGCTGCCCAGGCCCGAGGAGCTTGCCGAGGACATGGCCGCCACCGTCTCGGAGCCGCTGCCGGCGGAGCCGATGCCGGAGGCGTCGAGAGCCTCCGCGGAGGAGGAGGAATTCGACGAGAGCGGCGACGACGACGAAGACGAGGATTCGTGAGGCCCGCAGGGACGCAAGTCCGGATTCAGAAGATTCTGGCGCAGGCCGGGCTGGGATCGCGGCGCGAGGCGGAAGGGTGGATCCGGGAAGGCCGTGTCTACGTCAACGGCCGCGTCGCGAAGCTGGGAGACCGGGCCGACCCGGCCAGGGACGCCGTGCGTCTGGACCAGAAGCGCGTTCATCCGCGCGCCGGTCCGAAAACCTACATCCTTTTGAACAAGCCTCGCGGCTTTGTCACCGCGGTCTCGGATCCTCAGAGCCGCGACACGGTCCTCGATCTCCTGCCGGGCAGCCTGCGGCGCGGGATCAAGCCGGTCGGGCGGTTGGACGTTCAGACCGAGGGCCTGCTGCTTCTGACCGACGACGGGGATCTCGCGCGGGATCTGACGAGCCCCTCGACGGGTTGTCCCAAGGAGTACCGCGTCAAGGTTTCGGGAGAACCCGACGAGAAAAGCCTCGACCGATTGAGACGAGGCATAACGCTCGAAGGACGACGGACGCGCCCCTCCACGATCGAGCGCATCTCGAGCACGAGGCGTGGCGCGGAGGGGAACTCCTGGTTTCGAGTGATTCTGACGGAGGGGCGAAACCGGCAGATCCGCCGGATGTTCGAGCTCGTCGGGCATCCCGTGTCAAAGCTCAAGCGGATCGCCATCGGGCCCGTCCGCGACGAGCGGCTGCCGACGGGTGCCTACCGGCGGTTGTCGCCCCACGAGGTGGAGCTTCTGAAGCGAAGTCTCCGGAGAAAGGAGACGGCGATCTCCAGGCGCGGGGAGAGCGCGTCCTGAGCTCGCCGGTCATCGTGGCGATCGATGGGCCGTCCGCCGCCGGGAAGTCCACCGTGGCGAAAATGCTCGCCTCGCGGCTCGGTGTCCCTTACATCGACACGGGCGCCATGTACCGGGCGGTCGGGGTCGTCGCGCGGGAGAGGGGCATCGGCCTCCCGATCGCCGACCCCGGCGCCGTCGAGCGCCTGGCGGAGTCGCTCTCGATCGAGATCGAAACCTCCGGGCGGGAGGTGCGGGTCTTCGTCAACGGCCGCGAAGTCACCGCCGCGATCCGGGAACCGGAGATCTCGCGGTACGCCTCGGCCGTTTCCGCGATCCCCGGGGTCCGCCGGCACCTCGTCGCCCTGCAGCGCCGCCTCGCGGCCGAGCGGGGAGGGGTCATGGAGGGGCGGGACATCGGCACGAAGGTGTTCCCGGACACGCCGCACAAGTTCTTTCTGACGGCTTCCGCGGAAGTCCGGGCCCGGCGCCGAGCGGCAGAGCTCGCCTCGCGGGGGATTCCCCAGTCTTACGAGGATGTCCTGGCCGAGTTGGAACGGCGCGATAGAGACGATCGGAGCCGCAGAGACTCGCCCCTGACCCACGACGAAACCTATGTCGTCGTGGACTCGACGGGACGCGGCGCCGAGGAAGTCGCCTCGGATATCGAGCGCCGGGTGCTTGCCGCGAGTTGACTCAAGCTCGGGCGCCAACATAGACTATATTTTTGGGAATCAAATACTTATGAGGGGGTAGTCCCTTTTCCATGACGGGAGAAAACGACAAAGGAGGCGGGCGAGCCGAACCGATGCAGACCGAAACCGAAGAGCAGGAGCTGACGGCACAGGAGTACGAGCACCTGCTTGCCCAGTACGAGAACTCCTTCAAGAACCTGCAGGAGGGGCAGATCATCCGGGGGCGCGTCCTGACCGTCACGCCTTCCGAGGTGATCGTGGACATCGGATACAAGTCGGAAGGCATCATCCCTGCCTCCGAGTTCACGGACTTCGCCGGACACGTCCTCGTCAAACCCGGAGACGCGGTGGACGTACTTCTGGAACGCACCGAGGACCAGAACGGCTACGTCGTCCTTTCCAAGGACAAGGCCGAGAAGATGAAGGTGTGGGACGAGGTGGAGAAGTCCTACCGTTCCGGCTCGACCGTCCGCGGCCGCGTGATCGATCGGATCAAGGGCGGCCTCGCGGTGGACATCGGCGTCAAGGCGTTCCTGCCGGGCTCGCTCGTGGACGTCAAGCCGGTGAAGAACCTGGAGTCGTTGCGCGGGCGGGACCTCGACTTCAAGGTGATCTCGGTGGACAAGAAGCGGGGCAACATCGTGCTGTCCCGCAAGGCCGTCGTCGAGATCGAGCAGGAAGCGAAGAAAAAAGAGACCCTGCAGCTGCTGGAAGAAGGACGCGTCCTGCGCGGCACCGTCAAGAACCTGACCGACTATGGCGCCTTTGTCGACCTGGGGGGACTGGACGGACTCCTCCACGTCACCGACATGTCGTGGGGCCGCGTCAACCATCCCTCCGACATCGTCAAGGTCGGCGACGAGATCGACGTCGTCGTCCTGAAGTTCGACCGCGAGACCGAGCGCGTCTCGCTCGGCACGAAGCAGCTGACCGAGGACCCGTGGACGCACGTGCCCGACCGTTATCCGCCGGGCTCGCGGGTGACCGGCCGCATCACCAACGTCACCGACTACGGCGCGTTCGTTGAGCTCGAAGAAGGCGTGGAAGGACTCGTCCATGTCTCGGAGATGTCCTGGTCAAAGAAGGTGAAGAACCCCGCCAAGGTCGTTTCTCCGGGCGACACGGTGGAGGCGATCGTGTCGGACGTGAATCGCGATTCGCGCCGGATCTCTCTCTCGCTCAAGGACACGCTGCCCGATCCCTGGGAGGGCGTCCTGGCCAAGTACAAGGTGGGCGACTCGGTGTCCGGCAAGGTCCGCAACCTGACGGATTTCGGCGCGTTCGTCGAGATCGAGGAGGGAGTGGACGGCCTCGTTCACGTTTCCGACATGTCCTGGACGCGGCGCATCAAGCATCCTTCGGAAGTCTTGAAGAAGGGGGACGACGTCCAGGCGATCATCACCTCGATCGATCAGGAGAACCGCCGTATTTCGCTTTCGATCAAGGAATTCCAGCCCAACGACTGGCAGACGTTCAAGCAGAAGCACCAGCCGGGCGACATCGTCGAAGGAACCGTCACGCGCCTGGCGGACTTCGGCGTGTTCGTGCAGATCGAAGGTCTCGTCGAGGGCCTGATGCACGTCTCGGAGACGGGACTGCCGCGCGGCGAGAAACCGCAGGATCACTTCAAGGAAGGGGACCCGGTGCGCGCCCGCATTCTTCGGATCGACGACGCCGAAATGAAGGTCGGTCTGTCCGCGTCGAACCTCGAGTCGGTCGGCGAGCCGGAGCCCGCCGTTGCCCAGGCCTCCGCTCCCGAGCCGTCCCCGGCGCAACCGGCTCCCGAGGCGGCTCCGGCCGAGGCGGCGGCGGAGCCGTCCGAATCGGCAGGGGAGCCCGCCGCTCCGAAGAAGAAGCGCACGCGCAAGAAGCCGAAAGACGCGGCCTCCGAGACTTAATCCTCCGGCACAAATCGAATCCCCGCCGGGCGGGGTGAGGAGAGGGGAGCGATGACGAAAGCCGAGTTGATCGAACGGGTCGCGGTGGCGACGGACGTGACCAAGAAACAGGCCGAGGCCATCGTGGACACCGTCTTCGACGCGATCGTGCGCTCCCTGAAGGAGGGAGAGAAGATCGAGCTGCGCGGGTTCGGCTCCTTTCGTCTGCGCGATCGGGGCGCGCGGATGGGACGCAACCCGAAGACAGGGGTCAAGGTGGCCGTGCCCGCCAAGAAGATCCCCTATTTCAAGCCGGGCAAGGAATTGAAGGAGCTCATCAATCGCTAGGGCCCTACGTCAGGACATGCCGGACGTCCTCTTCGCTCCCTGGCGCTACGAGTATCTGGTGGCTGACAAAACGGGCGGCTGCATCTTTTGCGAGGCCGCGGCGTCGGCCGATGAGGAGGAGTCCCTGGTCGTTTTCCGGGGCCGGAGAGTGTTCGTGCTTCTGAACCGTTATCCCTACACCAACGGCCACGTCATGGTGGCGCCCTACGGCCACGACGCCTGGTTGTCGAGCTCGGACCCGGAGACTCTTCGGGAACTGATCGGGACGATCGCCCGCGCGGAGAGAATCCTCGTCTCCGCCTACCATACCGACGGACTGAACGTGGGCATCAACTTCGGCGCGGCGGCCGGGGCGGGCGTCGCCGGCCACTACCACGTCCACGTCGTTCCGCGCTGGCAGGGAGATACGAACTTCATGACCGTCACCGCGGGAATGCGGATTGTCCCCGAGGAGCTTTCGGCGACGCTCGCCCGGCTTCGCCCACTCTTCGCCGCCTCCAACCCGTGAGCGAGTTCGCAAGTCCGCCGCCGGCCCCGGAGCCGGTCCCGGCGCAGCCCGCGCCTCGAAGCGTCGCGAAAGCCCTGGCGGCCGCGGTGCTGGCCTGGGTCTTTCCCGGGCTGGGTCACTTCTACCTGAGGAAGCCGCGGACGGCGATCCTCTATGCCGCGATCGTCACGGCGACGTTCCTGCTCGGCCTCTCCTTTCAGGGGCGCCTCTACACGCCCGAGGCCGGGCAGCCGCTGACGGTCCTCGCGACGTTCGCGGTGTACGGAGCCGGCCTTTTGAATCTGGCGGCGCGCATGGTGTCGGCAAATCCGAACGGATCGATCCTCTCGGTGACCTACGAGTATGGCTGTGCCTACCTCCTGACGGCCGGCCTCATGAACCTGCTGTTGATGCTCGATGCCTACGACATCGCGGTCGGGAGGAAGCCGTGATGGCGCTGGGTCTGCTCGTTCCCGCGGATCACTTCCTGATCATGGCGATCTACGCGCTGCTCATCTCCCTCTTCTTCGCGCTCCTGTGGCGCAACGAGAGGCGGGAGCGGGTGGCGCTCTTTGTCAAGCTGTTCCTCGCTCTCGTCGTGGGAGCCCTCGCCGTCGCATGGCTCATGTATCCCTTCCCCTCCTGACCCGTGAAACGGAAAACGGAATACGGAAGACCGGGAGCCCCCGAAAGCTCCCGGACATCGAAGTCGTTTCCCGCTTCTCGTTTCCCGTTCCCCGTCTCCCGGCGGACCGATGTGCGGGATCGCCGGTTGGATTGATTCGGCGGGGATCGATCCGGCGGTCCTGGAGCGCGCTCTCGCCGCTCTGAACCGGCGGGGACCGGACGGGAGCGGAACCTGGACGAGCCCGGACCGGCGGGTCATCCTGGGACACCGGAGGCTCGCGATCCTGGATCCGTCCTTTCGCGGCGAGGAGCCATCGGTCTCGACGGACCGACAGTCCGCGTTCATCCACAACGGCGAGATCTACAACTTCCGCCCGCTCCGGAGAGAACTCGAGTCCCGCGGAGAAGTTTTCGTCTCGGAGAGCGACGGGGAAGTCGCGCACCGGCTGCTCCGCCGGGAAGGGCCGGAGGCCCTCGGGCGTATCGAGGGAATGTTCGCCCTGGCGCTGTGGAACCAGGTGGACCGGACTCTCCTGCTCGCGCGCGACCGGATCGGGATCAAGCCGCTCTACTACGCTCTCCTGCCCGGGGGACTCGCGTTCGCCTCCGAGCCGAAGGCGCTTCTCCGGATTCCTGGAATCACCGCTCGCCTCGACCCGGACGCGCTTGCGGATTTTCTCTCGTACGGCTACGTCCCCTTCGACCGCTCGGCCTTCCAGGGAATCCGGAAGCTCCCGCCGGCGCACCGGCTGACGTACGACGCCGGTACGGGGCGCATCGCCGTGGCTCCGTTCTGGAGGCTCGAGCGCCGGCAGGTTCGGGACGACGTCGAAGAGCTGCGCTCCCGGCTGGACGAGGCCGTGGCCTCGCACCTCGTCTCGGACGTGCCGGTCGGAGCGTTCCTTTCCGGCGGTCTCGACTCGACGACGGTCGTCTCCCGGGCGGCTTCGCGGGCCGAGAGCGCCTTTCCGACGTTCACCGTCGCTTACGGGGATGGGAATCTCGATGACATCCGCTACGCCCGCGTCGCGGCGGAGGCGTTCCGGACAGCGCATCGGGAAGAGATCCTCGACATCGGCGACCTGTCCTCGACCCTGGACCGCGCGGCCGAGATCTACGACGAGCCGTTGTATGACTCGACGGCGCTCGCCGTGCTGGAGCTGTCCCGGCTAGCGCGGCGATCGGTCAAGGTCGTGTTGACTGGGGACGGAGGGGACGAGACTTTCGGCGGGTATGGCTGGCATGAAACTTTGATGCGATACGAGACGCTCAGGGGGAGGCTCGCGTTCCTGGATCCCGTCTTCTCCGCCGCCCACCGCGCCGTCGGAGGCCCTCTTTCCGGTATCCCGCTCGCGAGCCGGGCGGCCGGGTCCGCCCGAATTC
>DATIRW010000246.1:0-11081 GCA_035469365.1 Thermoanaerobaculia bacterium
CCCATCGCCGGCAGGATCATGATGTAGACCGCCGGGTGCGAGTAGAACCAGAAGAGGTGCTGGAAGAGGATCGGATCGCCTCCCAGCGCGGGATCGAAGATGCCCAGATGGAGCACGCGTTCGGCGAAGACCAACAGGATCGTGACGGCGATGACCGGCGTGCCGAGCACGATGATCAGGCTCGTCGCGTAATGGCTCCAAACGAAGAGCGGCAGGCGGAACCAGCCCATCCCCGGCGCGCGCATCGTGTGGATCGTCACGATGAAATTCAGGCCCGTCAGGATCGAGGAGAACCCGGTGATGAAGATCCCGACGGCCGTGGCGATGACGTGCGAGTTGGAGGAGGCCGTGCTGTAAGGGGTGTAGAAGGTCCAGCCCGTGTCCACCCCGCCGTGCACGATCGCCCAGAGCGTGAACATCGCGCCGGCGACGTAGACATACCAGGAGAGGAGGTTCAGCCTCGGGAACGCCAGGTCTTTCGCTCCGATCATCATCGGGATGAAGAAGTTCCCGAGCACGGCCGGGATCGCCGGGATCATGAAGAAGAAGATCATCGTGACCCCGTGCATCGTGAAGAGCTTGTTGTAGGTCTCGGCCTGCACGAGGTCGCCCTCCGGCGTCAGCAGCTCCATGCGGATGAGCAACGCGAAGAGCCCGCCGAGGAAGAAGAAGACGTTGATCGAGACGAGGTACAAGAGCGCGATCCTCTTGTGGTCCCGTGTCAGGAGCCACGAGCGGATGCCGTAGGTGGCATTCATGTAGTTGACGCGGGGCTCTTGCGGTTCCGGCTCGTGGACGGCTGCGGACATTACTTTCCCTTCTCCTTCGGCGGCGGGGCGGCGCGGTTGACGGGCGGCATCGGGGACGCGCCCGGCGCGGCGGCTTGCCCCGGCGCGGGCGCGGGCTTCGACAAGGACTTGACGTAGGCCACGAGCTGCAGCAGCTCCTCCTCGCTGACGAGCCCCTGGAACGTGGGCATGATCGGCTGGAACCCCATGACGATCTTTGCGTTGGGGGTCAGGATGGACTCGCGGATGTACGACTCGTCGGCGACGACGGTGCGCCTGTCGGAGAGCTGGACCGTCTTGCCGAACAGCCCCTCGAGGTTGGGCCCCCGCGCGAGCGAATCCGCGCGGTGGCAGGTATTGCAGGCATGCCGCTGAAAGAGCTTGGCGCCGGCCGACGCAAGCGACTCGGAGGCGGCGCCCCCCGAAAGCCACGCCTGGTAGTCCGCCGGCTCCATCACGTTGATCCAGCCGATCATCCCCGAGTGCTTGGTGCCGCAGTATTGAGCGCAGAAGAGGTGGTAGCGGCCCGGCCGGGAGGCCTCGAACCAGGCCGTCGTGTAGCGCCCGGGAAGCACGTCCTTCTTCATGCGGAAGGCCGGCACGAAGAAGTCGTGGATCACGTCCTCGGAGGTCATCGTCAGACGCACGGGGCGGCTCACCGGGACATGGAGCTCGTTGATCTCCCGCTGGCCGTCGGCGTGCTGGAGCTTCCACATCCACTGCTTGCCAACGACGTAGATCTCGAGGGCATCTTTGGGGGGCCGGTTCATGGCGAAGAAGAGCTTCGCGCCCCAGAAGAAGAAGGAGAGCGCGATCACGAGCGGGATCACGGACCAGGCCACCTCGAGCTTGAGCGACCCTTCGATTCCGCGGGGCAGCTCCGCCTCCGAGCGGCGGCGGTACTTGATCGCGAAGACGACCACGAGGAGGGCGATGAGCAAGGCGAAGAAGCCGCTGACCGCGAGGAGGTAGAAGTAGAGGGCATCCACGCGGCCCGCCATCGTCGAGGCCTGATCGGGAAAGAGGGGAAGCGTCGGGCCCATTACCGTCGCTCCGCGCTGCGCGAGGGACCTGCGCCCTCTGGGCGCACCGGCGAGCGACTCGGCCGGATGCGGCCTCGATCGCTCGCCTGGTCCCCCGCTTCGCGCTCCGCTCCCGCGGCGCGAGCCTCCTCCCTCGCTTCGCTCGGGAGACTACTCGCGCCGCGACCGGGGCCTCCCCCTTCTCCACCCGGGAGAGGGGCGGGATGAGGACGCTCGTTGCGCGCGGCATCGCGCCGGCGGTCGCGCCGCCACATCACCGTCAGGAACGTCGAGAGGATGACAACGGCGGCCGCGCCTCCGAAGCGCACGATGCTCATGATTGCCGCGCTGTAACGCGCGAGCTTCGGATCGTAGTGGTAGCAGTAGAGAAGGATCTGGTCCACCGGCGAGCCGATCCGGCCGTTGGAGGCCTCGACGAGCGCGAGGCGCAGATCGCGCGGTCCGTACTCGATGCCGTAGAAATAGCGGGAGAGCTTTCCCTCCGGCGTCGCGACGTAGAGGGCGGTCGAGTGCGCGAACTGGCCGGTCGACTCGTCGTAGCGATAGCGGAATCCCGCCGCCCGCGTCACGCGCTCGATCGATCCGGCGCCGCCGGTCAGGAAGTGCCAGCCCAGAGCCGCGCCGGGGCGCTTGTATTCGTCCACGTAAGCCTTCTTCTTGGCTGCGGCGTCGGGGGGCCGGTCGCGGGGATCGAAGCTGACCGCGACCACCTCGAATTCCTTGCCGGCGTCGAAGTTCAGGACGCGCAGGGAGGAGACGAGGCCGTTGAAGACCTGCGTGCAGAGCATCGGGCAGTTGTAGTAGGCGAGCACGAGGATCACGGGACGGCGGCCGAAGTACTGCCCGAGGCGCACGGGCCGGCCGAGCTCGTCGGCGAAAAGCGCGTCGAGAGGCAACGGCTGCCCCAGGCGCTGTTCGATCCCGACGTCCCGGAGCATCGGAGGCCGCGCGTCGGCCGCCCGAGCGACGGCCGTCATGAGAAGCAGACATCCCGCGGCTGTCATCCTGAGCGCCACCACTGTCATCCTGAGCGCAGCGAAGGATCTGCGCCTCTCTGTCGTTGGAGCAGATTCTTCGTCGCTTCGCTCCTCAGAATGACAGGGCGGGCAGTATCGCTTCATCGCGATCCTCCGCCCAGAGCGGGCGCGGGGGGCGCGGCGGGCATGGGCCTGGCGGGAGGCAGTCCGCGCTGGACCAGCAGCTCCATGGCCCGATCGATGGGAATGCGCGCGATGCCGCGGTTCTTGTCCACCCAGCCGTAGGTCGTCAGGATTTCCTCTTCTTCCGCGCGCAGCCTCGCGCGGGGAGCGAGCGGGTAGGGTTCCAGGCGCGGCTCGGGAGGCGTGCGCGCCAGGCTCGCCGCGATCATCGGCGAAATCTTCCGGTCCTGCGCGCGCTCCTTCTTCTCCAGGGCCCGCAGGAGGGCGAACATCGCGGCGCCGGCGGCGATCAGCGCGACGGCCAACCAGAAGGCGAAGGCCAGTACGCCGCGGATATTCACATCGCGGTGGCGGGCGGCGGCGTCCTCGGCGCCGGTCGACGGGCGCTCAGTGGTCTGCATGCGCGAGCGCCTCCACGAATTCCGGGTCGTTGACGGGCAGGAGCGGGCGCTCATCCAACTGCCAGAGAAAGACCGCGAGCCAGACGCCTCCGATGCCGATGGACGCGGCCAGGTCGAGCCAGTGGATCTGGAAGCGCGCGCTCGCGGCCGATGCGGATGCCTGGGTGAAGACGGGACGGACCAGCCAGTAGACGTCCACGAAGCGCATGAGGACGACGAGTCCCGCGACGGCCACGAGGATCCTCGAGTTCCGGTTCGCCGCCTCCGGCAGCAGCAGCAGAAACGGGAGCGCGAAGTGGAGGACGATCAGGGCGCCGCCCACCCATCCCCAGCCTCCGTTCAACCGGCGCAGGTACCAGGGGATCTCCTCGGGAAGGTTGCCCGCCCAGATGATCAGGTACTGCGCGAACGCGACGTAGGACCAGAACATCACGAAGGCGAGCAGGAGCTTGCCCAGGTCGTGGTAGTGGGCGGGCCGGACGAATCCGGAGAAGGGCTCCTCGCCCGACATCAAGACGAGGGCCGCCGTGACGAAGGCGAGCGCGTTCAACGCCTGGCCCGCGATGTAGAGGACCCCGTACATCGTGGAGAACCAGTGAGGCTCGAGCGACATGACCCAGTCGATCGAGGCGAAAGTCATCGTCAGGCCGTAGGCGACGAGCCCGCCGGCGGAGAGGATCTGCAGCCTCCGGGTGAGCGCCCGGCTCGACGCGCGGTCCTGCTCGAGCGACCAGCGGTTGACGAAGTACGCGATCGCGATCCAGACAGCGAAGTAGAACGCCGCGCGCGCCAGGAAGAACGGCACGTTGAGATACGCCTCCTTGGCCTGGAGCAGCGCGTCTTTGGCGACTTCCTCCGGCCTCGACCAGGAATAGAGGTGCTTCATTCCCAGCGCGATCGGCAGGAAGAGAACCGCGATCAGGGGCAGCGTGCGCGTGCCGGACTCGAGGATCCGGCGGATCGGGATTCCCCAGGCGCCGCCGGTCAGATGCTGGAGCATGACGATCGCCAGGCACCCGAGCGTGAGCCCGGTGAAGAAGACGTAGGCGAAGAGGTAGCCCCGGAAGAAGGCGTCGGGCGAGGCGATGGCGCCGTACGCGCAGGCGGCGAGCGCGACGACGCCGGCCGCGAGCGCGGGGCGGCGAAGCCGATCGATCGCCGCGGTCAGGCTCCGCGAGGCGTTCCCGGTCATCGGATCACCGGCTTGTTGCGGCTTCCCTGACCCATCTCCCGCTCGACCGGCGGAGCCGGGGCGGGACGGGGGGCACCGGCAAGATCGGCCTTTTTCTCGAGCGGCACGTCGGAGGCCGGGGCGTTCTGGGAAAGCTGCAGCGCCTTGACGTAGGCCGCGATGGCCCAGCGGTCGGAGACGTCGATCTGGGAGGCGTAATCCGGCATGGCGCCGAGCCCGTTGGTCATGACGTCGAAGAAGTGGCCGACCGGAGCGTCGCGCAGCCGCTCGATGTGGTAGGACGGGGGCGGCTGGTACCCGCGGCGCACGACCATCCCGCGGCCGCTCCCCGTCCGGTCGTGGCACGGGGAGCAGTAGATGTTGAAGCGCTCCCGCCCGCGCGCGAGAAGTTCCCGAGTCAGCGGCATCGGGAGGACGTCCACGAGCCGTTGTCCTTCCTTTCCCGTGTAAACCTTCTGGTCCGCGCGCAGCCACCCCCGCGCGACCGTCCCTTCCGGCAATTGCCGCGAAGCCCGCTTGTCCGCGAAGAACCTCGACTCGCCGAGAGGCTTGTATTTCGCCTGGTCGTACATCTCCTGCCGGCACCCGCAGAGCATGGTCAGCAGCAATCCGATCAAGGAGAGGAGGTGGTAGGTGGTAGGTGGTAGGTGGTAGGGACCCGGGCGGGCCCCCCCTGACACCTGGCGCCTGATACCTGACACCTGCTTCACTCTTCCACCTCCGTGACTTCCCGCGCGCCGAGACTGCTCAAGAACGCCCTGGTCTTCTCCGGGTCGTAGAGCGGATCGGTCGTTTCGATGCAGAGGAAGAATCGGTCGCGCGAGGCGAGGGCGAAGCGCGGGACGTTGAAGACGGGGTGGTACGGCATGGGAAGGCGATTCAAGCCGAGCATGCCGAGGACCGCGGTGATGGCGGCGAAGAGGACCGTCAGCTCGAAGGTGATCGGGATGTAGGAGGGCCAGCTCGCCAGCGGCCGGCCACCGATGTTCAACGGGTAATGAACGGCCGTGGCGAACCATTGCATCGCGAGGCCGGTCGCGCAGCCGAGCGCGCCTCCGATCAAGACGAGCACCGGCAGCTTCGTGCGCGGGAGCCCGAGGGCCTCCGCGAGCTCGTGGATAGGGTACGGCGTGTAGGCGTCCATCTTCCGGTAGCCCGCTTCGCGGGCGCGGCGCGAGCCCTCGATCAGCGCGGACGGGCTCTCGAACTCGGCGATCAGGCCGTGGACGTGCGGGTGGCGGCGCTCCGGGGCTCTCATGGCTCGGCCTTCTTGACGGTCTCGGCCTCCGGTACGAGCGTGCGCATCTCGAAGATCGAGATCATCGGCAGGAACCGGATGAAGAGGAAGAAGAGCGCCACGAAGAAGCCGAGCGTGCCGATGTAGGTCGCCCAGTCGTACTTCGTCGGGTAATACATGCCCCAGGAAGAGGGGAGGAAGTCGCGGTGGAGGCTCGTGACGACGATGACGAAGCGCTCGAGCCACATCCCGATGTTGACGACAACGGCGATGACCCACAGGCCGAGCGGCGAGGAGCGGACCGCCTTCCACCACAGGAACTGCGGCGTGACGATGTTGCAGAGCATCAGGCCCCAGAAGACCGGCCAGTAGGGTCCCGTCATCCTGTTCCAGATCGCGAACTTCTCGTAAGGGCTGCCGCTGTACCAGGCCATGAAGATCTCGATCATGTAGCCGTAGCCGACGATGAGCCCGGTCGCGAGCAGGATCTTCGCCATGTTCTGGAGGTGCCGCAGGGTGACGAAGTCCTCGAGCTTGTAGACGGCTCGCAGCGGAATCGCGATCGTCAGGACCATTGCGAATCCGCCGTAGATCGCTCCGGCGACGAAGTAGGGCGGGAAGATTGTCGAGTGCCAGCCGGGGATGATGCCGATCGAGAAGTCGAAGGAGACGACGGTGTGCACCGAGACGACGAGCGGCGTCGCGATGCCCGCGAGCAGCAGGTACGCCATGTCGTAGCGGTGCCAGTGCATCGCGGAGCCGCGCCAGCCCATCGCAAGCATCCCGTAGGTGATCTGCGCGATCTTCTTCTTCGAGCGGTCCCGCAGGGTCGCGAGATCCGGGATCAACCCCACATACCAGAAGAGGAGCGACACGGTCGCGTACGTCGAGACCGCGAAGACGTCCCAGACCAGGGGACTGCGAAACTGCGGCCAGAGCGCCATCGTGTTGGGGTAGGGGGTGAGCCAATAGGCGAGCCAGGGGCGCCCCAGGTGGAGGATCGGATACATCCCCGCCTGCGCCACGGCGAACAGCGTCATGGCCTCGGCGAAGCGGTTGATCGAGGTGCGCCACTCCTGCCTCAGGAGCAGCAGGATCGCGGAGATGAGCGTGCCGGCGTGCCCGATCCCGATCCACCAGACGAAGTTGACGATCGCGAATCCCCATCCCACGGGAGCGTTCACGCCCCAGACGCCGATGCCGCGGAAGAAGAGCACGCCGACGGCGAAGAGCAGCAAGAGCGTGAGCAGGAAACCGATGAAGAAACCGATCGCCCAGAAGAGCGGCGTCTTGCGCGTCAGGACGATCGAGGAGATCTTGTCGGTGACCGAGCCGAAGGTGTGGCCCGGACCGATGACAGCCCGGCTGTCGCGCGGCGGCGGGGGAGTCATCGCTTCGCTCACGAGCGCTTCTCCACGTCCCACGCGCCTTCCACCGCCGGGTTGGGATTCCGGACGGCGGCGAGGTACGTCGTTCGGGGGCGCGTGCCCAGCTCCTCGAGCAGGCCGTAGTTGACCGGGCTCGATTTCACCTTCGAGACACGGCTCCGCGGGTCCCGCAGGTCCCCGAAGACGATCGCCTCCGCCGGGCAGGCCTGCTGGCAAGCGGTGACGATCTCCCCGTCCCGGACGCGGCGGTTCTCCTTTTCCGACTGGATCTTCGCGCCGTTGATGCGCTGCACGCAGTAGGTGCACTTCTCCATGACGCCGCGCCATCTCACGGTGACGTCGGGATTCGCGAGCATGCGCATGCTCGGAGCGCGGAACTGCGTCGCGTAGTGGAAGAAATTAAAGTGCCGGACCTTGTAGGGGCAGTTGTTCGCGCAGTAGCGCGTCCCCACACAGCGGTTGTAGACCATGTCGTTCAGCCCCTCGGCGCTGTGCGCGGTCGCCCCGACGGGGCAGACGAGCTCGCACGGGGCGTCCTCGCAGTGCATGCAGGGGACCGGCTGGTGAATCGCGCGCGGGTTGGCCGGGTCTCCCTCGAAGTAGCGGTCCACGCGGATCCAGTGCATGGCGTGTCCGCGCGAGGTCTCGTTCTTTCCGACCGAGGGGATGTTGTTTTCCGCCTGGCAGGCCACGACGCAGGCGTTGCAGCCGGTACAGGCGTTCAAGTCGATCGTCATCGCCCACGCGTATTCTTCCGCCGGATAAGGCGGATAGGCGGAGTCCTCCGGGCCGGGCTCCTCCACCATCTCGTGGGCGAACTTCGGGTTCTTCTCGTACTCATCGAGGGTCGCCGCCCGCACGAGCGCCCGCCCCTCCATATTCTGGTGGTGCTGTGTCGTGACGACCGGGTACGTCCTGCCCGCCTTCGCGATCTCGAGCCCCGTTCCCCCTGCCGGCGCGTCCGACGTGCGGAGCACGTAGGCGTTGAATCCCGCCTTCGTGCCGAACCGCCCGGCGCGCGACCGGCCATAGCCGAAGTGGAGCGTCCCGGAGTTTTCGGCGTGGCCCGGCAGAATCCAGACGGGAGCCTCGATCGAGCGGCCGCGGTATGCCAGCCGCACGACGTCTTCGCTCGCGACGCCGAGGCGCCGGGCCGTCGCGGGGGAAAGCAGCAGCGCGTTGTCCCACGTCAGCTTCGTGATCGGCTTGGGAAGCTCCTGCAGCCACGCGTTGTTGGCGAAGCGTCCGTCGTGGACGGTGGGGTCGGGCCGGAAGACGATTTCGAGGGAATCGGCGGCCGGGTGACCGGCGGATCGGGTGATCGAGGAGAGGTCCGGGGCCTTGACGGGCCTGGACGCATAGGCGGTGCCGGGGATGACGCCATCGTGAAGCGCGCGCCGCCACGACGCCTCGAAGTCGGGGCCGAGCTTGTCCTTCCAGTAGTCGCGCACCAGCTCATGCGAACTTCGCTCGGGCTGGCTCGTCAGAGCCGTGACGGCCTCGTGCGCGGTCTTGCCGCCGTAGAGGGGCGCGATCAGCGGCTGAACGATCGAGGCCGTTCCGTCGAACGCGCGCGCGTCGCTCCAGGACTCGAGAAAGTGGGCTTCGGGGACGTGCCAGTGGCAGAGCGCGGAGGTCTCGTCATGGTAAAGGGACAGGTGGGCGCGCAGCTTGACCTTCTCGAGCGCCCTTGCGAAGGGAACGTCCGCCGGCGCGGTGAAGACGGGGTTGCCGCCCAGGATGACGAGCGTATCGACCTGCTCCGACTCCATGTCCGCGACGAGCCCCTTGAAGGATTCCATCTGGGGCTCGGGACGTGCGGGGATCGCGTCGACGAAGGAGACCGTCGTTCCCGCGTTCTCGAGAGCCGCGTTCATGGCGTGCGCCAGGGCGTGCACCGCCTGCGGCTGTCCGTCGCCGGCAAGGACCAGGCTCCTCTGCCGGTGGGCCTTCAGGTCCTCCGCGACGGCACGCGCGAAGGGAGTCGGGCGGCCTTCGGCGGGAATCACGCCCAGGAGCGAGGCGACCGAACGCGAGAACGCCTCGACGTCCGCCGCCCGCATGGGCAGGCGGTGATCCGCGCTGGCTCCGGTGACGCCCGGCGTGGATTCGACGGCATAGAGGCGGTTCATCTGCCCCCGCTCCCGGCTCCTCCGGCGCGCCGAGAACTCGCGCACGGAGCGCAGGTGGCCGGGGCCGCAGGCGAGGAAGTCGGAGTCGAGCGAGAGGATGACGTCCGCCTTCGAGAGATCCACGATCATGTCGAGCGGTTGGCCGAAGGCGGCAGCCGCTGCCGCCCGGACGTTGTCGCGGTTGGCCGGCTCCCACTGATGCCACCGCGCCTCGGGCAGGTCCGTCATCAGCGCGGCGAGCTGCGCGCCGAGCGTGGGGGAGCCGACCGTCTCGGTCAGGATGCGCAGTCCTCGTCCCTTCCCCTCCTTCGCCTTTTCCACCGCGTTTCGCATCGCGGAGAGAAACGCCGGCCAGGAGCGGATCTCTTCGAGATACGTCACCGTCTTCGACCGGTCCGGGTCGTAGAGGCCGTAGAGAGCGGCCTGGCAGAACACGTCGGTCGCGCCGAGGCTGGCTGGATGGAGCGGATTTCCCTCCGCCTTCGTCGGCCGCCCCATGTTGCTCTCGACGAGGAGGCCGGTCGCATAGCCCCCGAGCGTCATCGCGGTCGCGAAGTAAAGCGGCTTTCCCGGAACGATCTCCTCCGGCTGCCGGACGTAGGGAACGATTTTCTCCGCCGGTTGCCGCGTGCACGCGGTCAGCCCCGCCAGAGCCAGCGACACCCCCCCGAACTTGAACAACTCCCGGCGATCCAGCCCCCCCGCTTGAGCGACCATCTCCTCCGAGCTCTCGCCCGGCTCTTTCTTTCCCGCCAGCTCCTCCAGGCTCCGCCAGTACCGCGGCATCCCGGGATGAGCGGGGAGTTCTCGCCCGGCCTTAATCACAAATCACCAATCACAAATCACAGATCTTCATCTGTGGCAGGTCGAACAGCTCTCCAGCACCGCGCGACTTCTCAACCGGTACCTGGCTGCTAAGGCTCTCCCGAACTCTTCCCGATCCACTCCTTCCGGCGGCTGCCATCCCATCGTGAAGACCTCTTCCCTGGGCCGGATGAATTTCTCGGGATGGCGGTGGCACTCCAGGCACCAGCCCATCTGGAGCCGCGCCGCCTGCCACATGAGCGGCATCTCGTCCACGCGGCCGTGGCACGTTTCGCAGCCGACCCCTTTGTTCACGTGGATGGAATGGTCGAAGTAGACGAAGTCGGGCAGATCGTGCACGCGCGTCCACTCGAGCGAGCGGTCCGACCGGAAGCTCTCGCGCACCGGCTCCAGGTACGGGCTCTGGAGCCAGATCTGCGAGTGGCAGTTCATGCAGGTCTTGGTCGGCGGGATTCCGGCAAAGGCGGCCTTCTCGACCGAGGTGTGGCAGTAGCGGCAGTCGATCCCGATTGCCCCGGCGTGGTGCGCGTGCTAGAACTGTATCGGCTGCTCGAGCGCGACGTTCTGCTGCGTCGTGTAGGGCGAGGCTTCGAGGTCGTAGAAGACCCACGCGGCGAGGGCCAAGAGGAAAACGGCGCCGAAGATCGACGCGCGTGAAATGGTGTTGGTCGAGCGGTGAAAGATTTGCGCCATGTGAGGCGCCGTTCTCCTTTTGTCGGTGCCGCCGGGCCGGTAGTCTATTGCAACGCGCAGAAAGTCAACCGTTCCACCCTCCTGTCCTCCCGAGGAGCGAAGCGACGAGGGATCTGCTCCGGGGTTGAGAGACACGAGAGCAGATCCTTCGCTTCGCTCAGGATGACAGCGGATCGCCCATGGCCATCTGGAGAACCTGGGCCAGGTGGAGAGCCTCGCGGG
>DATIRW010000247.1:0-2350 GCA_035469365.1 Thermoanaerobaculia bacterium
TCGCTGATCTCCGCGATCATGAAGGAGGAGCCGGCGCCGATCGCGACGCTCCAGCCGATGACGCCGCCCGCGCTCGACCGTGTCGTCAGGACCTGCCTCGCCAAGGACCCGGAGGAGCGCTGGCAGAGCGCGCACGACATCAAGAGCGAGCTCTCCTGGATCGCGCAGGCCGGCTCGCAGGCCGGCATCGCGGCTCCCGTCGTGGCGTCGCGCCGGCGCAGGGACCGGCTCGGGTGGGGCGTCGCCGGAGCGGTCCTCGGCGCGATCCTCGCGGCCGCGGCGACATGGGGCGTTCTCGCAAGCCGTCCGGCGGTGTCGAGGCCTGTCACCCGCGTGGCCGTGCCGATTCCGGCGGGTGACACGTTTGTCACGGACAATTACCTGACTCTCGCGATTTCGCCGGACGGGCGCCGGGTCGTGTACGTCGGACGGCGGGCGGACAAGCGGCATCTGTTCCTGCGCGCGCTCGACGCGGCGGAGGCGGCGCCGATCGCGGGAACGGAGGGAGCCTATTCGCCCTTCTTCTCGCCGGACGGCCAGTGGTTGGGCTTCTGGGTCGACGGCAAGATCAAGAAAGTCTCGTTGTCCGGCGGCGCGCCGGTCGCCGTGTGCGACTGCGGCATCTCCGACCGAATGCTCGGCGCGACGTGGGGGGCCGACGACACGATCGTCTTCACGCAGAGATGGGCGGGCGGGCTCTTTCGAGTCTCCGCTGCCGGTGGAGCGCCGCAACCCGTGACGAAGGTCACCATGAAGGACCAGGACCGCGGGCACCTCTGGCCGGACCTGCTGCCGGATGGAAAGTCGGTCCTGTTCACGGTCTTCACCGGCGGGAGCCTCGAGGATTACGCGATCGCCGTCGCGCCGCTGGCGACGGGCGAACCGAAGGTCCTCGTCAAGGGAGGGACGTTCGGCCGGTACACGGCTTCGGGCCACATCCTCTATGCCCGCGGCGCGACTCTTTTCGCCGTGCCGTTCGACGCGAGGCGGCGCGAGGTGACGGGCGCCGCTTTTCCCGTCGCCGAGGGAGTCTTCCAGAACACCAACGGCGGCGCCGGCTATGCCGTGTCGAAGAACGGAACGCTCCTCTATGCCGGGGGAGGCGTTCTCCTGCCGGAGCGTTCGCTCGTCTGGGTGGACCGGCAAGGAGCGGTAACGCCGGTCGCGGCGATCAAGCGGCCCTTCAACGGTCCGAGTCTCTCTCCCGACGGCAGGAGGGTCGCCGTCACGGTCGAGGCGCAGACCTACGATGTCTGGGTTCTCGACATCGAAAGAGAGAGTCTGACGAGGCTGACATTCGGCAAGGATGACGGAAACGCCGTCTGGTCGCCTGACGGCAAGCGCGTGGCCTACCAATCGAGCCAGGCGGGCGGCTACAACATCTACATTCGGCCCTCGGATGGCAGCGGCTCCGAAGAACGGTTGACTTCCGATCAGGACCACGCCTCGTTCCCGCTGGCCTTTTCCGCGGACGGCAAGCTGCTGGTTTTCCAGAAGACCCGCGCGGGTGTGCCGGAGATCTGGGTCCATTCCTTCGAAAAAGGCGCGTCCCCGCGTCCCATGCTCCAGGGCCCGTTCCGTCACGAGGCCGGACAGCTCTCGCCGGATGGCCGCTGGATGTCCTATCAATCCGACGAGTCCGGCAAGACCGAGGTCTATGTCACTGCCTTTCCAGGGCCGGGCGGGAAGTGGCAGATCTCGACGGACGGCGGGAGAGGGGCTCTCTGGTCGCCCGACGGCCGGGAGATCTTCTACCGGAAGGACAAGAAGGTCATGCGCGTGGCGGTGACGGCGTCGCCGTCCTTCTCCGCCTCGCGCCCGGAAGTTCTCTTCGAAGGGGATTACGAGGGGTGGGAAATCGCCCGCGACGGCAAGCGCTTTCTCATGGTCAAGGACGAGGCCGCCGAATCCGCTCCGAAGCACCTGAATCTCGTCCTCGACTGGTTCGAGGACCTGAGGCTTCGGGCGCCGGCAGGCAAGAGATAATCGGGGGTTCCGATATGGCGACACGGACGACTCTGCTGGAGGAAGCCCTAGGTGCCTGGAAGTTCGCGCGGGACGGCGTGGTGGACGAGCTGCGCAACCTTCCCGACAAGGATCTCTCGTTTCGCCCGGCGCCGGAGTCGCGCTCGGCGCTGGAGCTGGTGCAGCACATCATCGAGTCCGGGCTCATGATGGCGGGGGAGCTCTCGCGGCCCGACGGCGACTTCCGGCGAAAGTCCTACGAAGGGTTTCTGCACGAATACGGGCGAGGCGTCTCCGGCTGGAGGTCGAAGGCCTCGCTCCTCGCTGCCCTGCGCAAGACGCACGGGGATGGAGAGAAGAAATTCCGGCTCGCGGGAGAGCTCCA
>DATIRW010000248.1:0-6447 GCA_035469365.1 Thermoanaerobaculia bacterium
CGCCCACAACTATTACGCCAGTCTGCTGACCTCGCTCGGCCGGTTCGAGGAGGCGCTCAAAGAGTGGCGCCGCGCTCAGGAGGTCGACCCTCTGTCGCTTATCATCCGGGCGGCGACCGGGTGGTTTTTCTACCTGGCCCGCCGCTACGACGAGGCGATCCGCGAGGCGAAGACGGCGCTTGAGATGGACCCGACCTTCGCGGTCGCGCGGCGGGTCCTCGGCCTCTCTTTTCAGAAGACATCCCGGCCCGACGAGGCGATCGAAGAGCTTCGGAAGGCCGTGGAGCTCTCCGGCGGCAGCACGCAATACCTTGCCGACCTCGGACGCGCCTTCGCCACGGCGGGCCGCGAGGCCGAAGCGCGGAGGACGCTCGAGGAGCTCGAAGAGTTCTCGAAGAGCCGGTACGTCTCTCCCTACTTCACGGCCGCGGTCCATCTCGCCCTGGGCGACAGGGATCGGGCCCTCGACGGCCTCGAGCAGGCCTGTGCGGAGCGGTCTCTGGGCATGACGTTCCTGAAAGTGGATCCGAACCTGGACGACCTGCGCGCCGAGCCACGCTTTGTGGACCTCGTGCGGCAAGTTGGCCTGCCGTGAAAGGATTCCGGACCGCGAATTGAGATGACCATTCAGCCCGGCAGCCGGCTTGGTCCCTACGAGATCCTCGCGCCGCTCGGCGCCGGAGGTATGGGCGAAGTGTACCGGGCGCGGGATCCGAAGCTCGGCCGGGAGGTCGCGATCAAGGTTCTGCCGGAACAACTGGCATCCAATCCGGAGGCTCTTTCCCGCTTCGAACGCGAGGCGAGAGTCGTCGCCGCCCTGTCGCATCCGAACATCCTGGCAATCCACGATTTCGGTAACGCGGGCGGCGTCACCTACGCCGTCATGGAGCTGCTCGAAGGCGAAACACTCGGGCACGCGCTGTCCGACGGAGCCGTGCCGCTCCGCAAGGCGACGGAGTGGGCGCTCCAGATCGCGCACGGCCTTGCCGCGGCGCACGGAAAGGGAATCGTCCATCGAGACTTGAAGCCCGATAACGTCTTCGTCACGGGAGACGGGCGGGTCAAGGTCCTCGACTTCGGCCTGGCGAGATTGACCGCCGGCCCCGCGCTTCCCGACGAGACGCGCTCCCCGACGGTCACAGCGCACACGGAGCCCGGGGCGATCATGGGGACGGTGGGCTACATGTCGCCCGAGCAAGTGCGGGGGCTTCCGCTCGACGCGAGGAGCGACATCTTCTCCTTCGGCGCGGTCCTCTACGAGATGCTCTCGGGCAGGCCGGCCTTCCGGCGCGACACAACCGCCGAGACGATGACGGCGATCCTCAGGGAGGAGCCGCCCGAGTTCTCCGATTGGGGCAGGAACATCCCGCCGGCGCTCGACCGCCTCGTGCGCCACTGCCTGGAGAAAAAGCCGGAACAGCGGTTCCAGTCGGCGAGCGACATAGCGTTCGACCTCCAGGGGACATCCGGCGCACTTTCGCAGGCCGACGCGCCGGCGGCAAGAGGATCGGGGAAGCGCGACTTCCTTGTCCCAGTCCTGCTCGCGGCCACGCTAGCGTTCGTCGCGGGAGTGTGGGTCGCGCGCCGGCCTCTCCCCGCAGCCTCGGAACCGGGCGTAATCCGCGCGCTCACCGATTCCGGGCACGACTGGGCTCCGACGGCCTCGCCCGACGGCCGCATGGTGGCCTTCGTCTCGGACCGCGACGGGAAGCCGCGTATCTGGGTCCGGCAGATCGCCGAAGGAAGCGAGACGGCGTTGACCTCCGGTCCGGACGACCTGCCCCGCTTCTCTCCGGACAGCGCGGCCGTTCTCTTTCTTCGCAGGGAGAGGGGGCATGGCTCGCTCTATCGGGTGGGCCTTCTCGGCGGCGAGCCGCGCAAGCTCGTGGAGAGCGCGTTGGACGGCTGCTGGTCGCCGGATGGAAGGCGCATCGCATTCGTCGCCGAGACCCGCGAGGGAGGCCGCCCAGCCTGGGTCCTCCAGGTCGCGACATTGGCCGGCGGGGAAGCGCGCGAGATCTTCCGTTCCACGGACAGCGGGTTCGATTCGCCCTCCTGGTCGCCCGACGGTAAATGGATCGCGGTGGTCCGTCATTACCGGGCCGCGGAGCTCCTGCTCGTCAATCCGGAGACGAAGAAGGTCGAAGAAGAGAAGCCGAACGCGAGGACGATCGTGTCTTCGCTCGCCTGGACCGGAGATGGACACCTGATCTTGGCCCGCGCCGACCAGGCCAATCGCTCGGAGGCCTCTCCGTGCGGTGTCCTGCGGCGCGACGTCTCCACCGGCAAGGAACAGACTATTCTCGCAAGCCCGAACCGGATCGGAGCGCTGGCGATCCTCGGTCAGGGTCGCCTCGTCTTCGACACCTACTCGGCACGTGAGAGCCTGCGCGAGGCACAGTTGGACGGCGGCGCGGAACCCGGCTCGCGGCTAACGCGGGGCGTCGCGATGAATCGCCAGCCCCGCTATTCCCCGGACGGCGAGTGGATCGTGTACACGTCGCTGCGGGGAGGCAACGTCGATATCTGGGAGCTTTCGCCGAAGACCGGAACTCAGAAGCGCCTGACCGACGACCCGGCCACCGACTTCGATCCCGCCTTGACGCCGGACGGAAAGAGCCTCGTCTGGAGCTCGAATCGGTCCGGCAACTTCGAGATCTGGATGGCCAACGCCGACGGGACGGGCGCCCGGCAGATCACCCACGACGGCGTCGATGCCGAAAACGCGACCGCAACGCCCGACGGCCGGTGGGTCGTCTATGCGTCCGCCGACCCGAAGAAGTTAGGACTCTGGAAGATCCATCCCGACGGTTCCGGCGCTTCGCAGCTCGTCGCCGGCGGCGCAGGGCGCGCGGAAGTCTCGCCCGATGGCCGGCACGCGCTCTTCGTGACGGTACGGGTCTCGGAAAAGCTCGAGGTCCGCGTAGTTCGCATCGAAGACGCCACCGTCCTGCCATTCGCCATCCGCTTCGGCACGACCACCTCCCGTCTCGCCGGAGTGACCGCGCGCGCGCGCTGGATGCCGGATGGCCGCGCGATCGCGTTCGTCGACGTGGACGCCGAGGGAAGGACCGGCATCTACGTCCAGGACTTCGTTCCAGGGAAAGACACTCAGGCGAGCCGCCGTCCTCTCGCGGGGTTCAACGCCGACTGGGCCACGGAGACATTCGGGATCTCACCGGACGGCTCCCGGATCTGCCTCGCGGAGTGGGAGCAAACACTCTCCATCATGACCGCCGACGGGATCCCCGGAGTCGCGCCGCCGAGCGCGGCTGCGCGGAATTGAGATGAGCATTCAGCCCGGCAGCCGGCTTGGTCCCTATGAGATCGTCGCGCCTCTCGGCGCGGGGGGAATGGGAGAGGTGTACCGGGCGCGGGACACGAAGCTCGGGCGCGAGATCGCGGTGAAGGTGCTGCCGGCGGGGGTCTCGGACGATCCGGGACGGCGCCAGAGCTTCGAGCAGGAAGCTCGCTCGGCCTCGGCGCTGAACCATCCCGGCATCGTCACGATCTACGACATCGGGTCCGCGGACGGCGTGATCTACATCGCGATGGAGCTCGTCGAAGGGCGCACGCTGCGGGAGCTCCTCGTGGAACAACCGGTCCCGATCCGGAAGCTCCTCGAGATCGGCGCGCAGGCCGCCGATGGCCTGGCCAAGGCCCATGCCGCGGGCATCGTGCACCGGGACCTGAAGCCCGAGAACGTGATGATCACGAAGGACGGCTTCGTCAAGATCCTCGACTTCGGGCTGGCCAAGCTCGCGGAGCCCGTCTCCGAGCCGCTCTCCGCTCTGCCGACCGCCGTCGCGCCGCCGACGGAGCCCGGCACGGTCATGGGCACGGCCGGCTACATGTCGCCCGAGCAGGCGAGCGGGCAGCCGCTCGACTTCCGCTCCGACCAGTTCTCTCTCGGCGTGATCCTCTATGAGATGGCGACGGGCCGTCGCGCCTTCCAGCGCAAGACGCGCGCCGAGACGCTCGTGGCGATCATGCGGGAGGAGCCCGAGCCGATCGGACAGGCCAACCCGAAGGCGCCCGGCCCTGTCCGCTGGATCATCGAGCGCTGTCTCGCCAAGGACGCGGAGGAGCGCTACGCCTCCACGAAAGACCTGGCCCGTGACCTCGCGAGTGTCCGGGACCACCTCTCGGAGACGTCCGCGTCGGGAAGCCTCGCCGCCGCGGAGCCAGCACGGGTCAAGCGCCGCGGATGGCTCCTGCCGGCCGCCGCCGCGCTCGTTCTCGGAGCGGCCGTGGCCCTGCTGGCGCGGGGCCTTTTCCAGGGCCGTCCGCACTTCGGGCTTCAATTCCAGCGCCTGACCTACCAGCGAGGGACCATCTCCTCGGCGCGTTTCGCCCCGGACGGCCAGACGATCGTTTACGGCGCGTCATGGGACGGCCGGCCGATCGAGGTCTTTTCCACTCTCGCGGAAGGGCACGTCTCGCGCTCTCTGTCGCTCCCCCCGGCCGACGTCCTTTCAGTCTCGCCAACGGGAGAGCTGGCGCTCTCTTTGAACCGGCATTTCACGACCGGCTTCCAAACGACCGGGACTCTCGCCCGCGCCCCCCTGGCCGGAGGCGCTCCCCGCGAGATCCTCGAAAACGTGCAGGACGCCGACTGGTCGCCTGACGGGAAGGAGCTGGCGGTTTCGCACTACGTCGGGAACCGTTGCCGGCTGGAATACCCGATCGGCCACGTGCTCTACGAGGCCCGGGCCTGGGTCAGCGACGTCCGCGTCTCGCCCGACGGGCGAATGGTCGCCTTCCTCGACCATCCTCAGCTGGGCGACAGCATCGGGACGATTCGAGTCGTGGACCGCGACGGGAAGCCGCGGCTCTCGGGACCCCCGGCCGAAAGGGGCATCGCGTGGTCCCCCCGCGGCGATGAGGTGTGGTCGAGTCCGCCTCTGCGGGCGACCTCGCTCTCGGGCAAGACCCGGACTCCCTGGACCTTCCTCGGAGACCAGGACGCGATTTACGACATCTCGAGCCGCGGCAAGGTTCTCCTTTCCCGCAGCGCCAGGCGGCGGGAGATCATTGCCTCCCTCTCCGGCGGTCCGGAGCGCAACCTGACCTGGCTCAACTGGTCGTTCCCGCTCGATCTGTCCCGCGACGGACAGTTCGTCCTCTTCGACGAGCAGAACATCGAGCCCAACGGGGTCTACATCCGCAAGCTCGACGGGTCGCCGGCGGTCCTTCTCGGCGAGGGTAAGTCCTTCCAGCTCTCTCCTGACGGCCAGTGGGCTCTGGCGACGCCACAGATCGGAACTCCGGACCTCGTCCTCCTGCCGGCGGGGGCCGGCCAGGTCCGGAAGCTCTCGCTGTCCGGGATCGCTTGCCAGTGGGCAAAGTTCTTTCCGGACGGCCGGCGCATCCTCTTCATGGGCAACGAGCCGGGCCGCGCTGCTCGCCTCTTCACGGTCGACCTCTCCGGCGGGAAGCCGCGCGCCATCACGCCGGAAGGAGTCGTGATCCTGAACCAGGATCCCCTTTCGCCCGACGGCAAGTCGATCGTCGCGGTCGGCCCGGACGGACGGGCCGCCGTCTATCCCGCCGAGCCCGGCGAGCCGCGCCCCGTTCCTGGCCTGACTCCCGAGGACTCCGCGGTTCGCTGGTCGTCGGATGGACGATCCGTCTACGTCTTCAACATCGTCGCGCGGCCCGGCGTTGTGGACCTCGTGGACATCCAGACCGGCAAGCGCACCCCGTGGAAGGAGTTCCATCCGCCCGACCCGGCCGGTGTGATCCAGATCGCGCCTTACCTGATGACCCCGGACGGCGCGACGTACCTCTACTCCTACCGCCGCATGCTCGACGACCTCTACGTCCTCACCGGCGTGAAGTAGAGGACCCGGCCGGCAACATCCTCTCCGTTCAGAGCCGGTCCGCGGGATCCAAGGCCCACTGACCTCTCCCCGCGACGGACGCCCGGCGTCACACGGGGATGGCGGGAGCGGGCTGGCGGCGGGGGTACTTCGTGGCGATGTAGTCGTCCACGAGGGCGCGGAAGGCGACGGCCAGCTCGTCGTACGTGCCCTTCAGCGTCGTGAAGTGCTGGCCGTCGATGTAGACGGGACAGTGCGGCTCTTCGCCGGTGCCTGGGAGCGAGATTCCGATCGAGGCGGCCTTCGACTCGCCGGGGCCGTTGACGACGCAGCCCATGACGGCGAGCGTCATGTTCTCGACGCCTTCGTACTGCGTCTTCCATTCCGGCATCTTGTCGCGGATGTAGCCCTGAATTCGCTCCGCCAATTCCTGGAAGGTCGTCGAAGTCGTGCGGCCGCAGCCGGGGCAGGCGGTGACCGACGGCGCGAAGGAGCGGATGCCGAGCGACTGGAGCAGCTCGCACGCGGCGTAGACCTCCTCGCGGCGGTCGCCGCCGGGGCGCGGCGTCAGCGAGACGCGGATCGTGTCGCCGATCCCCTCGTTCAAGAGGACTCCCATCGCGGA
>DATIRW010000249.1:0-3256 GCA_035469365.1 Thermoanaerobaculia bacterium
GGCTGCGAGGCGGAGTATGTCTGGCACAAGGACACGCAGCTCAAGGGAGCCGACGCGGTCATCCTGCCGGGAGGGTTCGCGTACGGCGACTACCTGCGGGCGGGAGCGCTCGCGCGGTTCTCGCCGGTGATGGAGAGCGTGGCGGAATTCGCGAAGGCCGGCGGCCCCGTGCTCGGCATCTGCAATGGGTTCCAGGTGTTGCTCGAGGCAGGGCTCCTGCCCGGCGCGGTGCGTGTCAACAAGACGCTGCGCTACATCTGCCGGGACGTCTTCATGAGGGTCGAGAACGTGGAAACCGCCTTCACCCGCCTGTACGAGCCGGGTCAGATCGTCCGCATGCCGATCGGGCACGGCGAGGGGAACTACACGGCGCCTCCGGAGACGCTCTCAGAGCTGCGCCGGGAAGGCCGCGTCGTGTTCCGCTACTGTGACGCCGAGGGCCGCGTGAACGAAGCGGCTAACCCCAACGGCGCATCCGACAACATCGCGGGGATCGCCAACCGGGAAGGAAATGTCGTGGGCCTGATGCCGCACCCCGACCGCTGTTCCGAGCGCCTGCTCGGCAACGACATCGGCCGGCGAATGTTCGAGTCGGTTGTCCATGCGCTTGCCACCCACTGACGGAACCGCAGGCGCGGTCCAAGGTCCAAGGTCCAAGGTCCAAGGTAGAACGCCGACGTTGGAGACGCCGGGCTACTTTGGACTTTGGACTTTGGACTTTGGACTTCTCTCATGATCAACCCCGAGCTCATCGCGGAACACAACCTGTCGGAGCAGGAGTACTCCCGCATCCTGAAGATCCTGGGCCGCGAGCCCAACCTGGTGGAGCTCGGAATCTTCTCCGCGATGTGGAGCGAGCACTGCTCCTACAAATCGTCTCGCGTTCACTTGAAGAAGTTCCCGACGTCCGGGCCCCGGGTCATCCAGGGGCCGGGAGAGAACGCGGGCATCGTGGACATCGGCGACGGGCTCGCGGCGGCCTTCAAGATGGAGTCGCACAATCATCCTTCCTTCATCGAGCCATACCAGGGAGCCGCGACGGGCGTGGGCGGAATCCTGCGCGACATCTTCACGATGGGGGCCCGCCCGATCGCCTCCTTGAACTCGCTGCGCTTCGGCTCGCTCGATGCGCCGCGGATGCGGCACCTTGTGGACGGGGTCGTTCGCGGGATCGCCGGCTACGGCAACTGCATGGGGATCCCGACGGTCGGCGGAGAGACGACGTTCCACCCCGGCTTCAACGGCAACATCCTCGTCAACGTGATGAACGTCGGGATCGTGCGCAGGGACCGGATCTTCCTCGGCCGCGCGGAAGGGCCCGGCAATCCCGTCGTCTACGTGGGCTCCCGGACCGGGCGCGACGGAATCCACGGCGCCACGATGGCCTCGGAGGAATTCATCGGCGACGAGACGAAGCAGAAGAAGCCGACCGTGCAGGTGGGCGATCCGTTCACTGAAAAGCTCCTGCTGGAGGCGTGCCTCGAGCTCTTCGAGACCGACGCCGTCGTCGGGATCCAGGACATGGGCGCGGCCGGCCTGACCTCCTCCGCCTTCGAGATGGCGGGACGGGCCGGGAGCGGGATCGAGCTCGATCTCTCGAAGGTTCCCGTGCGCGAAGCCGGCATGACGCCCTACGAGATCATGCTGTCGGAATCGCAGGAGCGGATGTTGCTGGTGGCGCGGCGCGACCGGCTCGGCCGCGTCTTCGAAATCTTCCGCAAATGGGACCTCGAAGCCGCCGAGATCGGGACAGTGACCAACTCCGGCCGCGTCGTCCTCTTCTTCGAAGGCAGGATCGTTGCCGATCTGCCCGCGGAGCCGCTCTCGAGCGAGGCGCCACTCTATGACCGCCCGCGAGCCGCCCCCGCGCCGGCCCCCTCGCCGTTGTGGCCGGACGAGCCGGAGCCGCCGGATTACGGCGACTGCCTGCGCCGCATCCTCGCCGGCCCGAACGTGGCCGAGAAGTCCTGGATCTGGACGCAGTACGACCACATGGTCGGCACGAACACGGTCGAGCGCCCCGGGGGCGACGCGGCGGTCGTGCGGATCAAGGGAACCACGAAGGCCCTGGCCTTGAAGTGCGACGTCAATCCCTTCTTCTGCGCTCTCGATCCCTACCGCGGCGCGGCATTGGCCGTCGCGGAGGCGGCGCACTCGATCGCCTGCGTCGGAGCGCGGCCGCTCGCGATCACCGATTGCCTGAACTTCGGGAACCCCGAGAAGCCGGAGGTCATGGGCCAGTTCGAGGCCGCGGTGCGAGGAATCGCCGACGCCTGCCGCGCCCTGGAGATCCCGGTCGTCTCCGGCAACGTCTCTTTTTACAACGAGACCGACGGCCGCGCGATCCCGCCGACGCCGACGATCGGCATGGTCGGACTGCTCGAGGACGTCGGCAGGCACGTTCGCCTCCCGTTCGCGCGGAAAGGCGACACGATCGCCCTTCTCGGCCGGACTCGGGACGAATTGGGCGGGAGCGAGTTTCTTCGCGTCATCCGCGGGCGCGACGAAGGACCCTGTCCGGAGGTGGACCTCGCGGCGGAGAAGCGCCTTATCGAGCTGCTCGCGAGGCTGGCGGAGCAGGGGCGGCTGGCCTCCGCTCACGATCTCTCTGACGGCGGCCTGGCGGTCGCCCTGGCCGAGTGCGCGATGAGCTCAGGCGTGGGCGCCGAGGTCGCGCTCGATTCCACGCTTCGCCCCTCCGCGCTGCTCTTTGGCGAGACGGCGGGACGGGTCCTCGTCGCCTTCGGACCGGACGAGGAGGCCGCGATTCGCTCCGAGGCGGAGCGGCTCACGGTTCCTTTCGAGCTGGCCGGCCGGACCGGTGGGGAAAGGCTTCGGATTGCCACCGGGGGAAAGGTCCTGCTCGACGAAAGTGTCGGAGCGCTCAAAGAGATCTGGGCGAACTCCTTCACGCGCGCGATGGGAGCCGCGGACGTTCTCTAGCCGCTACTGTTTGTAGGTCACTCTTTCGAGAAAGAGGCCCGATGGCGGCGCGGTCCATTTCGCGGGCTCGCCGGACTTCCGGCTGAGGAGTCTCTCGACATCCGCTGCGTCGAGGTTCCCGCGTCCGACCTCGACGAGCGTGCCCACGAGGCGCCGCACCATCTTCCAGAGGAAGTGCGATGCCTCGATGCGGTAGTGGATCTCGCGGTCCCAGTCGAGAATCTCGCTCTTCTCAACGACGACCACGGTGGAAGTCTGCCCTTCGGCGTTCTCGCAGAACGAGGCGAAATCGTGCCTCCCCGCGAAGAGCTTC
>DATIRW010000250.1:0-5092 GCA_035469365.1 Thermoanaerobaculia bacterium
AGCGGCGGATCGGAGAACCCCGGGATGGGTGGAAGGCGCGCGGCGTGCGCGGACGACGTCTCGCTCTTCTTCTGCTTCTCGCGCAGGCGGAACACGAGGCCCTCGGCGCGAACGCGGGTCGCATGGAACTGCTTGTGAAGCAGGTCGAAGAGAGAGACTGAAATCGTCGCCTTCTCCATCCGAAAGAACCACTGGACGTTGGGATCGCTGCCGCGCACGCGGAGCCCGCGGACGCGGATCTCTCCGGGCATCCAGGAAGACGCCGTGTCGTAGTCGAGGAGGAGGGTCTCCGGATCGGTGTTGACCCATTTGCGGAGGAGGCGCGTCGAGACGACGACATGGATGCCGATGCAGGAGACGACGGCGATGGAGATCGCGGCGAAGACGAGGACGATCCAGAACCGCCTCGACGACGGCGCGCCGCGGTCCCCCGAACGCTTCGATGAACGAACATCGGCCATGAGCCTGCCGCTCTCGCAAAGGGCACGCCAACGGGAGCAGGTTTCAGGTCTCAGGTATCAGGCGGGGAGATAATAGGCGTTCAAAGTTGTCGTTGAGACAAGGAGGAAGACGTGATGAGGCGTCAATTCATTTCGCTGGGGGTCCTCGCCGTCCTAATGGGGGGAGTGGCGTTGTCGTCGCGCGGGGCCGAGCCGGCGGCCGCGCCGTCCGGGATCCGCGCGGAGTTCATCGCCGAGGTGGACAGCGTCGGCAAGAAGCTGACGGATCTCGCCAACGCGATGCCTCAGGAGAAATACTCGTGGCGGCCGGCGCCCGGCATCCGATCCGTCAGCGAGGTGTACGTTCACGTGGCCGGCGGCAACTTCCTGATCCCCTCGTTCCTGGGCGTGAAGGTCCCGGAGGGAATCACGCGCGACATGGAGAAGACCGTCACCGACAAGGCGAAGGTCATCGAAACGATGAAGAAGAGCTTCGACCGCGTCAAGAGCGTCGCGGCCAACATGACCGACGGCGATCTCGACAAGAAGGTCAAGATCTTCGGCGGACGCGAGGTGACCGAGCGCGCGCTGCTCGTCACGATCCTCAATCACATGCACGAGCACCTGGGCCAGTCGATCGCCTACGCGAGGATGAACGGCGTGGCGCCCCCGTGGTCGGAAGGGGCCGAGCCGCCGGCGAAGAAGTCGTAGCAGGGAAAGGCTTCAGGGAACAGGTGTCAGGGAGAATGCAGGTTTCAGGTGTCAGGTATCAGGTTTCAGGGACGAGAGCCGGTCTCCGGGAACACCTGACCCCTGACCCCTGACACCTGGCACCTGCATTTCGCCTGACACCTTCCCGTACCTGAACATTCCACCCCGGTTCTACGTTTGTACCAGTGATGTCTGCCATCGAAGCCCGCGGCCTTCGTAAGGTGTATCGGTCCGGTCTGGGCGGCCGGCGGGTGGAAGCACTGGCCGGAATCGACTTGCGGGTGGAGCCGGGCGATGTCTTCGGCCTGCTGGGACCCAACGGGGCGGGCAAGACGACGGCCGTAAAGATCCTGTTGGGCCTGACTCGCGCAACCGGTGGCGAAGCCTCGATCTTCGGGATTCCCGCCGGAGATCCATCGAGCCGCCGGCGCGTGGGCTACCTGCCGGAGGGGCACCGTTTCCCCGGGTACCTGACGGCCCGGCAGACTCTCTCGATCTTCGGGCGGATGTCGAATGTCGAGATGGAGGACCTCCGCCGCCGGATTCCGAGCCTGCTCGCGCGGGTGCGCCTCGCCGATTGGGCCGACGTGCGCGTCAAGAAGTTCTCCAAGGGCATGACCCAGCGGCTCGGAATCGCCGCGGCGCTCGTGCACGAGCCGGACGTTCTCCTGCTCGACGAGCCGACCGATGGAGTCGATCCGGTCGGCCGCCGCGAGATCCGCGACCTGCTCCAGGAGGAAGCGGCGCGAGGCCGGGCGATTCTCCTGAACTCGCACCTGTTATCGGAAGTCGAGCTCATCTGCGGCCGGGTGGCCGTCCTGCGAAAGGGATCGGTCGCGGCGCAAGGAAGGATCGAGGACCTGACGGCGGTCACGTCGCGCTACAAGCTCGTCGCCTCCGGCGTGGACGACGCGCTACTTGCCGAGCTGCGGAGGACTGGAGCCGCGGTCGACCGCGTCAATGGCCACTTCGACCTGACCGCGCGCGACGTCGCCCACCTGAACGCCGTCGTGGATCGCCTGCGCGCCGGCGGCGGGCAGCTCGAGGAATTGACGCCCGTGCGCTCGAGCCTCGAAGACGTCTTCGTGGATCTCGTCCGGGCCCAGCCGGACGCGGGCAAGGAGAACTGATGAGGGCCTGGGCCGCGAGCGTGGAGGAGGTCTTCCGTGAGGCGGCGGCGCGCTGGACGCTCATCGCGTATTTCGCGCTCTCCTCGCTGTTCATCCTGATCTTCGCCCTGGCGGTGAACCTCGACGTCGTCAACGGCGCTCTCGCCGGCGTCAAGCTCTTCGGCCAGACGGTCGAGATGGGGCGCAGTTCCATCGACATCGATCGTCTCGTCCTGGGCTTCGAGTCGGGGTTCTCCGGGTTCCTCTATCTCGTCGGCACATTTCTGGCGCTCTTCGCGACCGCGCACCTTGTGCCCCGGCTGCAGGAGAAGGGGACGGTGGACCTCTACCTGTCGCGACCGGTCGGGAGAGTCGCACTCCTCCTGTCGCGCTATTGCGGCGGAATGCTCCTGGCCGCGGCGAACCTCCTGTATCTCATCGGCTCGATCTGGCTCATCATCATCTGGAAGACGCACGTCGTGCACGCGCGCTTCCTGCTCGGAGGAGTGACGATCCTGTTCACGATCGCCGCGCTCCTCGCCTTCGCTTTTCTGATCGGAGTCGTGACGTCCTCGACCGGCGTGTCCCTGATGGCGACCTACGCCGTCTTCTTCCTCGCCGCGATTCTCGCCGCGCACAACAGGATCGCCGCGGCCATGTCGGCCGAGTGGGCGGCAAAGCTCGTCAACGGACTCTACTGGGTCTTCCCGAAGACGGCGGAGCTCGGCCGGGCGACGGTCGAGCAGGTCTCGGGAGGCCGGGCGTTCCGGCATGTCGCCGTCGTGCCGGATCTCTTCGCCATCTATGGCTCGACCGCGCTCTTTGGCCTGGCCGCGCTCGCGTTTTCCTGCTGGCTCTTTTCCAGAAAGGACTTCTGACATGAGGACCTCCAGACTCGTTTCGCGAATCGTCCCGGCCCTCGGCGCGCTCGCGCTCTGCGCGGCCGCCCCGCTCGCCGCGGCCTCGCGCTCCGGCAGTGACCTGCTCTCGCTCGTTCCCGCCGACGCCGCCTCGGTGGCGGTCATCCGCTTGAGCGACCTGCGCGAGAGTCCTCTGGCGGGCAGGCTGTTCTCAGGCGCCGACCACATGACGGCGGATGGAGACGGGGCCCGGTTCCTGGAGGAGGCGCAGCTCGACCCGAAGAAGGACGTGGACACCGTCGTCATCGCGGCAAGGCCGTCCTCGGGGCAGCACGGTTCGCCGACGCTCGCTCTCTTCGAAGGGCGCTTCGATCCTGCGCGCCTGGCCGCCGCGGCCGTGAACCGCGGAGCCGTGCGTACGTCCACGCCCGCGGGAGACTACTTCCTGCTCCCCGAGAAGCACGGCCACGATGAGGAACAACGGGGCGCGGCGGCCTTCGTGAGCTCGAGCCTTGTCATCGCCGGGACCGAGTCGGCCGTGATTCAGGCCCTCGCGGACCGGCGGTCGGGCGGCACGGGCTTCGCGTCCGGAACGGGTCTCGGCCGCCAGTTGAAACGCGTGGACCGGGACGCCTCCTTGTGGGCCCTGGTGGACGTAACGCGCTACCCGTCGGTCGCGCGCCGCAGCGCCCATGTCCACGCCTCCGCGGAGGCCGGCGATGAACCGGCCATGGCCCTGATGGGCGCGATGAAATCCGTGTCCCTGGTCGCGGTCCAGGCGAAGGCGCGCGGCGACGCCCTGGAGCTCTCCGCGACCGGCCTCGCCAGCGACGCTGAGACGCGGCAGCTCCTGGAAGACTCCCTGCGCGGGTTGATGGCCATGTGGCGGCTCGCGGTGCAGGACAAGTCGCCGGAGCTGGTCTCGATGCTGCGCAAGTTCACGGTCTCGAGTGACGGCGAATCCGTCTCGATCCATGGCACGCTGTCCGGCGGCTTCCTCCGTTCCGTCGCCGAAAAGGCCAGGCACAAGAAGAACGACGACTGAGTCTCGACGAAGGCCGTTATCGGAGTGAATCCTGCCGCGTTCTTTCCTCGAGCCACGAATCGAAGTTGACCTTCGGAAAGCGGACCGCGTCGACTTTCCATGACTCGCCGGTGACGGCGATCAGCCGGAAGACCTCGAAACGGTCCCGCTCCTCCAGGATCGTCGTCACGTCGCCCGGGCGCTTCAGCTCCTTCTCCAGGACGGCCGCCACTTCCGGATCGGGGAAGACGGGCGCGTCCTCGGGCGTCTTTTCTTGAGGCGACAGAACGCGAGGAAGAGCCGCCTGCTCCTTTGCCTTGCCGAGCAACTCGTCTGTTGTTGGCGCCGGCTCGCTCCTGCGGTTGAGCAGCACGACCTTCGCCCCGGCAACCGGCTTGCCGGCAAGAAACGCCGCTCGCGCCTCCCGCGCTTTCCGGTGCGGCCCGGCATGGATCTTCTGGTCGAAGGCGAACCTCGCCCTCAGCGCACGATCCACCAGCAGGGGCCGGCAGAAGACCTCCTCGATCAATCGCCGGTCGTCACCGAGCGCCTTCTTGATCGCCTCCCATTGATCGGGCGCCTTCGTGCTCTTCTCGATTCGCTCGAACTCCTGCGCGAGCAGGTCCGGCGTCACCGTGAGACCGAAGACGTTCTTCAGAGCCCGCTCTTCCACCATCTCCCGCTCGACGCGCTTCTCGAAGACGGAGCGCGGATAGACCTCGTCGAAGGGTCTCGTGTTGCCGATACCGAACTGGTAACGAGCGCGCTCGACCGCTCGCTCATAGTCCACGCGGGCGGCCACGGAGAGCGCGAGGCCGCTCGCGGCAGAGAGAAGGCAGGCCAGAAGGATTCCGGCTCTCCGGGTCAATTCTTCACGTACAGGGAGAGAATGGTGTACTGCGCGCCGGTGTTGAATTTGATTATCCCGTCGTAGCCGCCCCAGACGAT
>DATIRW010000251.1:0-4874 GCA_035469365.1 Thermoanaerobaculia bacterium
CTGGGGAGGCGATCACGCCGCGATCCACGTCGAGAACCGCGTGATGAGCTGGATCGCGCAGCTCCTCGGCTATCCCGAGACCTCCGAGGGGATCCTCGTCTCCGGCGGCTCGATGGCCAACTTCACGGCGCTCGCGGCGGCGCGCCGCGCCATGACACCGGGCAACGTGCGCGAGGAAGGCCTCGCGGGAGATGGGCGGCCGCGCCTGACGGTGTACGCCTCGGACCAGGTCCATCACTGCGTGGACAAGGCCGTGGATCTCCTCGGAATCGGCACGCGGCAGCTTCGGAAGATCGAAACAGACGAGAGCTTCCGTATCCGAATGGATCTGCTCGCGCGCGCCGTCGAGGCGGACCGCCGGGAGGGCTTCGCGCCGGCGATCGTCGTCGGCAACGCCGGCACGGTCAACACGGGGGCGATCGATCCGCTCGAAGAGATCGGCGACTTCTGCCGCCGCGAGGGCCTCTGGTTTCACGTGGACGGGGCGTACGGAGCGATGGCGAGGCTCTCGGGCAGGCTCGCGCCGCTCTTTGCCGGAATGGAGCGAGCCGACTCCATCGCCGCGGACCCGCACAAGTGGCTGTACGTGCCGTACGAGGCGGGAGCGGTCCTGGTGAGGGAGCCGGGCCGGCTCTCGGCCACCTTTCGCAAGTTCCCCGAGTATCTCGCCACGGATCCGGAGTCTCCCTTCCCCGGCCCGGCCTGGTTCGCCGAGCGGGGCGTCGAGCTGTCGCGAAGCTTCAAGGCGCTGAAGGTCTGGATGGGATTCAAGACGCACGGACGCCGCGGCTACGCCCGCGCGATCGAGAACGATGTGGATCTTGCGCACTTTCTCGCTGAGGAGGTGGACCGCCGCGCAGACTTCGAGAGGCTCGCGCCCACCGTCCTCTCGATTGCGAACTTCCGCTACCGCCCGGTCGGCCTCTCCCTGTCAGACGAGGACCTCAACCACCTCAACAGGCGGATCGCCAACCGCCTGCTCGGCAGCGGATCCTTCTTTCTCGCGCCGACGATCCTGAAGGGCCGCGCCGCCCTGCGCGTCTGTATCGTGAACTTCCGCACGACGCGCGACGACCTCATCCTGCTACTGGACGAGGCTGCCCGCCTCGGCGACGAACTCCTCACTTCTCTTCCCACCGTGCTGTAGGGGAGGGCCTCGCGCCCTCCCGCTTCTGCCGGATACGCCCTCTCGTTGAGACCGGGACCATCTCACTTCATGACGTAATGCTTACGACCATGCCCCGGGGCACTCCTCCTGCCGCAAACCCTTCAACACGACGACGCTCCGCCCATCCTCGAGAGAGCCGGACGCCGGCTCAGCTCGGTTTCGTCTGCTCCGCTCGCCAGGCCTCGAGGTTACGCTCAATCTGCCTCGCGTGTTTCTCCAGGTGCTCCGCGTAAATCGTCAGCCAGTCTTCCGCCGTGTAGCGGCCGGACTCGGAGTGCGTGCCCTCCGCGGCCCACGCCTCCTCCGGCAGCTGGCGCAGGAGATTGACCGTGTGCGCCCGCATGACGTCCACCGCCGCGAGCGCCAGCTCGATCTTCGCGGAGTGGTAGTCGAGGACCTTCGCCCACCGGTCCTGGTCGAATCCAGGAATCACGGGCTTCTCTTCCGCCACGAGATAGCGGATGCGCGCGGCCGCATTCATTTCGGCGTCGGCGCAGTGGCAGACGACCTCGTAGACGGACCACTTCCCGGCTTCGGGCTGCCACTTCCAGGCCTCGCGGGGGACTTTCGCGAAGGCGTCGCGAAGTCTCGTCGGACCTTCTTCGTAGCGCTTGATCAGGGCCTCGCGCTCCCCGGCCGTGTAGCGCATCGAGCCTCCTCCGATGGCGCGAGAGTGTACCGCGAACCTCTCCCCGGCGTTCGCGGTTCCAGGAAAGGCCCGCGTGCAACCATCCGACGATATCCTCGCCGTTGACACGGAAGCCGGGACGATGAAGGAATAGGCCGGAAAGGATCCCGATGCAAAAGACAGTCGCCGCGGCCGCGCTTTCTGCCGCTCTGCTCGCCGGGCCCGTTCCCGGGCTCCTCCCGGAGCCGGAACGCCGTACCCGTCAGGATCCCTCGAAAGACGAGATCGGCAAGCCGCTCGCGGAGCTCGCCGCCGGCAAGCGCGATCCGAAAACGCTGCGGATCGAAGTGATCTGGGCCGAGGGGCGCAAGCGGTCTTCGGCCAGGCTCTTCGGCAACGGGGTCGGCATCTGGAACGACAGTGCCCAGCTTCGGCTCTCCCGAACCGACGTTTCGTCCATCGCGAGCGCCTTGAACCAGGCGCGCTTCGGCGCGATGTCGTCTCAACTCGGAGAAGCGGGCGATCTCCCGAGGCTCCACGGAATGATGGAGGTGTCGATCGCCGGCAAGACGAAGAAGGTCGTGCAGCTTGCCGACGGCGAACAGTCGGACGCGTTCTCCGGGCTGGCGTCCAGGATCCTCGGCCTCGCGGGCGAGCGGGCAAAGACGGGCGTCACCGCGTCGAGCCTCGCCGACGCGCTCGCGAAGCTCTCGACCGGCGCCCTCGCGCCGGAGGTCCTGCGCCTGACAGCAGTACGCAGGCAGGAACAGCCGGACGCCACCGCGGGCGGCTGGCTCCTCCAGGTGGAAGGACGCCAGGTTCTCGTTCGTCCGCTCGCCCGGGGGGGCTACGGAAGCCCGAGGCGGCTCGAGCTGTCGGACGCTGAAGCTCGATCGCTCGCCGGCGCGCTCCGGGAGAGCAATCCGGAGAGTCTTCCTTCCAATCTCTACGGTACCGATTACATGTCTCTCAAGATCGACGCGCTGCAATGGTCGCGCGATCTGCTCGCGCGCCGCTCGCCCAACGTCACGGCGGAGACGCACGGCGAGCGGCAAAAGGCCTTCGACCGCCTCATGGAGTACCTGACGAGGCTCGAAGAACGCGCCGAAAAAGAAGGGCGCCCGGATGGAGACCGATAGGCCGGCTCAGTCGGACCAGGCGCGAGAGCCCCGGATCACCACTTCGTGCCGTCCAGAGACAGGACGGTCTTGCGGCCGACGACCTCGGCGCCGTGGCGCGTTCCGGCGGGCAGGTAGAGGCGGTCGCCCGCTTTCAAATCGTACGCCGCGCCGGCGACTGTAATCCGCAGGATTCCTTCCAGGACCGCATCGCATTTCTCCTGCGAGTGGGCGTGCTCGGCGAAGACCGTTCCCTCGCGATAGGCGTAGACGGCGACCTCGTAGCCTTCGCGATCGAGCAGTCCCATCATCCGCTTCTCGTTCAAGGGACCGTCGGCGTCGTTCCAGTGCTCGAGCCGAACCTCGGACATGCCGCGAGTCTAGCAGCGCGAAAAACGCCGCGAAGATCCGAGAGGGCCGGACTGAGAGCCCCGGAGGCGGCGGCGTTTCCCGAAGGAGGTGATGGGTGACGAGCATGGAAGAGCTCGACCGGCACCTCAGTGCGACTGCGAGGAACCCTCAACGCCGGCCGGTTTCGACTGTTGCGGCCGGCCGGCGCGTGCCGACGCAGGGTAGCCGTCCACCGAAGGCAGACCCCCGGCAGTAGGCAGCGCCGGGTTCGCCGGCGCTAACCGACGACGGCTCCGGGGCGGCCGCAATCGATTCGATCGTTAAGGAGGCTAATCCGCCGGGCGCGTGGGATCGAGCGTGGCGAGAAGATCTCTCAGGTCGTCCGCGTGCTCCTCTTCGTTCTCGAGGATCTCCTCCATCAACCGGCGCGTCGTGACGTCGCGCTCTCCGAGGAACCGGACGATCTCGCTGTAGGACTCGATGGCGACCCGCTCGGCCACGAGGTCCTCCCGGATCATGTCGACGAGAGAGTCCCCTTCCACGTATTCCGAATGGCTGCGCGAAGAGAGGCCATCGGGACTGAAGTTGGGCGCGCCACCGAGCTGCGTGATCCGCCCCGCGATGCGATCCGCGTGGCCCTGTTCTTCGGTGGCGTGTTGCTGGAACTCCTGGGCGACGGCGTTGGCGTGGATGCCCGTCGCCATGAAGTAGTGGCGCTTGTAACGCAGGATGCAGACGATCTCGGTCGCGAGGGCCTCGTTCAGGACGGCGATGACCTTCTCCCGATCGGCCCCGTACCCGGCCGTGACGGCGCCATCGCCGATGTGCTGCCGCGCGCGCCGGCGCAACTCCTCGACGTCGCTCAAGAAATCACCCCGGGAAACGCTCTTCCTGGTGTCCTTCTTCTTCGGCGGCATGTTCTTCTCCTCCTCACGCGGCTTCGCCCGACTGTTGCAAGAACGAGGCCGGATCGAATCCACCGGAAAGAAAAAGGGGGGCCGAAGCCCCCCAAAAAGGCATGGCTGATCGAAGAGATCAGTAGCGGTCGCGGCCTCCGCCGCCGTATCCGCCACGGCCCCCGCCGCCGCCACCCGTCTTCGGACGGGCCTCGTTGACGGTGAGCGCGCGGCCGCTGAACTCCTGGCCCGAGAGGGCCGAGATGGCGTTCTTGGCCTCGTTGTCGTCCGCAAACTCGACGAATCCAAAGCCCTTGGATCGTCCGGTCTCGCGGTCGGTGATGACCGCCACGGACTCGACAGTGCCGTACTGAGAGAACAGGGTGCGAAGATCCTCTTCGCTGGTGGTGTAGGGAAGGTTACCGACGTACAGTTTCATCGAAACAGAGTCCTCATCCGGCGTTTGATTTCCCGGGCCCTGTCGCGCCGCTCGACCGAACCCGACTTCCCGTGAGATTCGTCGGAATTCTGCGAGCGCGGAAAGCGTGCGAGAAAGGCGAGCGATACGAGAAGACACACAGTCTACTCGAATGCCCCAATGAAAGCAAATCGCGCCGGATGCCCCGGCTTCGACCAAGTGACTGGGAGACGGGGAGATGTGGGAACCGGGCGAGGGCTACTTCAGTCCCCCAGTCCGCTCACTCAGTCCGCAA
>DATIRW010000252.1:0-4874 GCA_035469365.1 Thermoanaerobaculia bacterium
GCTCGAATGGCCGCGGGCCTTCTGGTTCGGCGTCGATCGCGCGCGCGCCATTCGTTTCCTGGTCTTTGGGCTCTCTCCTGCGATCGAGCGCGCTCTCTTCGCATTGCTACTCATGGCTCTCGCGGCCGGCGTCTTCGGTCTCTTTACCCGGGTCGGCGGACTCGCCATGGCCGTCCTGATCTACCATTTTGCGGCGTTCGAGGACATCTTCTCCTCGCGAGGAGGCCCCTTCTTCCGTGGCCTGACCCTCCCGGTCCTTGCGCTGGTGCTCCTCGCATTCGCCCGGAAGCCCCGGTGGCGCGCGCCGTCTTCTCCAGAATTCCGATTGCCGCTCGCCGCGATTCAGCTCCTCTTCGCCTTCACGTATCTCTTCTCCGGAATGAGCAAGCTCTTCACGGTGGGCCCGCGCTGGTTCACCGGGCGTAACTTCCAGGGCCTCGTGCTCGGATTGATACTCCCGGAGGTGGCGCCGGCCTGGTCAAGGCCCGTCGCGGCGAGCGCCGTGCTTTGCTGGGCGGGCGTCTTCATCGGATTCGCCCTCGACTTTCTCTTCGTTCTCGTCCTCGTCTTTCCCCGAGCGGCGCGCTTCGCGATTCCCGGCGTGGCGCTGGTTCACCTGGGCATCCTCCAGATCCTGGGTGTCGTTTTTCTCGGCCTCCCGTTGCTTCTGCTCATCGTCGACTGGGACGGTTTGCGCAGGAGCGGCGGGCGGCGGAGGCCCTCCGGGGCGAGACCCGAGGACGCCAGAGGACCTAGCGGCCAGGGAGCAGAGCCCGCGCGGCCACGATCTCTTCTTCGGTGAACCCCGCCTCGCGCCGGAGCTCTTCGTCAATCGGATACGAGGTGGCCGCGTCTCCCGCCACGATGCGGAGAGCGCGGTTCGCGGCCGAGACCGCGCGGGCCAGGTCGAGCAGCGCCCGGGAGCCGTTCTGGCGCTTCAATCGATCGACCCAGACGTTGGCGTACCGGACGTGCTGGACCTCGTCCGCGAGCTGCCCGTCGAAGAGCTCCGCGAGATCGGTCTCGCCGGCTTTGGCCGAGGCGTCGAGAATCGCGCTCTGGATGGCGTCGATCCCGGCCGCTTCGAAACTGCGGTTCTGAACGGTCAGGCGTCCGATCAACGATTCGATGCGGGTGAGGATCCGGTATTGGAAATTCATCACGGGATACTGGCCGACGCGGACTCCTCTCTTCTCGAAGCAGCGCCGGAACATCTCGATGTGGCGCGCCTCGTCCCAGCACTGCCGCGCGATCGCCATTCGCAGCTCCCAGGGCGCAGCGGGGAAATCGGCCAGATTGCGAGCGGAGATCTCGAGCCCGTTGATCTCCTCGTTCATCTGGCGGTGGAAGAACTCTCCGGTCGCGGCCGGATCCTCCGGAGGGATGTTGGCCATCTCGGTCCAGACGTCTTTGACGGAAAAACGCGAATCCCGCTCGGGGTTCTCCGCGAAGAGCTCCGGGTCGAGAGGCGCCTGCATCAGCGGCTCGCCGGGGACGATTCCGGCACGAGCGAGCGGAACCCTGCCTGCTTCAGAATCTCGTGGATCTCGTCGTCGGAGAATTCCGCCAGCCGGCGGTCCTCGACGTTGACCGCGGGAGCGGCCGAGCCGGAAAGCTCCGCCGAGCCGGGACTGAGTTGCGCGACCATCGCATTGACCTGCGCCACCCAACGGACCGCCATCGCGAGCTTCAGGAGAACGCGCCGGTCCTGCTCCGCGATCTTCTTCAACCAGCGATTGGCGAATCGAACGTGCTGGATCTCATCGGCCAGGATCGCCTCGAGCAGGTCCGCGGTGGCGCCGTCACCGGCCTCGCGCCAGGCCGTGATGTTGCCCCCGACGACGTCCATGGCCCCGGCCTCGAACGTCCGGTTCTGCGCAGCCAGCCTCCCCGGGAGATTGTCGATCGCGCAGGTGATCGACCACTCGAAGACGGAGATCGGAAACTCCCCCTTGGTTCCCCCCATCTCCCCGAGCCTTCGCGCGAGTCCCGCGACGTGGCGCGACTCGTCCCAGCACTGCCGGGCGAGCTCCATCCGGAGTCCCCACGGAGCGTCGGGGAACTCGACGAGGCATTGGGCCGCGATGTCGAGACTCGTGATCTCGTTGGCCATGTGCCGGTGAACCGACTCCCGGCGCGCGAGCACTCCCGTGCCCTCGAAGGTCTCCATCTCCGAGTCGGAGAGAACGAGCCGGAAACAGGCGTCGCGGGCCGGCGCCGCGCGAAGCTTCAACCCGCCGGTCTCGAAAAAGCCGATCGCGCTCATACCGCCGCTGCAACGATCGTCGAAATGGCCGCGTCGCGCCGGCGCAAGTCGTGCGTCGCGGCGGCGGGCAGTCCGATCTCGCTGCGCAGCCGGTCCGCGTCGCGGCGCTGCCGCGCGTAGTCACCGATGATTCTCTCCAGGATGACGCAGGAGGGAGCATCGACCAGGGTGTCCGTTCCCGCGAGGTATTCGCGATAGCGCTGCTCCAGGCCCGGCAGCAGCACGTCGTAGAGAACCGCGAGCCGCTCCGAGGTCGAGCCGACGCGAGCGGCGTCCTCGAGCAGTTGGGCGAAAGGTTCCGAGGGGGGAAGCGAATGCTGCTCCGGGAGCCTCAATTCGAAGGTGCGTTTGCCCAGGGCGTCGGCGTGCTGCGCGAAATCCCAGATGTGGCGCCCGAAGAGGACCTTGACTTCCATCTCGGGGATCGTCGGCGTCCAGCCCGCGGCGATCTCCATCAGGCGAACTTCGACGAATCGAAATGTGGCGATGGCGCGACCACGCTCCTGGACTGAGAAACTCATCGGGACCCCAACTCCTTCTCGAGAAGTCTAGCAGTTTCGTCCGGGTCCGCTGCAACGAGCCGGAAGCAGGCGAGAGAGGAAACCAGCCTGACCATTTCGAAGACCCGTTGCGTCGCCGGGACGTTCGCCAGCGTGCTCGCGATCGGTTGCAGGCACGCCAGCTCTTCGCGTCCGGCCCGCCTGGGGACGAGCGCGGCCGTCGAACCGAAGCCGGACAGGAAAACCAGAGCCGTCAACGGCGTGGGGCGCGCCGGCGAGACGGGCAAGAGCGACTCGATCGGCACTCGTACGAGCCCCTCCTCGTCCGGAGTGGGGCGCAGCCGGGCGAGAGCGTCACGGACGATCGCGCTCGTTGGACCGGGCTTGATCCCGACCGGGCGGCGAAAGGGAAGGAGCTCTCCGGAGGCCGGAACGTAGCAGGCCGTCTCATCGCCCAGGAATCCGTGTCCCCTGGCCGCGAGAGCGAGCGCCATGGTCGATTTTCCAGTGCCTTTCGGGCCGAGCAGCAGCGCTCCACGCCCTGCGATCGCCACCGAAGCCGCGTGGAAGAAGAGCGCGTCGGGACGCAGGCGCAGCATGCGCAGGAACAGGAAGTGCGAAACGATCCGGCGCCACCGTGGGACTCTCCGAAACAGACACTCCTCGCCTCTGAAGAGAAAGACCGGAACCGGATCACTCGCCAGCCCCAGCGCAACGCTCCCCGCCTCCGGAGAGTCGAGCAGGCATAACGGCACGGTGGGGGAAGAAAAGCCCAGGAGAAAACCCGCCGGGTCGGAGAGGCCATCTCCGGAGATCCGGAGCCGTCCGTAGCCTTCCCAGCCGCTGTCCTTCTCGAGATGAACCGAGAGGGAGCCGCGCGGGGACGTGGGGGGAGCCTCCCGACCTCCGAAGATGCTGACGAACTCCTCCAGAAACAGGGCATCCTCGGAGCAGACTTCCATCGTCACTCCGAGGAGCGTCAGGGTTTCCGGGGAGGTCATCGGGGCGCAGTCCTCAGACTGCTGCTGCTCGGACGCCGAAGCGTCGGGACGAACCGAACCGGGTTCTAGCAGCCCGCGATCCACCAGGTCTGCATCGCCTGGGTGATCTGGAATGTATTCAGGATCTCCCGTTCCGTCAGGACCTGAATCCGGGGAGGTTCGTAGCGAGGCCGTTCCTCGCGGTTGGACGACTCTGTGACCGACTTGACCGGGAGTTCCGCCATACTTCCTGCCCTCCTTCGTCTCGCCCTTCCTCCGTTATCGGAGGCTAATTCGCGTGAGCTTAGGGAGATTTCGTCTCCAAGTCAATCAGAAGTCCTTTCGAGATCAAATCTTCCAGGGCCTGGCGGACGTCCGCCTCGGCAGCCGCCGGGTCGACCCCCTCAAACTCCTGGGTCAGGCGTTCCACGATGTCGGCGGGGGTCGAGTTCTCCTGGCAACCACGCCAGATGGCCGCCATTGTTCCGTTCAGGACGAAAAATTGGGAGGTTTCCGGGTCGAACAGCATCAGCTCCTTTTGGAGCGGCGCCTCCTCGATCTTGGGGTTCCGTTGCAGGCCGCGCGATCCCCCTTCGGAATACGCCTCCTTCTTCATCGGCCGGGGATTCTAGCAGTTGCCTCTAGGCAGGGCGCCATCCTATTTCGACTTTTCCAGGAAGCCGGGAGAGGGTCCGAGTCGGACCGGGGGGCCCCGCGGTCCCGGGGGACGGTCTAGGGCGTGCCCGTCGGCTCCGGCGCCCGGCGTTGGACGGAGCCGTCGGTCGAGTGCCCGGCGAGCACGGACGAGATCCGGGTCAGCAGGGTGGGAAACGGGAACGGCTCGGGAACTTCCGCGAGCCCCTCCCGGGTGGCAACCTCGATGTTGGGAAGCGGAGGAAGCACCGCGTACCCGTCCTCCTGGAGCCTCTGGACGTTGCGCTGCACGGCCGGGTGCCGCCACATCGCCGTGTTCGTGACGGGGAGGAAAAAGACCGGCACGGGACTGGCGAGCACGAGCGCCGAAATGAGCTCGTCGGCGATTCCCTGAGCGACTTTTCCGAGAATGTTGATCGTCGCGGGATAGACGAGGACCAGGTCGGCGGACCGCGCGAGCTCGATGTGCGGCAC
>DATIRW010000253.1:0-25974 GCA_035469365.1 Thermoanaerobaculia bacterium
ACGACGGTTCCCGTGACTCGACCGCCGCGCGGCTGAGCGCTCTCTCTCCCGCCTATCCCCTTCGCTTCTTCCGCCAGGAAAACTCCGGACCGGCGGCCGCCCGCAACCGCGGCGTGGAGGAGGCGAAGGGCCGGTGGATTCTCTTCCTCGGCGACGACACGGTCCCGGAGGCCGGTCTTCTCGCGGTCCACGCCCGCGCGCATGCGGAGCCACGCCCGCATCCGGTCGCGGTGCTCGGCTACACGACCTGGCCGCGCGACCGCCGCGTCACTCCATTTCTCCATCACATCAACGAGTACGGCCTTCAGTTCGGCTACGGGTTGATCGAAGATCCCGAGTCGGTCCCCTTCAACTTCTTCTACACCTCAAACATCTCCCTGCCGCGCGCCTTGCTCAGGGCTGCCGGTCTCTTCGACACGACGTTCCCGCATGCCGCCTGGGAAGACATCGAGATCGCCTACCGGATGATGCGGACGGGGATGAGAATCCTCTACCGCCCGGCGGCGGTCGCGCGCCACTACCACGACATCACTTTCGCCTCGTTCCGGCGCCGCCAGGAGAAGGCGGGCGAGGCCGCGGCGATCTTCTACGAGAAGCATCCGGAGCTGGGCGATTTTCTGGCCGTTCCTCAGGCGCTCCGGTTCCGCGAGGCGGGGCCGGTCGTGGAAGGATTCCGGCGATCGTGGGCATCGCTCTGCCAGCGATGGGAGCTTCCCGGAGGGCGTAAGGCGCTCGACTCGGTCCTTCAGCACGATTATCTGAGGGGGTTGAGCCGAGCCCTGAAGGCGAGGGGTTTGCCCAACAAGGAGGCGCGGGCGTCCGGCACTTCGGGGTGACGCTGTGACCTTTTCCGGGGTCATATGTCCGCTGAAGGAGCTTGCCGGCGACTCTGCAAGTCCCTGATGCGGAAGCATCTTGCTCACAACCCCAGGTGAGCTACTCTGGTCCTGGTCTTGCTATTCAGTCCTCCGGGAGGCGATTGCAATGAAGCGACACAACTGGGTTTTTTCGCTGGCTCTGGGGCTCATCCTGGTGCTTCCCGCTTCCCCGATGCTGGCGGGAGGCGGCGGCCGTGGAGGCCACGGAGGGGGTCATGGCGGGGGCCATGGCGGCGGACATGGCGGCGGACATGGCGGGGTGACGGTCGTGGGCGGCGGCTGGGGTTGGGGCTGGGGCGTGGGCTGGGGTTGGCCGGGCTGGTACGGCCCGGGCTACTATCCCGGGTACGCTGGCTACTCCGCTCCCTACGGGCCAGCCCGCTGGGCCGCTGTCGACACGGATATTTCTCCCGAGGAGGCTTACGTCTATCTCGACGGCCGCTACATCGGAACGGCCGATGACTTCGACGGGCACCCGGACTACCTCTACCTTGGGCCCGGGCGTTACCGGATCGAGTTCCGCCTGCCGGGTTACGAGTCGGTGACGAAGGAGGTCGACGCACAACGGGGGATGTACCTGGACTTCAAGGACAACCTTCGCAAGATCCCCGGACAGAAGCAGTACGGCTCATACGAGCCCCCGAAGCTCGAAGGCGAGATCCAGAGGTTTTTCGCCAAGCGCAAGGGAGCGAACGTCGTCGTGGATCCTTACGCACCGCCGCAAGGCAACGAGGGAGGGTACCCGAACCCGAATCCGGGACCGGGAGCCTATCCTCCGCAGGCCGCGCCGGCTCCGCAGCCGCAGCAGGGTCAGCCAGGTGACGAGTGGCGCGGCAGCCACGCCACCGTGACGCCGGTCAGAACCCGCCTGCGGTTGACGGTCCAGCCGCCGGACGCCGCGGTCTACGTGGACAACCGTTTCGTCGGGACGGCGGAGGAGGTGAACTCCCTCGAGCGGGGTCTCGCCGTTTCACCGGGCAAACACACGGTGACCGTCTCGCGGCCGGGTATGCGGGAGAAAACCGCCGAGGTCGAAGTCGGAGAAGGGGAGATGGGGAAACTGGAGATCTCCCTCAGCCAGTGATTGAGGTTTGACGATTGATGATTGAAGGATTGAGCGCCGAATCGCTCAGTCCTTCAATCTCTCAGTCCTTCGATCCCGCACTCAGGAGTTCGAGCAACACGGATTCGTAGTGCAGGCGTTTGTTCCCGCGCCGGTTGTCGGTCGGTGCGTCCGCCGCTTTCAGGGCGGCGCGGGCGAGGGCCTCGGGAGTCAGACGCCGGGAAAGATCGCGGATTCCGGCGGCGACAGCTCGGTGTCGGAGGAGCTCGCTCGAAGCGCCGGAGGCGACCGCGGCGTCGGCGAGAAGCTCGGAGAGGAGACGCGCCCGGTCCGGTTCTGACTGCGCGAGCGCCTCCGCGAGAAGCAGCAGCGGCGCGACCCGGCGCTGCGAGATTCCTGCGCCGATTGCGAGCAGGACGTCCTCGCGCCACTTTCGGTGCTGCTCGAGCAGTGCCGGCGCCTCCTCTTCGACCGCCGGCTCCAGACCCGCCAGCTCCGTAGCGTCTTCCTCCGAGAAACCGCGGGAAACCCATTTCGCCGCGCGCTCGGCGCGGGGCTGCCGCGCGAGAGCCACGGCCACGCACCGGGAGCAGACCGTCGGCAGGAGCGCCTCCGGGCGCGCCGTCGTCAGGATCCAGTGAAAGTGCTTTCCGGGTTCCTCCAGAGACTTCAACAGCGCATTGGCGGCCTCGAGGCCGAGCTGCTCCGCGTGGTCGACGACGGCCACGCGACGCTCGGATTCGTACGGTTTTCCGGCGCCAAAGGCGACCGCTTCGCGGATACTGTCGATCCGGATCTGAACGCCCTGGGGCTCGACGACGAGCAAGTCCGGATGGATTCCCGAGAGGACGCGGCGGCAGGAGTCGCAGCGTCTCTCGGGATCCTCCCCGGAGCAGAGAAGGATGGCCGCCAGGCGGCGGGCTTCGCCCTGAAGACGCTTTTCGGACGATCCCGTCAGGAGCAGGGAGCCGGGGAAGTTCCCGGGCCGGACGGCGAGGCGCTCGAGCAGAGTTGTCGCGGTCACAGGGAAAAGCGCTCCGCGAGAAGGCGCCAGGTCGCCGCGGAGACCTGCTCGCGCGGAGCGTCCGAGGAGACGACGGCCACGCGTTGCGGTTCGCGCCGCGCGATCGCCAGGTACGCCGCGCGCACCCGTTCGTGGAATTCCAGGTCCGCGGACTCGAAGCGGCCGGACCGGCCCTCGTCGCGATGCCGGGCGCGGGCGAGCCCGGCGCTCGCATCCAGGTCGTAGAGAAGAGTGAAGTCCGGGATCAGGCCGTCGCGCGCGATCGCATCCACGAGCCGTACCGCGTCCGGGTCCAGGCCCCGTCCCCCCTGCTGGTACGCTTCCGTCGCATCCGAGTAACGGTCGCAGAAGACGAAACCTCCACGGGCCAGTGCCGGCTGAAGCGTCTCGCGGACGTGCTGGCGGCGATCGGCCTCGAGCAGGAGCCATTCCGTCACCGGATCGAGCCGCGTGTTGGCGGCGTCCATCAGGATGTCCCGGAGCGTCCGGCCGACGGCCGTGCCGCCCGGCTCGCGAGTCTCCAGCACATCCTTGCCGAGCGCCCGCAGGCGCTGCGCGGCCAGGCGCAGCTGGGTCGACTTGCCGGAGCCCTCGACCCCCTCGAACGTCACAAACGGCATCGGGAGAAGAATATCGGAGACTTATCCCGTTAACATTCCGCTCTTGAGGACGTATCCAAACCGATGGAGGCCATGACAGCGGCGGCGCCGCGCGAGGACCTGCCCGAGCGGGGGAGCTCTCTGCGCGGTTGGTTCTATGCGGTCGGCCTGGTCGGCCTGACGATCGCGGTGGCGTCGATCGCGGACATGTTCTCCGCGCGTCCCAACGACGGCATCGTGCCGATGCCCTACAGGACCGGAGGGATCGAGGTCCGCAGCGTTGCTCCGGGCGGGCCGGCGCAGAGAGCGGGCATCACGTCCGGCGACTGCGTTCTCGGTATCGGTTCGCGCCTGGTCAAGTCGATCTCGGACGCCTCCCGGGAGCTGCGCCGGCACCGGATCGGCGAAACCGTGTCCTACCTTGTGCGCCGCGGCCCCTGCGTCATGGCTTCGAGCGCGGTCGCGCCGGCGGGGGAGATGCTAACCGTCGAGGTGCGGCTAACCTCGATCCGTCTCGGGGGAACGACCAACGCTTACACGGCGGTGCTCGGATTCCTCTTCTTCTTCATCGGCCTGTTCGTTTTCCGGCGGCGGCCCGACGACCGGGCGGCGCAGATCTTCTTCCTGCTCTGCGTTCTCTTTCTGCTCTTCTTCGTGTGCCGCCTCCGCCCATCCTCCTACTGGTGGATCGATGTCTTCGTGCAGAACACCGGGACCGTGAGCCTCTTCCTGCTTCCCGCGGTCTTCCTCCACTTCTTCCTCATCTTTCCGCGCCCGAAGAGGCTCACGTTCGCGAAAGCGGACGAGTGGTCGGAAACGCCTCCGGCGCGCTGGAAGGTGCGGGTCCAGGAGTTCCTCTCCGCGAGCCCGGAACTCCTCTATCTGATCTATTCGATTCCGCCCGTCGTCTTTCTCTACGACGTCTTCCGGCAGCTCCAGGGGCACCATGTCTCGATCCTGTCGGGCGCGCCGTTGTCGTCGTGGGTCCTCCTGGGAGACTACCTGATCCTCGGCCTTCTCGCCCTGGCGCACTCCGCCTTCACGCTCGAGGTTCCCGGGGAGCGGCGGCAGGCCTTCCACGTCCTGGTCGGGACGATTCTCGGCACGACCCCTTTCGTGCTGCTCGGCATCGTCCTCCCCTCCCTCTTCAACAACGACGACTACGTCTTCTACGGGATCGTGCCGATGATCCTGATCCCCCTGACCTTCGCCTACGCGATCGTGCGCTTCCAGATGATGAACATCCGTCTCGTCGTGAAGCGGACCTTCCTCTACGCCGGGACGACGGCCATTCTCTTCGGCCTCTACATCGCGGCGATCGCGACGGCCAACGCCCTGTTTGCCAAGAGGCTGTCGGCTTCGCCGATCTTCAACTTCGGGTTCTTCCTCGTCGTCGTTCCGCTCTTCGAGCTCGTGCGGCGCCGCCTCCAGACGCCCCTCGACAAGCTCTTCTTCCGCGAGAAATTCGACTACCAGGCGGCGCTGCTCGAGATGAGCGAAGCGATCACCGGCGAGCTCGACCTGGGCAAGATCACCGATTACCTGACGGCGAGCGTCTCGGCCACGATGCGCCTGGAAAAGGCCTCCATCTGGCTGCGGGACCGGGACGGGTTCCTGGAGAGGCGGGGGAGGCAGGACGATCGTCTCTCTCCGGAGGCGGGGGTGCGGCGCCTCCTGCGGCGGGAAGGCAAGCCCATCGCCCTGGAGGAGCTCTCGCTCTCTTTTGCGGATCAGGAGAGCCAGGACTTTCGAGAGCGTCTGAACGCGGAAGGCTTCCGCCTTGTGGTGCCCCTGGTCTACCGGGAACATCTGATGGGCGTGCTGGCCCTCAAGGAGAAACTGTCCGGAGAGCACTTCGACCGCGAGGACAGGGCCCTTCTCTCGACCCTCGCCAATCAGGCTGCGCTGGCGATCGAGACTGCCCTGCTGCACGACGAGATGACCCGGCAGGCCGAGTTCCGGCGCGACCTGGAAATCGCGCGCGATATCCAGGCGAGCCTGCTGCCTCGAGCCGTGCCGATCGTGCCGGGCTTCACAATCCTGGGCGGCAGCATTCCGGCCAAAGTCGTCGGAGGCGACTTCTATGACTTCATTCCCTTCGAGGACAAGTGCCTGGGCGTCGTGATCGGAGACGTCTCGGGAAAATCCGTTCCGGCCTCGCTCCTGATGGTCGCCTCCAAGGAGATCGTCTACTCCCGTGCCCTGACGACCCGCGATCCCGGTGTCCTCTTCCAGGAATCCAACCGCCGCATCTATTCGATCAAGCGGCGCATGTTCGTTTCCCTCGGCTACTTCGTGCTGGATCCCGAGGCGATGAGCCTCCGCTACGCGATCGGCGGACAGCCGCTCCCCATCCTTCTGCGGTCGGGGGACGGAGGGCCCCGGCCCCTGGATGCTCCCGAGCACCGGCTTCCGCTGGGGGCCTTCCGGGAGGTCCCCTACGACACGCGGGAGCTCTACCTTAAGCGCGGCGATCTGATCTTCTTCTACACCGACGGCTTTTCCGAGGCCATGGACGAGCAGATGAACCCTTTCGGCGAGGACAGGCTGATGCAATCCCTGGCCGTTCGGAAGGGAGAGAGCCTGGAGGACCTCGCCAACGGAGTCCTCGCCGACATCCGCCGGCACGTGGGCGGGGCCGAGCAATACGACGACATGACGTTTCTGCTCCTCAGGGTCGAATGAAGCTGAAAGAGGACGGTTTTGCCTGAAACCCGGGGGAATTCCGGCCGTATCATGAAACGGATGAGTGTGAAGTCCCGCCGGGCCATCGCCCTGATCGCGATTGCCTTCCTGCTCGTGGCGGGCGGGCTGGCGGCCCTGTACCTGACGAACCGGCGGGAGGTCACGACGTCCTCCGCCGAGGCGTACCGGGCCTACCAGGATGGGCTCGAGAACTTCCGGCGGTACTACTTCAAGGAAGCCCAGGTCGGCTTCGCGCGGGCCCTCGCTCTCGACCCCAACTTCGCGATGGCCATGCTACGGCTGGCCGGCCTGAGCAATCACGATCAGGCAGTCTCCCTGATCGAGAGGGCCAGCCGGCTGCGCGGCCGGTTGAGCGAGCGCGAGCGCATGTTCGTGGAGATGGCCAACGCCGAAATCCAGAGAAAGCTCGAAGAGCGGAACAAGATTGCGCGGACGATCTTCGAGAAGTACCCGGACGACGTGGACGCCGCCATGGTCTTGAGCGGCATCGAGATGAGCCAGGGGCACGCCGATCGGGCTCTGGAAATCTACTCCGGGCTTCTCGCGATCAATCCGAACAACGCGGCCGTCTACAACCAGATCGGGTACTACTACGCGTTGCGCGGCGATTACGACAAGGCCATGGAGAGCCTCAAGAAGTATCAGTTCATGGCCCCGGACCAGGCCAATCCCTACGATAGTCTGGGCGAGGTGCAGGCGTATTCGGGCCGCTACGACGAGGCGATCGCCAACCTGAACCGGGCGCTGAGCCTGAAGCCGGACTTCTTCGATTCGCTCGCCCATCTCGGCGTCGCCTACGAGGGGAAGGGAGATTCCGGCCGCGCGATCGAGAACTACGAGAAGGCGGCCAAGGTGACCTCGATTGAAGGGCGCCGGGCGGGCTATCTCGGAGCGGCGCTCCGAGTCGCCTACTTCGCCGGAGACGTGCCCGCCGCGCGCCGGATCGCTCAGGAGATCGAAAGTCTGCCAAGGGGCAAAGAGGACAATCCCCACCGCGAAATTCCCGCAATCGCCCTCGACCTGATGGAGGGGAGGGCCGCCGACGCGGAGCGCAGTCTGACGGAGATCCGGCCGAAGCTGGAGGCGATGTTCGATAAGCAGAAGAGCGATCCTGGTTACAAGCCCTACTTCCCCGAGTGGAACATGCTGATGGCGGCGGCCAAGGCGAAGCAGGGGAAGAACGACGAGGCGATCGCTCTCTGTGAAACGTTGATCAACCCTCCTCGACCCGGGGACGGCTTCGAGTCTCGGCTCTGGGTCTACGAGGGGCGGGCCATCCTCGCCGGGCTGCTCGCCCGCAAGGGAGATCTCGATCGGGCCGAGAAGCTGCTCGCCGAGAACCACAAATGGAATCCGAGCTGGGCCCCTTCGCGCCCCTTCGAGCTCGTCGTCGAGCAGGCGCGCCGCGAAAAAGTCCTGGCCGCTTCCGGGGGCACCGCGGACCAGAAGGTCCCCCGCTGAGAACACTCGCCCGGGTTTCTCGCTGATGGATCGCGATTTCCAGACTCAGCACAAGCTCCTCCTCCTCGAGACGCTCTACGACGCCGGCCTGTCTCTCGGGTCGCTTCCGGACGAGGAAGCCCTGGTCGAAGACGTCCTCGGCCGCGCCGTCGGCGTGCTGGATGCTTCCCGCGGGTACCTGGCGACTTTCGGGGAAGGAGGCGCTCGCCGGGCCGAGGCGCGCGTGGGGTTCCCGCGCCGCCCCTCCGAGTCCGTCCTCGCGGAAGACGACTTCCTGCGGGATCTTCTCGCCGCCGATGCCGCGCTTGCCCGCGAGAAATTTCGGTTTCTGCGGAGTGCCGTCTCGGCCGCGATCGGCGTTCCCATCCGGGGTGGAGGGCGGACGGTCGGCGTTCTCGTGCTGGCGGACAAGGAGCAGCGCCGCGGAGGCCAGACCGCGTTCGATCAGGAAGACGCGCGCTTCCTGACCTCACTCGCCGGCCTCTGCGGGATGGCGATCGAGAACCGCCGCCACCTGGAACGCCTGACGCGCGAGCGTGAGCGCCTGGAGGAGGAAAACCGCAGGCTCCTGGACGAGACCGGGCGCGTGGCGGCGGGGCGCCTCTTCGTCGGCGATTCCCCGGCGGCGCGACGCGTGCTCGACCTGGTCGGGCGCGTCGCTCCGTCGAGGACCTCGATCCTGATCACCGGCGAAAGCGGCACCGGCAAGGAACTGGTCGCGCGGATGATCCACGCGCGCAGCGACCGTGCCGATCAGCCCTTCATCGCGATCAACTGCGCGGCGCTGCCCGAGTCGCTTCTCGAATCGGAGCTCTTCGGCATCGAGCGGGGCGTCGCGACCGGAGTCGAGGCGAGGTCCGGCCGGTTCGAGACGGCCAGCGGCGGGACTCTGTTCCTGGACGAGGTCGGCGACATGCCGCTGGCCCTACAGGCCAAGCTCCTGCGCGTCCTGCAGGAGAGGGAGATCGAGCGCGTCGGGGGGAGGAAGCGTATCCCGATCGACGTTCGCGTGCTGGCCGCGACCAACGCCCGTTTGACGGAGAAGATCGTTCGCGGGGAGTTCCGCGAGGACCTCTACTACCGTTTGCGCGTCGTCGAGATTGCGCTCCCTCCGCTGCGAGACCGCCGGGAGGACATCCCGAGACTCGCGCGCCACTTTCTCGAGCGGTTCGCCGCCCGGGAAGGGCGCGAAGTCCCGACGATCGATCGCGACGCGTTCGCGGCGCTGCTCTCGCACGACTTCGCCGGCAACGTCCGGGAGCTCGAGAACCTGCTGGAGGGAGCGGCCTCGCTTTGCCGTGGCGGGGTGATCCGGAGGGAGGACCTTCAGTGGCTCCCCTCGCGGACCCCCGCGAGGTTCGAGGCTTCTTCGGGAGCGGAAGCGGCCGACGTTCCGAACCTGCGGGCCCTTGAGGAGCGTCACATCCGGTCAGTTTTGAAGATGGCCGGCGGAAACAAGAGCCGGGCCGCGAGACTGCTCGGCATCAGCCGCCGCACTCTCTACCGCAAGAAGATGATGGGACGATAAGCTACAGTAGCAATAAGTCCCACTTCTAGTATAAATACTTCTAAATAAATAGCTTATATATACGAATATCATGCTTAAAGCTTGATATGTATCGAATTGGCGCTATACTCCGAGATGATTGATACGCTGGCCGCCTCATCGCAAGCTCCTTTGGCGCAAGGGTTTATCCCCGTTCTGCCTGGCGCGCGATCTCTGGCAGGGGACTTGCGCTTCCTTCCTTCGAACGAACATGAAAAGAGTGCAGGCCCTCGCGCTCGACCTTTCGCAGGCACCCTCGGTTGCCTGGTCGCTTCTCTTCGCCGAGATCGCCGCCGTGGCACTCCTGTTCTCCTCTGGCCGGGTGCCCGCGGTTCTGGTTCGCTCGCTGCAGCTCTTCCTGCGGTTCTAGGCCGTTTCCCATGACAGCGCCCTTCTTTCGCGTATCTCCCGGCAGGTGTGCCGGTCGAGCAGCCTCGCTCCGGTCCGGACGCGGGATATCCTCTCGGCCGCGATCGAGTCAGGGCGACCGCGGAAGGGAAGGCGGCGGAAGCGACTGATGGCACGGCGGGAACCGGCCCAAATGAGCCTCGATGCGACGGGCGCGCGTGAGATCTCCCTGACCATCCCGGTCGCGCCGGACATGGAGATCGTCGCCACGGCCCAGGCGGCGGCGGTGGGCGAGTTCATCGAGATGCCCCGCGATAAGATCGACGAGGTCAAACTCGCTCTGGTGGAGGCCTGCATCAACGCGTTCGAGCACGCGCATGCGCGCGACGGCCGCGTCCATCTGACGTTTCGGGTCGGCCGGGAAGGAGACGCCCGGGAGTTTCTGGAGGTGGAAGTCCTGGACCAGGGAAGGGGTTTCGACCAGACGGCGATCGAGACGCCGTCGGCGGAGAAGACCTTTTCCGGACGCCAGAAGAGGGGATGGGGGCTGCAGATCATTCGAAGCCTGATGGACTCCGTGGCCATCTCGTCGAGCGAGGGAGGGACGCGAATCCTCATGAGGAAATACAAGTGAGCGAGGTCTGCAGGGTCGCTGCGGAGCGGCGCGGAGACGTGGCGATTCTCTCGACGGACGGATACATCAATAACCAGGGGGGAGAAGAGATCGCGCGGCAGGCGTATTCGCACCTGGAATCGGGCGCTCGCGCTCTCGTCCTGAACCTGGAAAAAACCCGTATCGTCAACTCGATCGGCATTTCCATCCTGATCGAGGTGCTGGAGAAGGTGATGGACAGGAAAGGCAAGCTCGCCTTCTGCGGCCTGACGCCGACCATCGACAAGACCTTCCGGATTATGGGCCTGGCCCAGTACGCGGCGATCTATCCGACCGAGTCCGAAGCCGTGCGGGCCGTGTCTTCGCCCTGACGGACGCCCCGTGACGGACGCAACGCCCGTTTCCGCGCCGCGCCTCGGACAGCTGTGGAAGACGCTCGAGGAGCCGCTCCAGAGCCCCGACCGGCCGCTGCCGGCCCGACTCGCCCAGGCGGCCGTCTCCTGGAGCGGCGCGCGCGGCGGGACCCTGTATCTGCGTGAAAAAGACGGATGGGTCCGCGTGGCAGTGGCGGGAGTCTCCGAGCTGGAAGGCCTCGACCTGCCCGATCCCAGTTCCGCCGTCCCGGTCCATCGCAATGGGACTCTCTGGGTGCCGCTCTCGGCCGAGGGGGAGATCCACGGGCATCTCGGATTGGACGGAATCGGGCCCGAGGACTCCGTCGAGCTCGGCGCCTTCCTCGGATTCGTTCTGGGAGGGCTGCTTGGCGCGCACCGGCTTTCCCGGCTCGTGAAGGAAGCGGATTTCGAGGTCCGCACGAGACTGGTCGAGCTCGAGTCCCTTTACGACCTGGGCCTCTCTCTGTCGGGGCAGCTGGACATCGCGGCGCTCGGCGACGAGGTCCTTTTCCGCTCCATTTCGCTGACCGACGCAGGCAAGGGGACGCTCCTTCTCTTTCACGAGGATGGAAGGCTCCTGCTCGAACGAAACCTCGGCGGAGAATTTCTTCCCACGCAGGACCTGGCCGCGTGGAACCTGCCCGAAGGCGAGGCCGTGATCAACAACGCGGCCGCGACCGTCCCGACGGCCGGCGTGTGTTTGATGTCCTGCCAGAAGTGCCTCGTGGTCCCGATCTCGGTCTCGGGGCGGAGGCTCGGCGTCCTGGCCGTGGCGGACAAGGAATCGCGAGACGGAAGCGTCCTCGACTTCACCGCCTCCAACGCGCGGATCCTCTCGCTCTTCGCCAACCAGGCCGCGGCCGCAATCGAGACGGCGCGCCTCCACCGTGCCGCGATCGAGAGCGAGAGGATCGAGCGGGAGATGGAGCTCGCGGCGGCGATCCAGCGGGAGATTCTCCCGCACTCGCTGCCGGAGGTCTCCGGTGTCGAGCTCGCGGCCGCGAACCTGCCGACGCGGCACGTGGGGGGGGACTACTACGATCTCTTCCCGCTCTCGCGGGGGCGCCTGGGCCTTCTCGTGGCGGATGTCTCCGGCAAGGGAGTGCCGGCAGCGCTACTCGTGTCGACCGTTCACGCGGCCGTGCACCTTCAAATCGACGAGGCGAAGACCGTCGTGGACCTCGTGACGCGAATCGACCGCCACCTCCGGCGCTACGCCGCGACGCGCAAGTTCCTGACTCTCTTCTTCGGCCTCTTCGAGCCCGACACGGGCCTCTTGACCTACGTCTCGGCGGGACACAACCCGGCGCTTCTCGTGCGTGGCTCCGGAGAGATCGAGCGCCTGAATTCCACCGGAGTGCCCGTCGGAATGTTCCCCGGCGCCTCCTGGAAAGAGGAGTCGGTCACGCTCGCGCCCGGAGACTTACTCTGCGTTTACACCGACGGCCTCACGGAGGCGGTGAACGCGGCCGAGGAGGAGTATGGCCTCGACCGTCTCTCCTCCTTCGTCGGGAAGGGGCGGGCATTCCCCCTGAGGGAACTGTGCGACCGGGTGCTCGCGGCGGTGGCCGATTTTGCTGCCGACATGCCCCAATACGACGATCAGACGCTGCTGCTCGCGCGCCGCACCGAGAACACGGGCCGTTAACGGAGACGGCGGGATCCGGCAGATCCCGGTTTCCGAATTTCGCGGGCCGGGGTCGTCCGTGAATCATGCGGGTTAAGATTGCAGAATGCCCGTTCTCGCCATTCTGATCCTCGCAATGTTGAGTCCTCCGGAGCCCACGGACGCGGGACTGATCCTCGAGGGGGCGATGGTCTATGTTTCCGCCGATGCCCGGCCGCAGAGAAGCGACATCCTCGTCCGGGGCGGGAAGATCGCTTTCGTCGGTGACGGAGACCGCGCCCGGCGGATGGCGCCCGGGGCCGCGCGAGTGGATCTGGCCGGGAGCTTCATCTTCCCAGGCTGGGCCGACGCCCATGGGCATCTGGCGGGTCTCGGTCAGGTCTTGGAGGTCGCCGACCTTCGCGGCGCGGCCAACGCCTCCGAGGCGGCAAAGCGAATCGGAGCGATCGCGGCACACCTCCCCGCGGGAAACTGGGCGCAGGGGAGGGGCTGGGACCAGAACCGCTGGCCCGGAGAGAGGTTTCCGGACGCCCGCGATCTGGATGCGGTCCTTCCGGAGCGCCCGGTGGTTGCGGGTCGCGTGGACGGCCACGCCGTCTGGGTCAACTCGGCCGCGCTCAAGGCCGCCGCGATCGGTGCCGCAACGCGAGATCCCGAGGGAGGGCGGATCCTTCGGCGCCCGGATGGATCTCCCTCCGGCGTTCTCGTCGACCGCGCCGTGGACCTCGTCCAGAAGGTCATGCCCCGCGCCTCGCTCGCGGATTTCGAGCGGCACATTCTCGCGGCGGCGCAGGCCTGCGCGAAGGTCGGGCTGACGCAGGTGCAGGATGCTTCCCATTACGGGCGCGAGGAGATCGCGGCGCTGGCGAAGCTCGCCGACGCCGGGCTGCTCCCGATCCGCGTCTACGCGACCGTCTCGAACGAGGCGGCGGACCTGGCCGGGTTCTTCGCGCGCGGCCAGCGTGTCGGGCAGGGGAACGATTTCCTGACCGTGCGGGCCGTCAAGGTCCTGGCCGACGGAGCGCTCGGCAGCCGCGGTGCCGCGCTGCTTTCGGACTACTCGGACGATCCCGGCAATCGGGGCCTTCTCGTGACCTCGCCGGACCGCGTCAACGAGATCGCCCGGGAGGCCCGGCAGCATGGCTGGCAGCTGTGGATTCACGCCATCGGAGACCGCGGCAACCGCGTGGCGCTGGACGCGTTCGCCAGAGCCGCGGCCGCGCAACCCGACGCGCCGCCCGGAGCGACACGCCAGCGCATCGAGCACGCCCAGGTCGTCGCCTCGGACGACATCCCGCGATTCGCCCGGGAAGGAGTCATCGCTTCGATCCAGCCGACCCACGCCACCTCCGACATGCCCTGGGCGCAGGAGCGCGTGGGCGCCGAGCGCATCGCGAGCTCGTACGCGTGGCGGAGGCTCAAGAGCTCCGGCGCAAGACTCGCCGGCGGCAGCGACTTTCCGGTGGAATCGGAGAACCCTCTTCTCGGGTTCTACGCTGCGGTGACGCGGCAGGATCTCGACGGCAAGCCGCCCGGCGGCTGGCGTCCGCAGGAGAGACTCGAGCGGAAGGAAGCGCTCGCGCTCTTCACGTCGGATGCCGCCTACGCCGCGTTCGAGGAAGACCGGCGGGGGCGAATCGCCCCGGGGTTCGAGGCGGACCTGACGGTGTTCGCGCGAGATCCGATGGCCGCCGCCGAGCGAGAGATTCCCCGCGTCCCGGTGGTGCTGACGCTCGTCGGGGGCAAGGTCGCCTATGGCCAGGGCCTGTCGGCGGGGAAGGCGCCTTGAATCGGGCGGGCGGCGTCGCGTTATCCTTGCTCCTCGCGCCCCTCCTGGCATTTGCCTGTAACGACCAGAGAGCTTCCGCCGCCAAGGTGACTCCGAAGACGCGGGACGACGAAGCCGAGCGGCGCGCGCGGATGGTGGAGAGCCAGATCGTCGCGCGCGGCGTGCACGACGCGCGTGTTCTCGCGGCGATGCGGTCGGTGCCGCGGCACCTGTTTGTCGATCCCGTCCAGAGCGCGCAGGCTTACGAGGACCACCCGCTGCCGATCGCCGGCAACCAGACGATCTCGCAGCCGTACATCGTCGCCCTGATGACGGAACTCGCGGAGATCACGCCCGGCGAGAAGGTCCTGGAGATTGGCACGGGCTCGGGCTATCAGAGCGCCGTCCTGTCGCTGCTGGCGAAGCAGGTCTATTCGGTCGAGATCGTTCCGGAGCTGGCGAGCGCTTCGGCGGAACGCCTGCGGCGGCTCGGATACAGCAACGTCACGGTCAGGGAAGGGGACGGCTACCGGGGATGGGGGGAGCACGCTCCCTTCGACGCGATCATCGTGACGGCCGCTCCCGATCGCATTCCCGGGCCGCTCCTCGATCAGCTCGCGCCCGGCGGCCGCCTGGTGATCCCGGTCGGCAGCTTCTTCCAGGAGCTGAAGGTCCTGTCCAAGGATAAGAACGGCCAGATCAGCGAGAAGGACATCCTGCCGGTGCGCTTCGTGCCGATGACCGGGGAGATCGAGAAGACCCCGCCCGCCCGGGAGTGAGCCGGCCCGAGGCCGATCCCGCCGCCGGCGGTTTTTCGGACGTCGTTCGGACTTCCCCTCTCCTGCGCACGTTTCGGGCCTTCACGTACCGCGACTACCGCCTCCTCTGGGCCGGCTCGTTCACTTCGAGCGTCGGGACCTGGATGCAGGAGGTGGCGCAGAACTGGCTGATCCTGACTATGACGGGGTCGGCGTTCCTCCTCGGACTGGACGCGTTTCTGGGCGACGCGCCCTTTCTCGCGTTCTCTCTCTTCGGCGGAGTGCTCGCCGACCGGATGGATCGGCGCCGGATCCTGCTCTCGTCGCAGATCGTTCAACTCTCCTCGGCGTTCCTGCTGGCAGGCTTGATCTGGGCCAACGCGATCCACGTCTGGATCATCCTGACGCTCTCCTTCGTCGTCGGGCTCGCGCAGTCTTTCGGCGGCCCGGCCTACCAGGCCCTGGTGCCGACGCTCGTGGACTCGAAGGACCTGGGAAACGCCGTCGCTTTGAACTCGATCCAGTTCAACCTCGCCCGCGTCATCGGTCCGGTGCTCGCCGGCATCGCGTTCTACAAGCTGGGCGCGGCGGCCTGCTTCGGCTTGAACGGAATTTCGTTTCTCGCGGTCATCGTGGCCCTGCTGGCCTTGAAGCGCGGAGCGCTGGAGAAAGGCGGGGCCAAGCCGGAGAAGGTGATGGAGAGCCTGAAGACCGGGCTTCGCGCCGCGCGGGACTCGAAGCCGCTGCGTGGGTTGATCGTGCTGTCGTTTGTGGGGAGCTTCTGCGCGATGCCTCTGGTGACGTTCCTGCCCGTCTTCGCGCGCCAGGTCTTTCACAGGGACGCCAAGGGATACAGCGGGATGCTGGCCGCGTTCGGCATCGGCGCCGTCCTCGGCGCGATCACGGTGGCCTGGTTCGGGCACGTCCGGCGAAAGGGGATCGTGGCGGTCGCGATGCAGATGACCTTCGGCGCTCTCATGGTGGCCTTCGCCGTTTCGCGCGACCCCGTCCTGTCCTACGCGACCCTGTTCGCGGCGGGCGCGGCCCTCATGGTCGTCTTCGCGATGTTCATGACGCTCGTGCAGTCCAACGTCGAGGACCGCCTGCGCGGGCGCATCGTGTCGGTCTACTCGCTCGCCTTCCGCGGCGCGATGCCCCTGGGCAACCTGACGGCGGGATTCCTCGCGGCGTCTCTCACGGCGCCCCGCGTGCTCGTCCTGGACGGTCTGGTCCTCGTCACCGTCGGCACGATCGTCCTCCTGCGCCACAGCGAATCCGGCGTCACCTCCCTCTAACGCCGATCGTCGAGAGTCAAGGGTCGGAGTCAAGGGACGGGGGATCCGATGCCTGAACTCTCGACCCTCGACCTCGGCGCCGAAGCTCCTAGAGCCGCATGTCCGGCCAGCTTTCGATCGGGTCCGTCGAGCGGACCACGTGCATTCCCGCGTCGGCGAAACGCCGAAAGGCCGCGTCCGCCTCCTCCGTGTAATCGATGATGCCGGGAACCACGACCGGCGAAGTGCAGTCCTCGAGCAGATAGACCTTCCGAACGAGACGCTCGTCGATCGCGCGCACCTCGACGAGCAGGTCGTCGATCGTCCAGGCCACGCAGTGGCTCTTGGCCTGGCCGGCGATCACGACCGCGTCGAAGTCCGCGAGCCGGCGCAGAAGGCCCTCGTTCTTTCGATCGATGGCCTCTCCTCCGGGACCCTCGCGCACCTCAGGGCCGAAGACCGAGTAATGCTCCGTCAACGGATTGCGACCCTTGACCTCGAAATCGGGGCGCCTGCCCCGGGCGACCGTATGGAAGAAGACCGCTTCCTCGACCGCCGAAACCAGCGCGTGGCCGATCCCGCCGAGCATCGCGTGGTACGGCCAGATCGTCAGCTCGTACTTGCCGTGCTCGGCGAGGGTTCGGGTGTAGTGACGCAGGTAGCGTTCCCCCTCTTCCGCGGCGAGGCCCAGCGCGCCGGCGGCGGTGGAAGACACCCTCCAGCGCCCCCGCGCGATGTCTTCCGGCGAGACGCGCGTGAGGGGCTCGGGGTGCCGCCCCTCCGGGTCCGTCAGGAAGACAGAATGGAAGATCTGGATCGCTTCGTGCGTGTCGAGCGTGAGCGCGATTTCGGTGACGGCTTCGAGATTGCGATAGAGGAACTCGCAGAGACGCCGGTTGTCGTCGATTGCTCCCGTACCGGACCGCCCGCCGACGTACAGCTCGAAACCGGGGATGCAGAAGGTGTTCTGTACGTCCACAGCCAGGAGCGCGATCCGGAAGCCGTCTTCCGAGGCCGGGCGGATCGCGCGGCGCACGGCCCACTCCTCGGCCTGCCGCGCCCGCTCCTGGTAGGGGACCCGCCAGACTTCTCCGACACGAGCCGGCTCGAAGTGCGCGGGGAGCGGCAGCTGTCTGAGCGCGCTCACGTTCTTCTCCCGCCGGATGGGCTGTCCGGCTCGCGTCGCCCGCCGGGCACGAAACCCCGGGCGATGCTCTCAGAGGACCGCCGGAGCCGCGAGCTCGTTCCGACGGGATAAGGCGGATCGGCGCGCTCGATTGCGAGAACGCGCTCGGGAAGACCGGCCATCTCGCGCCTCGCCCGCTCGCGGGCCGCGCGCCAGTCTCGGCGGCCGGCCGGCAAGCGCCGGCCTGCCTCCATGACTTTTTCGAGCAACGGTCGTCCGGCCGACTCCTCGTCGTACGCGGCGATGACGTCGGCAACCGCCCGCCCCTCCTCTTCCACGCGGAAGATCTGCTTGCGGCCGGGCAGCAGGCGCTTCCCCTGTGAGAGCTTGATCCGCCCGCGCCCCGCGTAGGACGTGAGCTTGTAGGCGATGTCGAGAGCGGGCTCATCCTCCGAGACGCCCATCGCCGTCCCGACGCCGAAACCGGAGATCGGAGCGCCGGCCGCGACGAGGCGGGCGATCCGGTACTCGTCCAGGCCACCGCTCGCGAAGATCCCGACGCGGGACAGTCCCGCGCGGTCCAGGATCTGCCGCGCCCGGGCCGCCAGAACTGCGAGGTTCCCGGAGTCGAGCCGGATGGCGCGTACGCGGAAAGCCCTGCCGAGGTCTTGCCCGAGCCGCGCGACCTCCTCGACGCCGCGCAGGGTGTCGTAAGTGTCGACGAGGAGCACCGTCTCAGGATAGATCCGCGCGAATTCCCGAAAGGCCTCTTCCTCCGTGGCGTGGGCCTGGACGTAGCTGTGAGCCATCGTGCCCGTCACCGGGATTCCATAGAGCCGCCCGGCGAGCACGTTGCTCGTCGCTTCGACGCCCGCGACCGCGAACGCCCGCGCCGCTTTCACGCCGGCGTCGGTGCCGTGCATTCGCCGCAGACCGAAATCGACGACCGGGCGTCCTGCGGCGGCGCGGACCACCCGGCACGCCTTGGAGGCGAGCAGGGTCTGAAGATGGACCTGGTTGATCAGGAAGGTCTCCACGAGCTGGCCGTGTGCGACCGGAGCGACGACCTCCAGGATCGGCTCGTTGCCGAACACGGGAGTCCCCTCAGGCACCGCGTAGACGTCCCCTCGAAAACGGAACCGCGCCAGCCATCGCAGGAAGTCTCTGGGCAATTCTCGAAACGAGCGAAGCGACTCGAGAGCCGACCGGTGGAAGCGGAGCGTCTCCAGATACCGGAGCGCGTCCTCGAGTCCGCAGGCGAGAAGGAAATTGCGCCGTGGCGGAAGCCGCCGCACGAAGAGGCTGAAGACAGCCTCTTCCTCGAGTCCTTCTTCCCGGTACGCCCGGGCCATTGCGAGCTCGTAGAAGTCGGTCAGCAGGGCGACGTTCTCGTCGCTGACCCAGGCCGAGGCCGGGGCGCGCCTTGGCCGCTCGGGTTTCGCGCCCTCTGGCCTGCGGGCTGATCCGGTCCTCTTCTTCACGGCAGCGCTGAGAAGCGGGCAATCGCAACTGGCACTTGAAGCGGAGGAGAGCATACGGTAAACTCCCGAGCAAAGTGACTTCGCAAGAGAGCTTTAGCCGCTACTTTTATTTCCCGCGCGAGGGAGCGGGCTAGAGCCGTTTCGAACAGAAAGACTCGAAGGCCCGCTCACTCCGACCGAGGGAGCGGGCCTTTTGCTTCTCCCCCGGTCGCCGGGAAGGAGGCAACCGTGTCGGGAGAAAACAGGACCCGGGCAGCGCAGCATTCGGCAGCTCCATACCCTCTCGTGGCGCGAAACGGCCGCGCAGAAACCACGCGCGTCCGCGTCGGAGCGGTGGAGATCGGCGGGGAGGAGTTCGTCGTCGCGGCCGGGCCTTGCGCGGTCGAGACGCAGGAGCAAATCCGGGCGACGGCTCGCGCCGTTGCGCTGTCGGGGGCGAGGCTCCTGCGGGGCGGGGCATTCAAGCCGAGAACATCCCCGTACTCGTTCCAGGGCCTGGGACAGGAAGGGCTCCGCCTCCTCGCCGCCGCCGGCCGCGAGAGCGGCCTGCCGGTGGTGACGGAGGTCCTGAGCGCCGAAGACGTGCCGCTGGTCGCGCGGCACGCGGACATGCTCCAGGTGGGAGCGCGCAACATGCAGAACTTCGCGTTGCTCAAGGCGCTCGGATCGGCGGGCCGGCCGGTGCTCTTGAAGCGCGGCCTCTCCGGGACGGTCGAAGAGTTCCTGCTCGCGGCGGAATACGTCGTCTGTCACGGCAACCCGGACGTCGTACTCTGCGAGCGCGGCATCCGGACTTTCGAGACGGCCACGCGCAACACTCTCGATCTGAACGCGGTCGCCTGGCTGAAGACGGCCACGCACCTGCCGGTCATCGTCGATCCGAGCCATGGCACCGGCCTGCGCCATCTGGTCCTGCCTCTCTCGAAGGCTTCCGTGGCGGCCGGGGCGGACGGCCTCATCGTGGAAGTCCACCCGTCTCCCGCGGTCTCGTTGTCCGACGGCGGGCAGTCTCTGACCTCCGAGGACTTCTCCGGGCTGATGGGAGAGCTCGGCTGCTGCGTGCCGTTTGAGGGGCGCACGCTGGCCTCTCCTCGTCCCGAGACGGCCGGCCCCCGGGCGAAGCTCTGCCTTCGCCGGCTTCGCGACCGGATCGACGGTCTGGACGAGGCTGTCGTGCGGCTCCTGAACGAGCGGGCGCGGCTGGCGGCCGTGATCGGGCGAGCCAAGAAGGTATCGGGTCTTTCGATTCACGCGCCCGAGCGCGAGGATGCCGTGCTCCGCAACGTGATGATGCTCGCGGAGGGCCGGTTCGGCTCCCGGGGAATCGAGAGGGTCTTCCGCGCGGTCATCGAAGAGACTCGGCGCGCCGAGGAGAGCTCGGAGTGAGCGCCGGAGCGATCGCATACCAGGGAGTTCCCGGAGCCTTCAGCGAGCAGGCCGCCCGGGACTTCGTCGACGGCGCCGAGCTTCTCGCCTGCCCCCGCTTCGAGGATCTCTTCGACGCCGTGTCTTCGGGCCGCGCCCGGTGGGGCGCCGTGCCGATCGAGAACACGCTCGCGGGATCCGTTCATGCCTGCTACGACCTGCTGGCCAGGCACACGGTCACCGTGGCGGCGGAATCGGTTCTCCGCATCTCACACACGCTCATCGCGCCGCCGGGAGCCGTGCTCGAGGACATCCGCCGCGTGCTCTCTCATCCCATGGCCCTGATTCAGTGCGAGCGGTTTTTTCAGAAGAACCCGGGTATCGAAGCGGTGGCGGTCCAGGACACGGCCGCCGCCGCCGAAGAAGTGATCTCCGGCGGCCGTGGCGATACCGCGGCCATCGCGAGCCTCCGCGCCGCGGAAGTCTACGGAGGCGTCGTGCTCGCGGAGAGCCTCGAGGACGACCCGATGAACTTCACGCGGTTTCTCCTGATTGCCCGGCCGGAGGACCGTCCGGCGGAGCAAAAGAAAGGTTCCCGTCCGCTCAAGACCTCGCTCCTCTTTCGGGTTCAGAACCGCCCCGCGGCCCTCTTCGAGGGACTCCGCCCGTTCGCGCTTCGCGGCATCAACCTGACCAAGATCGAAAGCCGCCCTGTGCGGGGCTCGCGCTTCGAGTACCTCTTCTACCTCGACGCCGTCGTCCCGCCGGGACGGGAGGAAGACCTCGACGGCGCCGTCGAAGCGCTCGCGCAATCCTCGACGAACCTGCGCCGGCTCGGAACCTACCCGGTCGCCGAGACAGCGGCGCCGCTCTGAGCGGTTAGACTTGCCTCCGGCTCGCGCGGAGCGTCGCGGAGGGGAAATGAATGCAGGGGCGGAGCCCGTTCCCGGCAAGCTCGGACGGCAGGAGCTGACGCGGCTCGTCGAGGCGGGCGAGATCGAGACGGTTCTCGCCGTCTTCCCCGATTTCTACGGACGCCTCCTGGGAAAGCGCTTCGTGGGCCGCTTCTTCGTCGAGAGCGTGGCGGCCCACGGGCTGCACGCCTGCGACTACCTGCTCGCCTGCGACATGGAGATGGACCCGGTGCCGGGCTACGAGTTCGCCAGCTGGGAGGAGGGCTACGGAGATTTCCGTTGTGTCCCCGACTGGAAGACTTCGCGCCGCGCCGCCTGGCTCGAGAAGACGGCGATCGTTTTCTGCGACGTCGTCGGCGAGCCCGGCGGTCGGCCGGTCGAGATCGCGCCACGGCGAGTCCTCGCGCGCCAGGTTGAGCGCGCGCGGGAGATGGGATTCGAAGCGCGGGCGGGATCGGAGCTCGAGATGTACGTCTTCCGGGAGACGTACGAATCCGCGCACCGCAAACGCTTCCAGGATCTCGAGACGTTCGGCAGCTACATCGAGGATTACCACATCCTTCAGGGAACGAGAGAGGAACCGCTCGTCGGGGCGATCGTCCGCGGCCTCGACGCGAGCGGCGTGCCGATGGAGGGCTCCAAGGGGGAGTGGGGGCCAGGCCAGCAGGAGTTGAACCTCCGGTACAGCGCTCTCGTCGAGCAGGCCGACAGGAACGCCCTGGCCAAGCACGCCGCCAAGGAGATCGCCGACCGGCAGAATCTCGCCGTGACCTTCATGGCGAAGTGGAACGAGAAGCTGGCGGGAAGCTCGCTTCACCAGCACCTCTCCCTCTGGGACGCGGCGGGAAAGGAGAATCTCTTCCCGGGCGCGGCGCCGCTCGGCCCGGTCGCCGCGAGCGATCTCTTCCGGTGGTTTCTGGGCGGGTGGATGGCCCATGCGGAAGAGCTCGCCGCCCTCGCCGCGCCGTCGGTCAACTCGTACAAGCGCTTCCAGAGCGCGTCCTTCGCCCCCACGGCCATCGCCTGGAGCCACGACAACCGCACGTCGGGATTCCGCGTGGTCGGCGACGGTCAGTCGCTGCGGATCGAATGCCGCATCCCGGGCGCCGACGCGAACCCGTACCTCGCCTACGCCGCCGCGCTCGCCGGCGGGCTGGACGGCATCGCGCGCCGGATCGAGCCGCCGCCCATTTTCCAGGGGGACGCCTACGCGGCGAAGGCGCTGCCCCGCGTGCCGCCCAGCCTGCGGGACGCGACCGACCGGTTCGCGTCGAGCGCCTTCGCGCGCGAGGCGTTCGGCGAGGAATTCGTGAACCACTACACCCATTTCCTTCGCACCGAGCAGAGGAAGTTCGACGAGGCCGTGACGGACTGGGAGAAGGCGCGGTTCTTCGAGAGAGGTTGAAAGAGAGATTTGTGATTGCGAATGTGAGTGAGGAAAAGATGCGGTTGAAAGACAAGGTCGCGCTGATCACGGGGGCGGGGAGCGGAATCGGCCGCGAGGCCGCGATTCTCTTTGCCCGAGAGGGGGCGAGTGTCATCGTCGCGGACGTGGCCGATGGGGCGGGGAGGGAGACTGTCTCGCAGATCGAGGGCGCGGGAGGGCGGGCGCGCTACGTGCACGCCGACGTCTCGCGCGCGGACGAGGTGCGCGCGATGGTCGCGGCGGCGGAAGAAGCCTATGGAAGCTTGAATGTCCTCTTCAACAACGCCGGCATCTTTCCCGCCGCCGACGGGGGAGTCCTGGAAACCGACGAGGAGACGTGGGACCTCGTGATGCGCGTGAATCTCAAGGGGGTCTTCCTCGGATGCAAGTACGGCATTCCCGCGCTCCTGCGAGCCGGCGGCGGGAGCGTCGTCAACACCGCTTCGTTCGTCGCGCTCATGGGGTCGGCGACGCCGCAGATCGCCTACACGGCGAGCAAGGGCGGAGTCCTCTCGCTGACCCGCGAGACCGCCGTCGAATTTGCCCGCCGCGGCATCCGCGTCAATGCCCTCTGCCCCGGACCGGTGGACACGCCGCTCATGGCCGAGCTCCTGGGAGATCCCGCGCGCCGCGCCCGCCGGATGGTCCACATTCCCTTCGGCCGCCTCGCCCGCGCCTCCGAAGTCGCGCAGGCCGCGCTCTTCCTCGCCTCCGACGAATCCTCCTACGTCAACGGCGCCGCCCTCACCGTGGACGGCGGCATCACCGTCGCCTACACCACCCCGGAATGACGCGCATCGAACTCCTCTCGAGGCCCATCCACTGACTTCGCACCGATCCCGCGCGAAGTTCGCGTCCGGGGCGCCGCCGCTTCCGTCTTCGTGCGAAAGATAGAATCGCCGCCACAGGTGAACTCTTGAGCCTGCCTGCCGGCACACGCCTCGGCCCCTACGAAATCCTTGCTCCAATCGGCGCGGGAGGGATGGGAGAGGTGTACCGGGCGAAGGACACGCGACTCGGCCGCGACGTGGCGATCAAGGTCCTGCCCCAGCATCTCGCTTCGTCGCCTGACCTCAGGCAGCGATTCGAACGAGAGGCTCGGGCGATCGCGACGCTCTCGCATCCGAATGTTCTGGCGATTTACGATTTCGGAGATCACGGCGGCACTGCGTATGTGGTCATGGAGCTTCTCGACGGCAGGACGCTTCGGGACCGGCTTGACTCGGGCGCGCTCTCCCGGGAGAACGCGATCGACTACGCCCTCCAGATCGCGAAGGGTCTTTCCGCTGCGCACGAAAAGGGAGTCGTCCACAGAGACCTCAAGCCTGAAAACATCTTCGTGACGAGAGACGGCAACGTCAAGATCCTGGACTTCGGCCTTGCCAAGATGACAGAGAGGGTTGCAGCCGGGGATGTGACGAGCTCGCCGACGGAGCAACGGACCGAGCCGGGGACAGTGATGGGGACGGTGGGCTATATGGCGCCGGAGCAGGTGCGGGGCATTCGAGTCGATCAACGGTCGGACATCTTTTCCTTCGGGACGGTTCTCTACGAGATGCTCACGGGCCAGAGAGCCTTCCAGCGAGAAACCTCCGCGGACATGATGGCGGCCATTCTCCACGACACTCCGCCCGCGCCCTCGGCCATCCGCGCGCCCCTTCCAGCTGAACTCGACCGAATCGTCCTGCACTGCCTCGAGAAGGAACGCGAGGAGCGGTTTCAATCCGCCGGGGACCTGGCCTTCGCCCTCAAGGCCTTCTCCAGCGGCGCCCACGCCACGATCGAGGGAGTGACGGATCGCCGGAGGTCCCCCTCGGTGGCGGTCCTTCCGTTTCTCAATCTCAGCGCTGATCCCGAGAACGAGTATTTCGCCGACGGGATCATGGAGGATGTCATCGCGAATCTTTCGAAGATCCGCTCCCTCAAGGTGATCTCCCGCACATCCGTGATGGCTTTCAAGAAACGGGAGAAGAGCCTGCGCGAGATCGGGACGGCGCTCGGCGCAAAGGCGATCCTGGAAGGAAGCGTCCGCCGGGCCGGGAATCGCGTGCGGATCGTCGCCCAGCTCATCGATAGCGAGACGGATGAGCACCTCTGGGCCGACACCTACGACCGCGAACTCACCGACATCTTCGCGATCCAGACGGAAGTCGCGCTGCAGATTGCCGCCGCCCTCCGGGCGGAGCTTTCCCCGGACGAGCGAGAACGGATTCAGAGGGTGCCCACGCACGACCTCCATGCCCACCAGCTCTATCTCCAGGGACGCCACTGGTTCTGCAAGTTCACCGAAGAGGGTTTCAACCAGGCCATCGCCTATTTCGAGAAGGCGATCTCGGAGGACCCGCGTTTCGCCCTGGCCCACGCTGGTCTGGCCCTCGTCTATACCGAGCTTGGAATCGGCCAGGGATCCGGCGCCCTGCAATCCGCGGTGGCCTTCGGAAAGGCCAAGGACGCCGCGGCGACGGCTCTGGCGCTCGATGATCAACTCGGCGACGCGCACAGCGTCGCCGCTCTCCTCAAGTTCGTCTGTGACTATGACTGGACGGGCGCCGAAAAAGAATTCCTGCTCGCGCTCGAGCTCTCTCCCGGAAGCGCCGACATCTACGGCTATTACGGCTGGCTGTGCTCGGCCCTGGAAAGGTACGAGGACGCCATTCGGCTGATGAAACGAGCTCAGGAGCTCGACCCTCTGGCTCACCCGTCGGATCTCGCGACGACGCTTCTGAGGGCGGGCCGGTATCGGGAAGCGCTGGAACTGGCGCAACGGCTCATCGAGTTCGAGCCGGGCCTCTCGAGAGGGTACTCGATCTCGGGATGGGCCCGGATCAAGATGGGGAATTTCGCCGAGGGCCTGGCGGCGCTGGAACGGGCAGTCTCACTCGCGCCGGGCAGCCCAATGTTCCAGGCCCAGCTCGGACAGGCATATGCCCTGGCGGGAAGGGTGAAAGAGGCGCGGGATGTGTTGCAGAAGTTGAACGATCTCGCGAGGCAACAATACATCCCCCCTTACTTCTTCGCGTACGTGCACGCGGGGCTCGGCGACGAGGATGCGGCGATGGATTGTCTGGACCGCGCGTATGAGCAGCGATCGGGTGCCCTGTACGGGATCAAGGGCTCGTTCCTGTTCGAGAACCTTCGTTCCCATCCCCGATTCAAGGCACTCCTGAGAAAAATGAACCTCGCCTGAGATGACTCATGGGTTCCGGTCGCGAGAGTGCCCCACCGCCGGCTCGGCGCTCGCGCCCGGGACCTCGGCAACGCTGACCGGCTTCGTGCGGTTCTAGCTGGTCGTTGTGGCGGGTCAGCGCGGGAGCAGGGATAGCCAGTTGGCGGTTACGGCGATCGAGTCCGCATCCTGGACGGGGATCCTGGCGACGGCGAGGAATCGCGCCCCATCGGGTGTGACGTCGTAGTCGCTCCAGCCTACGGGATCGATTCGAAAGAGAGGCCGCGCCTCGCCGATCTCGACGTCTGCCGCCAACCGGACGGGAGTCGCGATCATCTCGTTGTCGGAGGACACGAAATAGATCTCGCGGCCGTCCCGCTTCCAGCGCGGCCGCGACCCGCCGGACACCGATACACGGATTCGCTCCCCCGGCTCC
>DATIRW010000254.1:0-6267 GCA_035469365.1 Thermoanaerobaculia bacterium
ATCTTGCCTTGCGGGTCGATGATGAAGGTGTTGCGGGCCGAGAGCTTGGCTCCCTCGTAATCCATCACCGAGCCGTATTCGGCGGAGACTTTCGCGTCCGGGTCGGAGAGGAGCTTGAAGCGGAGGCCTTCCTTGGCGCAGAAGTCCTTGTGGGACGCGGCAGTGTCCACGCTGACGCCGAGGATCACCGCGCCCGCTTTCTCGTATTTAGCCAGGTCGGCCTGGAAGTTGTGCGCCTCGATCGTGCAGCCGCTCGTGAAGTCCTTGGGATAGAAATAGAGGACCACCCACTTGCCGCGGTAGTCCTTCAGGTTCACCGTCTGGCCTTCGCCGCTCGTCAGGCTGACGTCGGGCGCGGCCGAGCCGACCGACGGCGCGTCGGCGGCGGTCGCGGCCGCGACGCCGGTGAGCCCCGCCGCGACCACGAGGAAGGCTCCGTCCAGAAGCAGGGTCTTGATCATCTCCGTTCACTCCTTTCGTCGGCCCGGTGCCGATTCGCAGGACTCCCGAATATCACATCCGCGGTGCCAGGGCGCGCCGGCGCTGGAGATCCATGGCGATCGCGGCGAAGTGACGCCGGGGCCGGCGTCAACGCATCAGGTCCTCGATGGTCGAGGAGAGGCGGGCTTCCGTCATTCTCGTCGGGGAATAGCGGACGACGATGCCTTTCCTGTTGACGAAGGCGAACGTGGGGGTGGCGGAGACGCCGTAGCGGAGCATGGCTTCGTCGCTGATGGGGGCCGAGACGAGGCCGGGCAGCATGTAGATTTCCTTCCAGGCCTTCTCGATCTTCTGCTTCTCCTCGGCGCGATCGGTGGAATAGAAGCGGGTCGGCGCGACGAAGGCGACCCCTTTCGGGGCGTATTTCTCGACGGTCCGGCGGAATGCCCCCGACTGCATCTTGCAGTCGCCGCAGGCTTCCCACCAGAAGAAGAGCACGACGGGTCTTCCGCGGAAGGATTCGAGTGACGAGAACTCCGCGCCCACGTGGTCCTCGGCCCGAATGGCGGGAGCCGGATTGCCTTCGAGCTCGATCATGTTCCGGCGTTTCCAGATTCGCGCGCGCAGGTTGTAGGGCGCCTTCTCCTGCGCCCGGGAGCTCTCCTCGAGATAACGGACCGCCTCCGCCTTCTTCCCGGCCGCGACGAGCGCCTGGGCGCGGACCTCGATCGCCGTGCCGAGGGCGTAGACCGCCTCCTTGTTGGAGTCGTAGTCGGCCGGCGTTTTGAGCTTCGACTCCGCCATCTCGCGGGCCGAAGCCGCGTAGCTCGACGCGGCCTTCCAGTCACCTGTCAACGCGGCGCCGCGCGCGACCCAGGCCAGGCCGAGCAGGTAGTCGCCGTCCTCGCCCTTCTCCGCGCGGTGGTATTCCAGGATCGATTCGGCGCTCGGGAGGTCCCCGGCGGAGATCTTCAGGCGGATCATGCGAACGTCCAGGTCCGCGGACGCCGGAGCCGCGGGCGGCGGGGTAGGGGTTTGCTGAGCCGGGACCGTTGAAGTGAGGCAGAAGGCGAAGACCAGGGACAGAAGCTTCCGGACGCGCATCGGGCCTCCTCGTTGGTTTGAGAATCCCAACCTTCGCGCGCCGGTTCACATTCCGTCGGTTTCGTTTGCGAGAGATGAGAGGACGACCGCTTTCGCGGGGCAAGGAGAGATATAACAGCACAAACGGCAGGGGAGGGAGCGATGAAGACGACGCGCCGCGACTTTGTGAGAACCGCCGGGACCGGGGCGCTCGGCGTCACCTTGATGCCGGCCCTCCTCAGGGCACGGGCGCCCGACGTAGCGAGCGGCAAGACCTACGACGTGGCGGTCGTCGGAGCGGGCGTCTTCGGAGCCTGGACCGCCAATCGGCTCGTGCAAGCGGGGCGTCGCGTCGCGCTTCTCGACGCCTACGGTCCCGGCAATGCCCGCTCCAGCTCGGGCGGCCAGACCCGCGTCATCCGCATGGGATATGGCGACCAGGAGATCTACACGCGCTGGTCGATGCGTTCAATGGATCTCTGGAAGTCGCTCCTCGCCCAGGCCAGCCGGCCGTCGCTCTTCCAGCCAGTCGGCGTGCTCTGGATGGCGCGCGGCGAGGACCCGCTGACGATCAAGACGCTGGCGACGCTGCAGCGGCTCGGCGTACACCACGAGCGGGTCGGGCGCCCGGAGCTCGACCGCCGCTGGCCGCAGATTGATTTTGGCCCGAACACCTGGGCCATTTACGAGCCCGACAGCGGTTTTCTGATGGCCTTCCACGCGGTCCAGGCGGTCGTTCAGGTCGCGATGAGCAAGGGAGTCGAGTACCTCCAGGAGGCCGTCGTTCCGCCGGCAGGCAAGGGGCGGCTGACCTCGGTCGCAACGCGGTCCGGAAAGACCGTCCAGGCGGGTGCCTTCGTCTTCGCCTGCGGTCCCTGGCTGCCGAAGGTGTTTCCCGATCTGCTCGGTGAGCGCATCTTCCCCACGCGCCAGGAAGTCTTCTATTTCGGCCCTCCGCAGGGGGACGCGCGCTTCACTCCGCCCGCGATGCCCGTGTGGGCGGATTTCGCCGAGGAGATCTACGGCATTCCCGATTTCAAGGGGCGCGGCTTCAAGGTCGCCCCCGATCGGCATGGCCCCGCCTTCGACCCGGACTCGGGCTCGCGCGTCATCACGCCCGAGACGCTGGCCACCGTCCGGAAGTTCGTGGCCCGGCGCTTTCCCGCTCTCAAGGATGCGCCGCTGGTGGCAAGCGAGGTGTGCCAGTACGAGAACACCTCCAACGGCGATTTCCTGATCGACCGCCATCCCGAACGAGATAACGTGTGGCTCGTGGGCGGCGGATCGGGCCACGGCTTCAAGCACGGCCCCGCGGTCGGCGAGTACGTGGCCGCGCGCATCCTCGAAGGCGGACAGGTCGAGACCAGGTTCAGCCTGTCGACCAAGCAAAAGATCCAGAAGCGATCCGTCTACTAAGATCGCCCTGATCTCTGACTGGCCCGCGGCGCGAGGAGCCTGAGGGGAAGCCCCTCGCGCCGCGGGAGCTAGAAATCAACTCGGCTCGAGATTCCGAAGGTCCGGGGCTGATTGACCAGGAAGCCTTCGCGGGCGAGGAACCCGCGCTCCCGGTCGATCGCGAGCAGGGCCTGCTCGTCGGTGATGTTGTTGACAAAGAACGCGACGTCCCAGTTGTTGTGCCGGACGCCGAGCCTCAGGTTCAGGATGTCGTAGGCCGGCATCAGGGGATCGAACGTGAACGTGCTCTGCGTCAGCGGGCCGCCGATCGTGTGAGGCAGCCCGGCGGGAGGCAGGAGCGGGATGATCCCGGTGCCCGGCTCCTGGTCGGCGAGCTGCGTGTATCGCGATCCGACGTGCTGGTAATTCCCGGTGACGTATCCCCGAAATTCCGGAAGGACATCCTGCTGGTAGGTGGCCGTGAGGGCCATCTGGAACTGCGGCACGCTCGGGAGGCGATTTCCCTCCCGGATACCGGTCGCGGTGATTGTGGCGGCCGAGCCGCTCAACGTCTCGCGCACGGTCGCGTCGGCGTAGCTCCCCGAGATGTTGAAGTCGAAGTGATCGTTCGGCGTCATGCCGAACTCGAGCTCGCCTCCCACGCTCCGGGACTTGGGCGCGTTGAACACGAGGCGCGAGGAGCACGTGCCCGCCGTCACGACGACTTGGAGATCGCTGATGTCCACATAGAAGGCCGAGGCGTTGACCACGCCGCGGCCTCCCATGAACGTCGTCTTCGATCCGAGCTCGTAGTTCCAGGCGGTTTCATCGTTCCAGGTCTGCCGGCCGCCGAAGGTGACGAGGTCCGAGGGCGAGCAGAGGGGCTTCAGGATCGGGTCGTTGACTCCGCCCAGGCGGAAGCCCTTGGAGGCCTGCGCGTTGATCGTCGTCGAGTCGCTCGCCTTGAAGCTCGCGATGACGCGAGGGGCCACGCCGTCGGCCTTGACCGATCCCGGCCCCAGCGTCGGCGCTGGGAAGTCGGGGGCGAATAGGCCGTCGAAGATGAGCGTCTTGTCCTGCTTGTAGTTGTAGTAGCGAAGTCCGCCGGTCAGGCTGAACCAGTTCGTGAACGCATAGGTTCCTTCTCCGAAGAACGCCCACTGGGTGTCCTTGTAACGGATGTCTGCCCAGTAGAGGTTGTCCTTCGGCGCGTACACACCCTCGCTGCCGATGCCCGAGAGGTCGGTGAATCCCTTGGTCGGCAGCTTCTGCTGGTAGGCACGGTGCGAGTCGGCGTAGAAGAATCCGGCGACCCATTGGAAGGCGTCTTTCGGGTTGCTGCTCGAGACGCGAAGCTCCTCGGTCCATCCGTGCGCCTGGGTGGCGTCGTTCAACGGCGCGTCGAGGGTGTAGACCTTCTCCGGCAGGCCGATCGTGCCGCCCGTGACGCTGCCGGTCAGCGCCGTGGCGTCGCGTACGACCAGGATGTCGCGGTTCGTGAAGGACGTGATGGATGTCAGGAGGACAGGTCCGAAGTTGTACTTGACGTTCAGGTCTCCGAGCGTGAACTTGTCGGTGAAGGGCTCGTTCAGCTGGGTGAAGAGCTCATTCTTGCCGAGCGTCACCTTCGGCCGGGTCGTCGTGAAGGGATTCGCCAGGATGTTGTAATCATCGACCCGGTTCCACCCTTCCATGGCGACTTTCTGATAGATGAACCGGGGAGTGATGGTCAATTGATCGCTTGGAGCGATCTCGAAGGCCAGCCGCGCGCCCTCACGGTCGCCGGTGTTGACGTTCTTCTCGAGGGTGAACTCTCCCGGCTTAAACTGGCCCAGCGGGTGCACGGCATCCATCCAGCCGGCGAGCCGGTTGTAATACGCGTCGCCGCGCAGGGCCACCATGCTGCCGAGAGGCACGTTGAATCCCGCCTTAGCGTTGCCTCCCAGGCCTCCGCCATCGATTGCGGCGCCGCCGACCTCGCCGAAGACGCTGGTCACGCCGATCTGGGGCGGGTTGGTGATGTAGCGGAGGGTGCCCCCCTCCGACCCGGACCCGAAGAGAGTTCCCTGCGGGCCGCGCAGGACCTCGACGCGGTTCATGTCGAAGAGGTCGATGTCCGGCGTGAAGAGGGACAGGGAGATGACCGATTCGTCCAGGTAGGCGCCCACCTGCTCCTTGACGCCCGGCTGATCGCGCGCGATCTGGCCCGAGGAGACGCCGCGCATGGCGACCGTGCTCTGGCCGGGGCCCAGGTTCTGGACCGTGAAGTTGGGCACGTTGGCGGCCACCCCCTCGACGCTGTCCACGCCGCGTTCCCGCAGAACCTCTTCGGTCGGCGCGGTGATGGAGACGGGCGTGCTCTGCACGGTCTCCTCGCGTTTCATGGCCGTGACCGTCACCTGCTCGGCGATCTTGACCTCGAGCGAGAAGTTGATGACGAGCGTCGCGCCGGCAGCGAGCGTCTGGCCCTTCTGGATCACCCGCCGAAAACCGGGCAGGTCGGCTGTCACGGTGTAGACCCCCGGCGCGAGACCGACCGCCTCGTAGCCGCCGGTCGCCGAGGACCTCAAGACGCGCGTGGCTCCCGTGTCCTGGTTCAAGACCGTGATCGTCACGCCGGGAAGCACGGCGCCGCCGGCGTCGCGCACGGTGCCGACCAGTTTTCCCTCGGGAGCCTGGGCCGACGTGGGAGCGGCCAGGAGAGCGGCGAGCAAGGCGCAAGTGACGAGGATGACGGTCCGCGGCTTGAACATGTAACCCTCCTCCTTCTTCAATCGCCCGGAATCTGTTTGACGCTTCATACGGCCAAGATTCACCCTTGTCAAGCGATCTCGGCTTCCGGAATCAGGAACCCGCGCCTGGTTAAGAGGCCGGGCCGGTGCTGGCGGTATGCCGCCGAGCCAGTTTCTGGCGGATCGCCAGGGCGACGGCAAGCAACGCCGCCAGGGGCGGGATCCCGGCGTCCGGCGCCTTCATGGCGAGCATGGTGGCGCCGCTGATCGCGCACCAGATTGCCGGGACGATGAACAGCGCCCAGCGCCCGCGGCCGTTGGCGAGCAGGAGGAGACCGAGCATGGCGACGGCCGTCGGGTCGGGTGCCACGCCGAAGATCTCGACCTGCCGCCAGCCGCGGTGAAGCAGCGGGCCAATGATGGGCTCGATCGCGAGCGCGAAGAGGAAGATCCAGAAGCCTGCCCGGCTTGCGGGCTCGGCAGGGCATTTGAACGAAAGCCGGCCGCGGACGATTCCGATCCAGATCAGGAGCGCCGCTTCCAGTCCGAAGGCGGCGGCGAAATAGACAGCGGCCGGGTTGATCGTCGCGTAGCGGTGGGCGTGAAAGGCGATCGC
>DATIRW010000255.1:0-16111 GCA_035469365.1 Thermoanaerobaculia bacterium
CGCTCACTTGACCACCCCCAGTTCCCAGATCAGTCCCGCGATCGCGGCCGTCATGAAGGAGACGAGCGATCCGGCGAGCAGGGCCCGGAACCCCAGTCGCGCGAGATCCGACTTGCGCGTCGGAGCCAGGCCGCCGATCCCCCCGATCTGGATGCCGATCGAGGAGAAGTTCGCGAAGCCGCAGAGGGCGAACGTGGCGACCAGCTTTCCCTTCTCCGAGAGCTGCCCGACGACGTCCTTCATCATCGAGAAGGCGAAGAACTCGTTGATGACCGTCTTGTTGGCGATCAGGTTCCCGACGATCGCCGCGTCCTCCTTCGGGGCGCCGAGCAGGATCGCAAGCGGCCCGAGCACCCAGCCGAACACCGTCTGCAGCGAGAATTCCGCGTTGCCCCAGAAGTGGCCGACCCAACCGAGGAACCCGTTCAACATCGCGATCAGGGCGACGAACGCGATCAGCATCGCCGAGATGTTGAGCACCAGCGTCATCCCCTGTGTCGCGCCGGTCGCCGTCGCGTCGATGAAGTTGGCGCTCGTCTTCTCGACCTGCATCTTGACGGTGCCCATCGTGACGGGCGACTCGGTCTCAGGCCAGAGGATCTTGGCGATCAGGAACGTGCCCGGCGCCGCCATGACCGAGGCGGTGATCAGGTACTTCAGGGGGGCTCCCATCGTGACGTAGGCGAGCATCACGGCTCCGGAGACGTGCGCCATGCCGCCGGTCATCATCGTCAGCAGCTCTGACGTCGTCATCGCCGGAATGTAGGGGGCGATCAGGACCGGCGCCTCGGTTTGGCCGATGAAGACGTTGGCGGCCACGCAGAGCGCTTCGGCTCCGGAAACCTTCATCGTCTTCTGCATCACCCAGGCCATCGCCTTCACGAGGATCTGGATGATCCCGAAGTAGTAGAGAAGCGAGAAGAAGGCGCAGATGAAGATGATGATCGGAAGAACCTTGAAGGCGAAGATGAAGCCCCGCAGCGGTGTCCCCAGCTTCGCACCGAGTTCGTCCATCGGCCCCGCCAACCAGCCGAAGAGGAAGGCGGAGCCCTTGTCGGCGTAGCCGATGGCGCTCGAGACCTTGTTGGAGAAAGCCTCCAGCCCCTCCTTCCCCTTTTCCCAGTAGAGGACGATGGCCGCAAAGGCGAGCTGCAGCGCGAAGGCCCAGCCGATCGTTCGCCAGCGGATCGCCCGGCGATTGCGGGACAGGGCAAGCGCCACCCCGACGATGACGATCATCCCAACGAGGCCGATCCAGCGCATCTCCCCTCCGGCCTAAAAGCGCGCCGCGCGCGCGTCGAACTCCCGCCCCCGCCAGGTCAGGCGCCTCAGGACAACCCGTTGAAACAAGGATCGGCAGGTAATGCCAGCCCAAACGGCCGCCATTATAGGGTGAGTGAAGGAGGGCCAGAGCGGATCGCCGAGTGACGCCGCGAGCGCGAGGCGCGCCACGATCGGCAGCGCGGTCCCCCAGGCGGCGAGCTCGACGTCGAGACCCTTGACACCCATGAGCACGGCGAGAAGGACCGCGGGGGGCACGATGTTGACGGCGAACCAGAACGCGGCTATCAGGAGGAGCAACGCTCCCGTGAGCCCCTGGAACATGTAGGCCACGTTCTTTCCGAAGCCCTCCCAGACTTCGCCGAATCCCCGGTACATCCGCACGGAAACCCGGTCCTCGGCGCGGACGGTGCGAGCGCGCAGGCCGGTTCTCTTCACGAGGAACGCCAGGGCGACGTCGTCGACGACGGAGGCTTTCAGCGCCTCGTGCCCCCCGATCGCCTCGTACGCGCCGCGCCGGATCATGTTACCCGCTCCACCGCCCGCGGCGAACCAGCGGGGCCGGTCGAGGTTCGCCAGGAGCCCCGGTCCGGCGAAGAACGCCCCGAGGATGTAGGGCATGAGGACGTTCTCCCAGAAGCCCTCCGCCTCCATCCGTGGCAGGAGGGCCAGAAAGTCCGCCCTCCGCTCTTCCAGGAACGCCACGGCCTCTCGCAGGCCGCGCGGGTGATAGATCACGTCCGAGTCGGCGAAGAGGAGAATGGCGCCGCTCGCCTCCCGCGCGCCGAGCCAGAGGGCGTGCGGCTTGCCCAGCCAGCCGGGCAGCGGGTCCATTCCCTCGAGGATCCGCAGCCGGGGATTCACGGGCGCGAGCGCCTCCAGGATCGCCCGCGTCCCGTCCGTCGAGCGGTCGTCGACGACGAGAACTTCGAAGTCCGGATAGTCCTGCGCGAGCTGCGATCGGACCGCGGCAGCGATCGACCGCTCCTCGTTGCGCGCCGGGATGATGACCGAGACTCTCGGCGTGGGGCCGGCGGGAGTCGGGGTCCTGGAGAGGCGCGGCGTCACGGCCAGGTTCACGAACACGAAGAAGAGGACGAGGCAGCCGCAGACGGCGGCCGCCGCGAGGATCGCGTGCACGACTACGCCAACAGCCGGCCGAGCGCGCTCTCCCCGCGCGGCGCGGCAACGCCGAGCCACTCCCCCGCGGTCGCCGCGAGGTCGCAGAAGCCCCGCCGCACGCCCAGGTCCACGTCGGAGCGGACCGCCTCGCCGGCCGCGAGGAGCGGAACGAATTCCCGCGTGTGATCCGTCGAGACGTCGGTCGTCTCACAGCCGTGGTCGGCCGTCACGAAGAGCAGGTCCTCCGGGCCGAGGGTGTCGAGAAGATCCGGCAGATCGGCGTCGAGCGACGCGAGGTTCTTCGCGTAGCCGGCCGGGTCGTTCCGGTGCCCGTACTTGCTGTCGAAATCCACGAGGTTGGTAAAGACGACATCGGCTCGCCGGCGGCGCAACACCTCGGACGTCACGCGCATCCCCTCCGAATCCGAGCCGGTGTGCACGGAGTCGGTGATGCCGCGCCCTGAGAAAATGTCCACGATCTTTCCGACGCCGAAGACCGACCTGCCGGCGGCCACGAGCCGGTCGAGCCAGGTCTCCCCCGCCGGCTCGACGGTGAAGTCGCGGCGGTTGGCAGTTCGCGTGAAGCTGCCGGGCGTCCCGACGAAGGGCCGTGCGATGACGCGGCCGACCAGATGCTCTCCCTTGAGGATCCCGCGGGCGAAGCGGCACAGGTCCCAGAGCTTCTCCGGCGGCCAGATGTCCTCGTGCGCCGCGACCTGGAAGACGGAATCTCCGGACGTGTAGAGAATGGGACGGCCCGTCTCCAGGTGCTCCGGCCCGAGCTCCTTGATGATCTCGGTCCCCGACGCCGCCCTGTTCCCCAGGACTTTCCTCCCGGCGTATTCCTCGAACGGCCCAACGACCTCCGGGGGGAATCCGCCGGGATAGAGGGGAAACGCGCGCTCGACGACCAGACCCATCATCTCCCAGTGTCCCGTCGTCGTGTCCTTCCCGGCTGAGAGCTCCAACGCCTTTCCCCTTGCGCCCGTCGTCCGCCCGCGCCCGTTGACCGCGAGGAGTCCCAGGCTCTCGAGGTTCGGGAGCGCCGTGGGATACCGGTCGAGCACGTGGCCGAGCGTGTCGCTTCCGGCGTCTCCATAGGCCTCCGCGTCGGGCGCGGCGCCGACTCCCAACCCGTCGCACACGAGAATGACGACACGGCGGGTCATCGAAGTCGGATGACGGATGACGGATGACGGATGACGGAGCTAAGGCCAGACCGCATTTGAGCCGACGCCGTTTCCCGTCTGCCGTCTCCCGTCTCCCGCGATCAGGAGCCGGGGATCTTCTGCCGGGCGTCGTTGCGGTAGGGGGAATTCGGGTAGTCGGTAATCAGCCTCTGGAACATGGCGCGAGCGTCGGAGACGGAGCCGGAGTCTTCGTAGACCTGTCCGAGGGCGAAGAGGAGAGCGTCTTTGGGCGCCGCCGAGGCGGGAGATTCGATGGCTCGCTTCAAGCGGTCTATTGCTTCGGACTTCTTCCCCTGCGCCGCGAGCAGGCGCGCCGCATCGAGCTCCGCGGAAGCCGCGACCTCGGCTTTCGCCTCGCGGGCGGTTCGGGCGAAGGCCTCGGCGGCATTAGGTGGTTTCTCGCGCGTGGTGAGAATCAGTCCGGCCGCCCGGCCCGCGGAAGTCCCCGGGTGGTCTGCCGCCTTGCGCAGATGCGCATCGACTTCCTTGTTCTTCGCCTCCACGGTCGCGAAGGTCTTCGCGGCCCCTGCGGCCGCGGGCTGGCCGGCGAGAGGAGTGTCCAGGGCAGCAAGCGCGGCTGAGAGTTCCTTGCCGGCCTGGTCCTCGCGGTAGGCGCGCAGAAGCAGAAAACCCCCGGTGAGCAGCGCCACGACTGCCGCGGCGATGATGCCTTCCGTAACCCCCCGCCGGTGGTGGGAGACATAGTCCACCGTCTTGCCCATCGTCTCGACAAGGTCATTGCGCTTCAACTGTTTCCGAGTGATCTTTTTTCCCATTTGGCCGATTATCCGCGAGAGTGTGAAACCCGGTCAAGGAAGACAGGAGTCGCCCTACAGCCCCGGCGGCTGTCGGCGACCCGGCATCCGGCCCGCGCGGCCAAGACTCAAGCCGGCGACGACTTCGAGTGGCAGGACCACGAGATACCAGCCGATCACGAAGATCGGCAACTCCGACGGGAATCTGGCGGCGTGCCCGGCGCCGAGCCACCGGATGAGTCCGGCGAGCGCGATGTTGACCGCCGCGGCCGCGATCGCAAACCGCAGGCCCGCAGTGCGCGGCCGCCCGATCCAGGGCCTGGCTGGCAAGGGACTGTGCCGGCCCGAGAACCACGCGCCCAGGAGGAGAAAGAGCGCCAGCACGCAAGTCCCGACGGCCACCCGGATCTCCGAACGCGCCAGCAGCTCGGCCGTGACCGTTTCGCCGAGCAGAAGCTCCATCCACGGAATCACGTTCGTGGCCGCCACCAGAGACAGGAGCGCGACCCCCGTCCGCCGGTCGTACCGCCGCCGCTCCTGCATCAATCCACCCACTTCCATGGGGGAGGCACGAAGTTGTTCTCTCCGGGATTGCCCCCATCCGAAGGTGGCAGCCACTTGAGAATCGAAGTCCGGCCGGCCGGTCCGAAATCGCTGACGCTCACCCGAAATACGTTGGGTTCGCCTTGTTGTCCCGTTCGAGGCCGGTCGGAGAGGTAGATCCCCCGGCAGGTGTTGCCGGGATTGCAGTTGATGGAGCCGTAAGGGACCGTCGCCGTTTGGGCCGCGGGCCTCATGGGCGCCTTGCTGTTCGAGGCCTGCGGGATCACGAGAATCCCGTCCGGACGGAAGACAACGCGGTCCACGATCTCCGGGTCGCCGCCGTACGTGTCGAAGGCGACCGAGTCGGGGCCGTTGACCTCACTGCCGTTCGGAGACTGAAAGAAGACTCCTTGTCGGAGCCTCAGGTGCAGCACGGTCGGCTCACCCGGATCCTGCACGAAGTTGAAGGGAGCGGCGTCGGTCCAGGCCACGATGAGGCGCGTCGGCGGATTGATCCAGAGCACCACCTGCTCGTTCAACCTCACGGCCTTCAGGCGCGCCGCGATGATGAGGGTATTGACCTCCTGCGCTGCCCCTCGAAGCCGCTCGCGTCGCCAGAGCCTGTACAGGTAGGGCCCGGCAAGCAGACAGACCATGCTCGCCACGATGATGGCGACCATCACCTCGACAGCACGGCGCGAGAGTCGGCGCTCCGGCAGTTGGGTGGTACTCCAATAAGAACGTTGACAGCGGGTCCGGGATCCCCCCTATCATCTCAGGATTCCGCGCCTGCCGCGGCAAAGTTGGAAGGCTATACTGAACTGCCATGGACGAAATCAGGATCACCGGAGAGCCCTCGGCGGCGGGCGACCGCTGCAAATTCATAGTGGACCGGCCGCTCGCGCCCGGCGAATCGGCCTTTTTTGCGAACACCGAAGACGCGCGGCTGTCGCCGCTCGCGGCGGAGCTGCTGGCGCTTCCCGGCGTCCAATCCGTGCTGATCGCCGACAACACCGTGGCCGTCGACGCGGCTCATCCAGTGGACTGGCCCGCCCTGGGTATCGGCCACGTCATCCGCAAGTACATCCGCGGCGGAGCGCCCATCGTCTCCCCCGACTATTTCGAGAGCCTTCCCTCGGAGGGAGATCTGAAGTGGGCCATCGGCGACCTCCTCGACCGGGAGATCAATCCCGCCGTCGCCGCCCACGGAGGGTTCGTGGAGCTGATCGACGTCAGGAAGAACAACGTCTACATTCGGCTGGGCGGTGGCTGTCAGGGCTGCGGCGCCGCCGACGTGACCCTGAAGATGGGCATCGAAAAAGCGATCCGCGACCTCGTCCCCCGCGTCGGCGAGATCCTCGACACGACGGACCATGCCGCAGGAAGGAATCCGTACTACTCCCCCGCCAAGTGAACGCAGCGAAGGAACTGTCCCGTTCCCGGTCGGGAAGCTTCTTCGTCGCTTCACTCCTCGGATGGCAGGTTAGGGGACGCTCACCTCGAATTCAAGCAGCGCGTGCGCTTCCCGCAGCGCCGCCTCCGCGCGCTCGGGCGACGCCGCGCGGCTGAAGATGAACCCCAGATAGCGCGATCCCTCCGGGAGCGGCACGAGCCTCTGCCCGACATGGATCGTGATTGTGACGTCCTCGATGTCCGGCACCGCTCGCGCGTCTTCGATCCCCCGGACCTCTTTGAGAATCCCCGCTTTCGGGATCGGGATCATCATGACGCCCGCGGCGCTGCGCTCCCGCTCCGGCTCCGGCATCTCCATTCGCAGGGCGTGCCGCAGGATCAGCTCTTCGAGCGACATGCCGGTCCCGAACCGCAACGTCCGGGAGCAGAGCCCTCCTATCGACCGCGCCGCGATCTCGATGAGCCACGTCCCGGCCTCGTTGACGCGCAACTCCGCATGGACCGGCCCGTCTCGAAGTCCCAGCGCGAGCGCCCCGTGCGACGCGACCCCCGCGATCCTCTCCTGCGTCCGCCCGGGCAGCCGCGATGGTGTCACGTAGATCATCTCCTCGAAGAAGGGCCCTTCGAGCGGGTCCGGCTTGTCGAAAAGGGCCAGGACCTTCAGTTCCCCGTCTCGCAGCAGACCCTCGAGCGCAACCTCGATCCCCGAGACGAAATCCTCGACCAGGATCTCACGGGCGAGGTTCGGTGTTCGGTGTTCGGTGCTCGGTATTCGGGAGGCCCCGACCTCGGACATACCCTTCGCCGCGACCTCGGGCTCATCGAGGATTCTCTCGATGCGCTTCCAGGCGGCGACGAACTCTGCGCGGTCATTCGCCCGAATCACGCCACGGCTCGCCGCGAGAAACGTCGGTTTCAAGACGCAGGGAAACCGGACTCTCTTCGACGCCGCGTTCGGGTCCTCCCCACGGTCGAAGACGCGATAGGCTGGGGACGGCACCGCCGCTTCCCGCAGGAGCTCCCGCATTGTCGCCTTGTGCCGGGCGGCCATCGCCGCGTGCACCGGGTTGTGCGCAAGCCCGAGCGCCCGAGCGATCACCGCCGCGACGACCGTCGTGTCCTCGTCAACGCCGACCACCGCGGCGAACGGCCTCCTGCCGGCAAACTCGACAGCCCGGCGCGCCGACGCCGATGGATCCCGGAAATCGAGCGTCAGCAGCCCTTCCGGGTTCAGTCCCTCGAGCGTACTCGCCCTCTCCGACGCGACCGTGACCTTCACCCCGAGCCCCCGCGCCGCCGCCAGAAAGTCCGGCGTCCTGTAAGTCGTCGTCGGCAGCAGCAACAGTACCCGCGCCACGCCCGACATGCTAACCGGCGACGCCGCAAACCAAATCTTTCCGGGAGAGGGCTTGGGCCGACCTTCCTATTTCCGCTTGTCCCCGAAGGAGCAGCGCAGGCGCGCAGAGCCTTCCACCGGGTGGATCTGAGGGGGTCTAGGACTTCAGGTTTTCGAAGTAGCCGTGGAGGTCGCGCAGGGCCTGGCGGTTGATTCGCCGCTGACGCGTGGACTCGCGCAAGAGCGAGAGAGCGGCCACTCCTTCGGGAACCATTTTCAACTCATCAAGGACGGGAAGCGCGGAGAGGATCTCTCGGCGAGCTTCGACATCCTGATCGCGCTCGAGAAGCAGGTCCGCTACGACGAGACTCAAGGCCGCGACATCGGCGCGCATCCCGATCCGCCGGAATTCTCTTTGGGCCACGCGATAGGCCTCGATGGAGGCGGGAATCTGGCCGATCTCGCGAAGGAGAGCAGCCAGGCCCCACTGAACCTTGGCCAGGGCGACCTTGTCGTCCAGCCTCGTGAGGACAGGGATGGCCTTGCGTGAAGCTTCGATGGCCCCGTCGGAGTCGCCCATCATCCCGTAGATATGAGTGAGGTTGGCGTAGGCCGCCCCGAGGAGCTTCTCGCTCTTCAGCATATTGGCTTCGCAGCAGATATCCTCAAAGACCTCTATGGCCTCCGGCAAGCGATCGCTCTCCATGAGGGCCAGCCCCGCCAGGAAGCGGCACTTGAGCGCCTCCTCGGGCATCGAGATGCTCTCGAACGTCTCTGCCAGGGGCGGAGCGAGCTCCATGACCGCGTCGAACTCACGCTCTTCCGTGCGAAGAGCCAGGCGCTGATACGCCAGCCGCGAGAGCTCGTGGAAGGCGCTCGCCGTATGGCGAAAGCTCGACTCGGAGCGGTCGAACCAGAGACGGGCTTCGTCCCGGCGCGAGAGCTGGCGGCAGGCTGTTCCGGCAATGAGCGCCAGCTCACCAAGAAAGTAATCCCGCTCGTCGAAGAGCCCAATCGGTCTCCGAGGCTTCTCAAGGAATCGATAGAGGAACTCCGCTTCGTCTCGCACGGTTCCGGGCGACGTGTCGAGCCCCTGGCGGAGAAAGAAGGCCAGGGCGAGCAGCGTCTCCGGCTCCTCGAGATGGAGTTCGGAAGCATTCGGCGCACGATCGGAACATGGAGTCGCCAGAATGCGCATGGCCGCCGCCTTCCACTCCTCCGAAGAGACGGACCTCGAGGGAAAACGGAGAACGCGGCCTGTCATTCAGAACCCTCGCTGATTCGCCAGGGCGCCGACATCATCTATGGTACTCAACAAGACTCCTCGGAAAATGATTCGAACGCAAGGGGACCCCTAGGTCGGGATGACGCCACCGATCTTTATCACGAAACGTTGCGTCTTCTTGACGGGACGAGGCCAGGTCGTGCGGGTCGTGTTGGTTTCGGGCTGGCGCTCGGGAAGCCGGGCTGGAAGTTGTGAAGCGGCCATGATGAAAACTCCTTTCGCCAAAAAAAAAGCTCGGGTACGCCGAGCCAAAAGAAAATCTGTGAATATTGTGTGCTGTCCCCGGCCAATGTCAAGAGGTCTTTAACCCGTTTGCCGGGAGACCGATGGAAGCGGCGGCCGAACGAATTTCGGTCGCCGCCTCACGCAGATAAGATGGCGTTCCCGAAGCGACCGAGAGGAGTTTTCATGAGCCGATTTCGGAGCCTTGCCGCTATCCTTCTGGCCTTCGTTCCCATGATCGCGATGGCCCAGAAGAAGGCTTCCACGAAACCAGCCGCTCCCGGACCCGGGGCCGCGGCGAAGGCCGCGGAGAGAGACATCCTTCCGTTCAAGGCCACGGAGAAGATCCTGCCCAACGGCCTGAAGGTGATCGTCGTGCCGACCGGGTTCCCCAACATCGTTTCGCTCCAGATCCCGGTACAGACCGGGTCGCGAAACGAGGTCGAGCCCGGCAAGTCCGGGTTCGCCCACTTCTTCGAGCACATGATGTTCCGCGGCACGAAGGCCTACCCGCCCGAGAAGTACCAGGAGATCCTGACCCAGACGGGCGCGCGGCAGAACGCCTACACGACCAACGACTACACCAACTACCACACGACCTTCTCGAAGGAGGATCTCGAGAAGATGCTCGAAGTCGAGGCGGACCGGTTCATGAACTTGGATTACTCGCCGGAAGGATTCAAGACCGAGGCGCGGGCCGTACTCGGGGAGTACAACAAGAACAGCGCCAACCCGATCTTCAAGCTGGACGAGGTCCAGCACGACATGGCCTTCACGACCCACACCTACAAGCACACCACGATGGGCTTCCTCAAGGACATCGAGGACATGCCGAACCAGCTCGAGTACTCGAAGACCTTCTTCTCGCGCTGGTACCGCCCCGAGCACACGACGGTGATCGTGGCGGGAGACGTCGAGCCGTCCAGGGTGATCCGCCTGGTCGAAAAGTACTGGGGAGGCTGGAAGCGCGGCTCCTACAGCGTCGAGATCCCCCAGGAGCCCCCACAGAAGGCGCCCGTCTACGCTCACCTCGCCTGGACGAGCCCGACCCTCCCGTGGGTCACCGTCGCGTTCCACGGCACCGCGTTTTCCGACGTCCGGAAGGACTTTGCCGCGATGGACCTCCTCTTCGACCTCGAGTTCGGCGAGACCTCCGACATCCACAAGAAGCTCGTCGAGCAGGAGCAGAAGGTGGATCAGATGTTCGCCGACAGCGGCGCTACCCAGGACCCCGACCTCTCCGGCGTCTACGCGCGGGTTAAGAAGGTCGAAGATTCGGTCTACGTCCGCGACGAGATCCTGAAGGTCTTCCGGAAGGCCGCTGCCGAGCCCGTGGACGCCCGGCGGCTGGAAGAGGCGAAATCGAACGCCCGATACTCCTTCGCGCGCCGGCTCGACAACACCGAAACGATCGCGGCGACGCTCGCGCGCTTCGTCCGGTACGAGCGGTCCTATGGCACGTTGAACCGCCTCTACCGCGTGTATGCCTCGTTGACGCCGGCGGACCTGCAGGCCGCGGCGAAGAAATACTTCACGGACGCGAACCTCGTGGTCGCGACCGTCTCTCAGCAGCCGATGCCGGACGCGATCTCGAAGCTTCCGACTCTCGCCTCGCTCGCGGCGAGCGCGCCCGAGACCGGTTCCGCTGCGGACGTGGACTTCGTTCTTCAGAAGACTGCGCTTCCGCAGTTGAACGTCAAGCTTCTCTTCCGGGTCGGGTCGGCCTACGACCCCAGGGGCAAAGAGGGCCTCTCAGCACTCGCCGCCGCGATGGTGGCCGAGGCGGGATCGAAGGAGCGCCGCATCGACGAGATCAACAAGGCCCTCTTCCCCATGGCCGGCGCCTTCCGCGGACGCGTGGACAAGGAGATGACAACCTTCACCGGCTTCATCCACCGCGACAACTGGAAGGCCTTCTTCGACATCGCGCTTCCGATGCTCACCGATCCGGGCCTGCGCGAGGAGGACTTCAAGAGATTGAAGGACGCCCAGTTGAACGCCCTGAAGGAGGACCTTCGCTCGAACAACGAGGAGGAGCTCGGCAAGGAACGGCTCCAGGCGAACATCTTCGCCGGCACTCCTTACGGCCACCCCGTCCTCGGGACCGTGGCCGGCATCGAGGCCATCACCCTCGAAGACGTCAGGGGATTCATCGCGAGCGGATATACGCGGGCCGCACTGACGGTCGGGGTCGCCGGGGACGCCCCGGAGGAGATGGTCGCGGCGCTCCGGAAGGAGATCGGGAAGCTGCCCGCCGGGCCCGCGCTCGCCGCTCCGCAAGGGATCGCAGGCAAACGCCCCGCGGGGATCGAAGTCGAGATCATCGAGAAGGAGACCCGGGCGACGGCCATCTCCCTCGGCCTGCCGATGGGCGTGAAGCGCTCGGATCCCGACTTCGCCGCGCTTTCGCTGGCGCGCGCATGGCTCGGCGAGCACCGTTCCTCCGTTTCCCACCTCTACCAGCGGATCCGCGAGGTCCGCGGGATGAACTACGGTGACTACGCCTACATCGAGGCGTTCCCGCGCGGCATGTTCCAGTTCTTTCCCGAACCCAATATCGCGCGCCGGGCGCAGATCTTCGAGGTCTGGATCCGACCGGTCGTTCCCGTCAACGCGCACATGGCGCTGCGGATCGCGGTCTACGAGCTCGACAGGCTCATCCGGGACGGTCTCTCGAAGGAGGACTTCGAGCGCACGCGCGACTACCTGATGAAGAATGTCTTCGTGATGACGGCGACCCAGAACCAGCAGATCGGCTACGCCCTCGATTCGAAGTGGTACGGCACCGGCGAGTACACCGCGATGATGCGCGAGCGTCTCAAGGCCCTCACGCCCGAGACCGTCAACGCGGCGATCCGAAAGCACTTTTCGGCTAGGGATCTCTCCGTCGTGATCGTCACGAAGGGCGCGAAGGGACTGAAGAACGAGCTCGTCTCCGACGAGTTCTCGCCCATCAAATACGACGCCGACAAACCGAAGGAGCTGCTGGACGAGGACAAGGTCATCGGAGCCCTCAAGCTCGACATCAAGCCGGAGAACGTGAAGATCACCCCCGTGGAGGACGTTTTCGCCAGGTGACACGCGGCGCGAAGCCGCCGCCGCGTGTCATCCTGAGCGTAGCGAAGGATCTGCCCCCGGCGGTCGGGGCGGCCTGACCTCGAGGTGCGGCAATTCTTGCATGAGACCGCGCGTCGTCATCGTCGGGGCGGGCTTCGGAGGACTCTCGGCGGCTCGGGCGCTGCGCCAGGCGCCGGTGGATGTCACCGTCGTGGACCGCCTCAACTACCACCTCTTCCAGCCGCTGCTGTACCAGGTAGCGACCGCGGCGCTCTCGCCCGGCGACATCGCGTATCCGATCCGCTCGATCCTGCGCCGGCAGGGGAACGCGCGGGTGCTGCTCGCGGAAGTGACGGCGGTCGACGCCACCGCGCGCGAGCTCGTCCTCGCCGACGGCCGCATCGGTTACGACTTCCTCATCCTCGCGGTCGGTGCAAGCCATTCCTACTTTGGACACGCGGAGTGGGAAACCCGCGCGCCGGGGCTCAAGTCCCTGGAAGACGCGCTCGAGATCCGGCGTCGGATTCTTCTCGCCTTCGAAAGGGCCGAGCGGGAGCCGGACCCCCGGAAGAGAAGAGCCCTCCTGACATTCGTGCTGGTCGGCGGCGGTCCCACCGGCGCCGAGCTCGCGGGGGCCATCGGCGAGATTTCCCGGCACGTTCTGGCGAGCGATTTTCGCGCAATCGACCCGCGCGAGGCGCGCATCATCCTGCTCGAGGCGGGCCCGCGAATCCTGCCGGCCTTCCCGGCCGATCTCGCGGCGAAGGCCGCCGCGTTGCTCGCGAGGCTCGGCGTCGAGGTGCGCACCGGCGCGGCCGTCACCGCCGTGGGCGACGGCTTCGCCGAGATCGGAACGGAGCGGCTCGAAGCAGGGACGATCCTCTGGGCCGCCGGGGTCGCCGCTTCCCCGATCGCCCGCTCGCTCGGAGTCCCGCTCGACCGCGCGGGCCGTGTCGCCGTCAACCCGGACCTCTCGGCGCCGGGGCACCCGGACATCTTCGTAATCGGGGATCTCGCTGCCTTCGCGCACCAGACCGGCCAGCCGCTGCCGGGCGTCGCGCAGGTCGCGATCCAGCAGGGCCGCCGGGCGGCCGAAAACATTCTGTCGGTCATCCGAGGCGAGGCGACAGAGACCTTTCGCTACCGCGACCCGGGCAACCTCGCCGTCCTCGGGAGAGGCGCGGCGATCGCGGACCTGGGAAAAATTCGGCTCTCCGGCTTCCCCGCCTGGCTCTTCTGGTGTTTCGTCCACATCCTCTACCTCATCGGCTTCCGAAACCGCTTCCTCGTGATGTTCGAGTGGGCGTGGGCCTATGCGACCTGGCAGCGCGGCGCGCGCCTGATCACGGGCGGGAGATGGGACAAAGACCGGTGACGCCCCCGGCCGGCGTCGGAAACCGCCAGGGGCGGGATCAGCGACGCCGGGAGAGCTTCTGACGAAGTTTTCCCAGCACCGGGAGGAGGGAGCGCTTGGAGCCTTCCTGGATCTCCCGCACCGCGCTGCTGACGCGGGCCTCGCCGACCCCGAACGCCTCCCCGATCTCGATGTTCGAGAGCGGCGTCATCTTCCGCGCGAGGTAGATGGCCGCGGCCTTCTGCTCTCCTCCGTGCTGCCGGAGTCGGGCTGCCGTCACGCCCCACTCCCTGGCTACGACCCGCCGGATCTCCCCGATGCTCGTGTCCTCGGGCCGTCGGGACCGCCGCCGCACCTTCTTCTTGACCGCTCCGGTCGTCAGGAGGCCGAGCGCTCTGGCTTTGAATCGGCGGTCGCCGAGGTACACCTGCCTCTCGACCTCGTCGAGCGGCGAGGGGACACGGCCACCCGCGGCGATGTACCGCCGGTAGGCGGCCCGGGCCGCGGACGAACGCCGGCCGAACCGGGCGAGGGTCCAATCGACTTCCAGCCAGGCGGGAGCCTCCGCGGACCCGCCGGTCGCCCGGTAGTTGGTCCAGCGCCACCCCTCCGGGCGGCGCGCCAGCCCCTCGCGCACGGGACTCCAGGCGACGTGCCGGGCCATGTCGAGGAGGTAGACCTCCTTCTGCACCAGGATGGACTTGTACCGGCCCTCGAAGAGCCCGCCCTCTTGGCCGCGGCGCCGGTTGAACCACTGCGTGTAGCGTCCGTTGAGCGAACGCATTCCGTGAGAGAGCCCTCCCGCGGGCGTCTCGATCAGGAGCTCATATCCGCTGCGCAGGACGGCGTAGCCGTGGACTGTCCAGCGATCCTCTGAGCCGATCGTCCCGAGCAGAGAAAGGAACTTCTCGCGGTCCTTGTCATCGCGAAAGGCCGCCGAGCGCCCTCGTGTCTGCCCCGAGACGTAGTACAGGGCCCCCGGAAACTCGAGCCGCAACGGTCTGGCCATGGCCCGAGTCTACACTCAAGACATGGCCCTTCCGGTTCAGATCGAAGCAAGGGAAGGACTGGAGGCCATCCTCGGCCAACCCGCGCCGGTCTCCGGGCCGGAGATTTCGGAATTTCCGGGAACCGGCGGCGGGGTCCGGTGTCCCCACCAACCGGGAGGCAACGATGCGCAAACGCGGTTGGCTCGTGGCGGCGGGAGTCGGGCTGTTTCTGGCGGGGACTCGTCTTCCCGCCTCGGAGTGCGGGCGGTTTGAGCTTTCGGTGATCGTCGATGGCTCTACGGCCGCGGAGTATCCCTTTCGTGATCGGACGTACATCGAGGCCCTGCGCGACAAGAGCTTCTCGCTGCGGCTTCACAATCCCACGGCCGAGCGCGTCGCCGTGGCTCTCTCGGTGGACGGCCTGAACGTCGTGGACGCGAAACGCACCTCGGCCGCCGGCGCCACGAAGTGGATCCTCGCGCCGGGACAGACGGTGGACATTCCGGGCTGGCAGGTCTCCGGCCAGACAGCGCGTCGGTTCTTCTTCACCGACACCGCGCGGTCCTACGCAAAGTGGATCGGCGACACGCACAACGTCGGCGTTATCGAGGCAGTGTTTTTCCGGGAGAAAACGCAGCCCGTCCAGCCGTTAACGGTCGCCCCGCCCCCGGGAAAGACGATGTCCCGCGACTCGGCCGCTGGCGCGCCGGAGGGACGGATCGAGGGGGGCGTCCCGGGCGGCCAGATCGGCGGCGAGAGCGGATCTTCCAAACCCGCTCCCCAGGCCGGGGCGAGCGTCCGCGAGTCGGACCGTTTCGCCGCGACGGGCATCGGCGATAAGACGAGCTTCCCGGTCCAGTGGGTGAGCTTCGACGAGGACCCGGTCCCGGCGGCCAGGATCGCTCTGCGGTACGAATACCGCCGGGACCTGGTTCGCCTTGGCGTTCTTCCCCGCGAGGACGAGCTGTATGCCCGAGACCGTGGACGCGGCTTCGAGCACGAGTACGCTCCTGACCCGCGGCACTAACGTCAACGCCGGTACAATCGCGCCGTCACCCTCACGGCGGCGCGATCTGCACTTGAGCCTGACGGAATTGCCCGACGAGGAGCTCATCGCCCTCTCGAAAGAAGGGGAAGAGACGGCCTTCGGCGAGTTCGTCCGGCGCCACGCAGCGACGGTGCACCGCTGGATGGCCCGGGCCGTGGGCGAGCAGGAAGCGGACGACATGGCGCAGGAGGTCTTCCTGAAGGCGTACCGCGGCCTCTCCCGCTTCCGGGGGGAGGCTCCGCCGCGCGCCTGGCTCGCCTCGATCGCCGACAACGCCGTCAAGAACCGGTACCGCGCGCGCGGGCGGTTCCGGCGCATCTTCACGAGCGTGGGAGAGGCGTCTCCCCTCCTCGATCCCGCGGAGACCGCAAGAGGACCGGAAGAAAACGCCCGGGCCGGGGAGTCGCGGCGCTACGTGGCCGAGGCGTTGAAACTCCTGCCGGCCGAGTTCCGGATGGCCGTGGTGTTGAGAGACCTGGAGGAATGGAGTTACGAGGAGATCTCGGTGTCGCTCGA
>DATIRW010000256.1:0-7343 GCA_035469365.1 Thermoanaerobaculia bacterium
ACTTGAAGCCGCCGTCCTCCGGCGGATTGTGCGAGGGGGTGATCACGATACCGTCCGCGAGGCCGGACATCCGGCCGCGGTTATGGACGAGGATGGCGTGGGAGACGGCCGGGGTCGGCGTATAGGCGTCGTCCCGGTCGATCATGACTTCGACCGCGTTTGCCCCGAGCACCTCCAGGGCCGTCGCGAAGGCGGGCTCCGACAGCGCGTGCGTGTCCTTTCCGATGTAGAGAGGGCCGGTGATGCCCTGGCCGCCGCGGTATTCGCAGATCGCCTGCGTTATGGCCAGGATGTGAGCCTCATTGAACGAGCCGCGCAGTGAGGAGCCCCGGTGACCGCTTGTGCCGAAACGGACGCGCTGGTCGCTCTCAGCGACGTCCGGCTTGCGCTCGTAGTACTCCTTTCGAAGCTTGTCGAGGTCGACCAGAACGTCGCTCGGAGCGGGCTTGCCGGCGAGAGGATGAATCGCCATGGAATCAACTCGTCCGCGCGACGGCTTCGGGGATCGGCTGGAGCGGCAGCGCGAGAAAGACCACGGAGTGCGGCTGCACGAGATAGGCTGCCTGCGGCACGAAGGGAGCCTCGGCCAGGGGGCGGATGTCCTCCGGTGACGCGAGCGCGGTGTCGATCCAGCGCCGCCAGGGTTGCTGGCTTTCCGCCGAGACCGAGGGGAGCTCGAACGTCAACGCCTCCCAATAGGCATTGAACATCCCGTGGACGAGAAAACGCCCTCGCAGGCTTCGCAGCGTGAAGGCCAGGGAGTGCGAGTGCTCGCTCCAGTCCGGGCGGTTGAGCGCCACCCCGTGCCACTCCATCCGGGCCCGGCGCAGGAGCTCGTTCAAGCTCAGCGTGCCGACTTCCGCCACCACGTCGCGGCGATGATGAAACGCCGTGAGCAACTTCACGAACCGGTGGATGTCGGCGTGCCGCTCGAGCAGGCTCCAGTCGAGCCAGGCGAGCTCGTTGTCCTGACAATAGGCGTTGTTGTTGCCCTGCTGGGTCCGGCGGACCTCGTCGCCCATGAGCAGCATCGGAGTGCCGGTCGCCAACAGCCCCAGCGCGAGAAAGTTCTTGACCTGGCGGTTGCGCAGCGCCTCGATCGCCGCGTTGTCCGTCGGTCCCTCCGCGCCGCAATTCCAGCTCAGATTGTCATCCGTACCGTCGCGATTGTTCTCACCGTTGGCCTCGTTGTGCTTCTGGTTGTAGGAGACCAGATCGTTCAAGGTGAAGCCGTCGTGGCAGGTGACGAAGTTGATGCTCTGCTCGGCCTCCCGCTCCTCATGGCCATAGAGGTCAGGGCTCCCCAGCAACCGCGAGGCCAGGCGGGGCACGGAGCCGTCGTCGCCCCTCAGGAAATGCCGCACGTCGTCGCGGAATCGGCCGTTCCACTCCAGCCAGGCATCCCCGACGAAGTTCCCGACTTGATAAAGCCCGCCCGCGTCCCAGGTCTCCGCGATCAGCTTGGTGCCGGCCAGGACAGGATCCGACTCGATGTCCCAGAGGACGGGCGGATTCGGCACCGGGCGGCCCGCCTCGTCGCGCGACAGGACCGACGCGAGATCGAAGCGGAAGCCGTCCACGTGCATCCGGGTCACCCAGTAGCGCAGGCTGTCCTGGATCAGCCGGCGCACGATCGGCTGGTTGGCGTTGAGCGTATTGCCGCAGCCGGTGTAGTCGGCGTAACGCGATGTGTCCCTGTCGAGGATGTAGTAGAAGTCGTTGGCGAGCCCGCGGTACGAGAGCGTCGGCCCGTTCTCGCCGCCTTCGGTGGTGTGATTGAAGACGACATCGAGGATCACCTCGATTCCCGCGCGGTGGAGAGCCTTGACCATGTCGCGGAACTCATCGAGGATGCCGAGGGGGTCCGTCCGCGCGCCGTACGCATGATGCGGCGCGAAGAACGAGACCGGCTGGTAGCCCCAGTAGTTCACGCGGCCCTGCGGCGCATCCTGCGGGTCGAACTGAAAAACAGGCAAGAGCTCGACGGCGGTGACGCCCAGGTCTTTGAGATAGGGGACCTTCTCGATCAATCCGGCGTAGGTGCCCCTCCTCGCGGGAGAGACGCCGGAGCTCGAATGGCGGGTGAAGCCCCCCACGTGGAGCTCGTAGATAACGGTCCCGGCGAACGGCCGCTTGAGCGGGAGATCTCCCTCCCAGTCATAGAGGCCGGGATCGGCCACGACGCTCTTCATCGCGACCGCCGCATTGTCGCCGGGCATCGCCGCCGCTCGGCGGTCATAGTGCTCCGGGACCGCGACGGCAATGCCGTAGGGGTCGAGAAGGACCTTCTCTTTGTCGAATCGAAGACCCCGTTCCGGCGCAAACAGGCCGTGGGCGCGGTAGGCGTAAACCTGCCCCGGAGCGAGGCCCGGAACGAAGGCATGCCAGTAGTGATAGGTGCGGTGTCGGCGAGGATCCAGGGGAATCACCTTCGCCGGTTGAGCCGCCTGCTCGTCATCGAAGAGCAACAGTTCGACGAGCGAGGCGTTCTTCGAGAGAACACTGAAGTTGACGCCACCGTCGCAAAGCGTGGCTCCCAGAGGAGCGCTCGAGCCCCGGTAGACGACCCTGGTGCCTGACTTCATCGCTCCGCCGGTGCGGCCGGTTGGACGTTCCAGATGTCGCGGCAATACTCCCGGATCGAGCGATCCGACGAGAAGCGGCCGACGCGGGCGCTGTTCAGGATCGACATTCGCGTCCAATGCTTCTGATCGCCGTAGGCCTCGCTCACCCGCAGCTGGCAGTCCACGTAGGACTGGTAGTCGGCCAGGAGCATGTAGTCATCGCGGCCGAGCAGCGACTCCACGAGCGGCCGGAACAGCTCGCGGTCGCCCCCGGAGAAGAATCCCGACGCGATGAGGTCGATGGCCTCGCGCAGCTCCGGATTGGAGTCGTAGAGCGCGCGCGGACTGTAGCCGGCCGCCTTCCGGCGCTCGACTTCCTCGGCCGTGAGGCCGAACAGGAAGAAATTCTCGTGGCCGACGGCGTCGCGGATCTCGACGTTTGCACCGTCCAGGGTCCCGATCGTCAGCGCCCCGCTCATCGCGAATTTCATGTTGCCCGTTCCCGAGGCCTCCTTGCCTGCCGTGGAGATCTGCTCCGACAGGTCGGCGGCGGGATAGATCGGCTGGGCGTTCTTGACGTTCAAGTCCGGCAGGAACACCACCTTGAGCGCCTCGGAGATCTTTGGATCCCGATTGACGACGCCGGCGACCGAGTTGATGAGCTTGATGATCAGCTTGGCCATCTTGTAGCCCGGCGCGGCTTTGCCGCCGAAAATCACGGTCCGGGGTGTCACGCTGGCGCCGGCCGTCTCCCTGAGCCGGTTGGAGAGGGTGATGACGTGGAGCACGTTCAAGAGCTGCCGCTTGTACTCGTGCAGGCGTTTCACCTGGATGTCGAAGAGCGACTGCGGATCCACGAGAACGCCGGTCCGCTCCTGGATCAGGGCGGCCAGGGCGCGTTTGTTGCCGGCCTTGACGTCCTGCCACTCACGCTGGAAATCGAGATCGACGCCGTACGGCCCGATGCGTTCGAGCTCTCCTTCGAGGTCGGAGATCCACCGGTCGCCGATCCTGCTCGTGATCAGGGCGCTCAACTTCGGATTGCTGAGCACGAGCCAGCGCCGCGGCGTCACGCCGTTGGTCACGTTGAGGAACTTCTCCGGCGCCACGGCGTAGAAATCGCGGAGCACCGTCTGCTTGAGGAGCTCGGTGTGGAGGGCCGCGACCCCGTTGATCGCGTGATTGCCCACGCTGGCGAGATGGGCCATGCGGACGGACTTCTCCCCCGCTTCATCGATCAGCGACAGGCGCGCCAGGAGCGCGTCGTCCCCGGGATGCCTGAGCCGCACGTCGTCCAGGAAGCGGCGGTTGATCTCGTAGATGATTTCCAGGTGGCGCGGCAGCAGTTTGCCGAAGAGCGGCAGCGGCCACTTCTCCAGCGCTTCGGCGAGGAGCGTGTGGTTCGTGTAGCCACAGGTGCTCCGGGTGATCGCCCAGGCCTCGTCCCAATCCATCGCGTGCTCGTCGACCAGGAGCCGCATCAACTCGGCGACGGCGATGGAGGGGTGGGTGTCGTTCAACTGCGCCGCCCAGTACGAGGGAAACTCGCGCAGCTCCTTCCCGCGCAACAAGTGGAGGCGGATCATGTCCTGCAGCGAGCAGGAGACGAAGAAGAACTGCTGCTCCAGCCGGAGCTCCTTTCCCGCCGCCGGCTCGTCGTTGGGGTAGAGCACCTTGGAGATCGTTTCGGAGGAGACCTTCTGGTGCACGGCGCCGTAGTAGTCGCCGACATTGAACGCCTCGAAATCGAAGGATTCGGCGGCTTCCGCCTTCCAGAGGCGCAGCAGGTTCGTGGTGGGCGCCCGGTAGCCGGGCACGGGCGTGTCGTAGGCGACTCCCCGGACCACCTTCTCGGGAAGCCAGCGGACCCGGTCGCGCCCCTCGGCGTCGCGGTAGTTCTCCGTGCGCCCGCCGAGCTTCACATCGAAGCTGACTTCCGAGCGCACGATCTCCCAGGGGTTTCCGAAGCGCAGCCACTTGTCGGTCAGCTCGACCTGCCAACCGTCACGGATCGCCTGGTCGAAGATGCCGAACTCGTAGCGGATGCCGTAGCCGATGGCGGGAACGTTGAGCGTCGCGAGCGAGTCCATGTAGCAAGCGGCCAGACGGCCGAGGCCGCCGTTCCCCAGGCCCGGTTCTTCTTCCTGGTCGAGAAGGTCGGAGAGGTTTTGCCCGACACTGGACACGGCCTCCTGCGCCGCCTGCCAGATCCCGAGGTTGATCAGGCTGTTGCCAAGGTGCGGCCCTGTCAGGAACTCCGCCGAGAGATAGGCCACGACCTTGCCGGAGTCCTTCGCCGCGCTGATCGCTTCCACCGCCTTGACGTAGCGCTCCAGCATGCGGTCGCGAACCGTGTAGGCGAGCGCCATGTACCAGTCGTTGCGGGTCGCGTGCCGGGGCGACTTGGCCTGGAGGCAGTGCAGGTTGTCGATCAGGGCCTTGGCGATCGCATCCGTCCCGGAGCCGGTGCGAATCCCTTCGCGCTGGGGTCGGGCTCTGGACGTTCTCGCCGGCCTGGTGACGGCCTTCGATCTCATGCTTCACCCCTCCCGGTTAATCGCCCGACGGATCCGACCATTCCACGCGGTCGTCAGGTCGACATGATGAAGAACCATCATGACCATCCGAGCCCGCGGTCTAGAAAGGCTACTGCGGCTTCGGGGCCGGCGCGGCGGCGGGCGAGAGCCACGTCGGATTCGGGTCTTCGGGCTGAATGTTCCAGCCGCCGCCCAGGGCCTTGTAGATGTCCACGAAGTCGGTGAGGAGGTCGAGGCGCGACCGCGCCAGGGCGATCTCGGCGGGAAAGAGCTGCTGCATCGCGTAGAGGACCTCGAAGTAGCTCGCGAGCCCGCTGTTGTAGCGCAGGTTCGTCAACCGGACCATTTCCCGGTAGTGGCCGACAGACTGCGCAAGCTCGGCGACCGAGCCGGCGATCTTCTCGCGCGCATAGAGTACGGTCGTCGTTTCGACAAAGGCGTTGGTCACTGTCTGCTCGTAGAAGATCCGCGCCTGCTGCCATTGGGCAAAGGTCACGTCGTACTGGCTCCTCAGCCGGCCGCCCTGGAAGAGCGGGCCGAAGAGGCCCGCGGCGATCGACCAGGTTCTGCCGGCCGGAAAGAGGTTCGAAACTTCCGGGCTCACGGCCCCGAAGAGTCCCGTCAGGCTGATCGTCGGGAAGAAGTTCGCCGTCGCGACACCCACGAGCGCGTTGGCAGCAATGAGCTCCTGTTCCGCCTGCCGGATGTCCGGCCGACGCTGGAGGAGCTCGGAAGGCAGCCCCGCCGGGACCTCGGGAGGCAGCGGCAGGTCGCTGAAGTCACGGCCGCGGGCGATCGCAGCGGGGTTGCGCCCCAGGAGCACGTTCAACTGGTTCTCGGTGGCTTCGATTCGCCGCTCGATGTCGGGCACCTGCGCGGCGACCTGATTCAGGGCCGCCGAGGCATAGGACGTCTCCAGGGCCGAGGCGGCTCCCTCCGAGAGCTTGCGCTGGAAGAGATCGGCGGTCCCCCGGAAGGCCTCCACCGTCTTCTTCGTGATGACGAGCTCCTCGTCGAGCTCGCGCAACAGGAAATACGTCCGCGCCACGTCGGAGACGAGCGAGAGAAGAACGCCCCGGCGCGCGTCTTCGGTCGCCAGGTACTGGGCCTTCGCGGCTTCGTTGGACCGCCGGATCCGGCCCCACAGGTCGATCTCCCAGCCGAAGTTGACGTTGACGCTGTTCGCGTTGTTCGTCGAGTGGTCGAAGGGGGGGACGTAGCTGGACTGCTGCGTGCGGGACCACTGTCCGCCGTAGAAGACCTGCGGGAAGAACTCCGAGCGCGCGATGCCGGCGCGAGCCCGGGCCTCCTCGACACGCCAGGCGGCGAGCTGGACGTCATAGCCGGTGCCGAGAGCCTCGTCGATCAACTGCTGGAGCTTCGGGTCCTCGAAGACCTCCCACCACGGCCGGTCGGCGAGCGAGGGAGCCGGGGCGGGCGGGCCCTGCACCTCGCGATACATGTCGGGAGCCGTCACGGGCGGCTGCTTGTAGTTCGGGCCGACCGCGCAGCCCGTGACCAGGGCGAGCCCGACGAGGGCGGCGGCGAGCTTTCTCACGTCAGTGCCCTCCCCCGGCCGGGCTTGGTTTCGGAGCCGGCACCGCGCCAGGGGCTTCCTTTTCCTTCCCGCGTTTCGCGATCTTCTCGACCATCACGAAAAGCGCGGGAATGATGAAGATGGCGAGGCCTGTCGCCGCCAGCATGCCGACGATGACGACAGTGCCCAGGATCTTGCGCGACTCCGCGCCCGAGCCGGATGCGGTCCAGAGGGGGACGCAGCCGAGGATGAACGCGAAGGACGTCATGAGGATCGGCCGCAGCCGCAGCTTCGCCCCTTCGAGAGCGGCTTCCACGAGGCCCATGCCCTTCTCTTTCTGCTGAAGCACCGCGAACTCGACGATCAGGATCGCGTTCTTGGCGGCGAGGCCGATCAGCATGACGAGTCCGATCTGGCCATAGACGTCGAGGTTGAACTTGCGCATCAGAAGCCCCAGGAAGGCGCCGAAGACCGCGACGGGCACCGAGAGCAGGACGCCGAAGGGCAGCGACCAGCTCTCGTAGAGAGCGGCGAGGATCAGGAAGACGAAGACGATCGAGAGAACGAACACACGCGCGCCCGCGCCCGCGGCTTTGACTTCCTGGTATGACATGTCGGCCCAGTCGTAGCCCATCTCGCGCGGCAGGACCTCCTTCGCGACGGCCTCGAGCGCCGCCGTGGCCTGACCGGAGCTGTAGCCGGGCG
>DATIRW010000257.1:0-3296 GCA_035469365.1 Thermoanaerobaculia bacterium
TTCTCACCTCGCTCCTCTTCGGCCCCGCTCTCCCCGTGTTCCTCCTCGCAGCCGCGCCCTGGTTCCTGCTCGCCGAACGCCGAACCCCCGGATTTCTCCAGTTCTTCTTCATCCACGAGCACTTCCAGCGCTTCTCGACCTCCGTCGCGCAGCGTCCTGGCCCGATCTACTATTTCGTCCTCATCTTCCTCGCCGGCTTTCTCCCGGTCATCCCGTTCTTCCTTTGGTCACTCAAGAAAGCCTGGCGCCGCGACGAGCCGGAGGCGCTCTTCTTCCTCCTCTGGTTCACGGTCGTGCTCGTCTTCTTCTCCCTATCGCGTAGCAAGCTGCCGCCGTACCTGATGCCCGCTTTCCCCGCCGCCGCCGCGCTCGCCGCGCGTGCTCTGTTCGAGAAAGGGCCGGCGAGTTCAGGCGCCTGGCGCGCCTCGGCGCTCCTCGCGACGCTTCTCCCCGCATATGTGATTGTGAATCCGACCGCACAAGCCTGGGTCCGAGATTACGGCCTCGCTCCCGTCGCCATCGCTGGCTTTGCCGTGCTCCTCCTCGGGACCTGGGCCGCGCCGGCGCTCATGAAGCGAAGCGTGTCACTCGCGCTCGGGGCCTTCGCCGCCGGCTGGACCGCCTTCGCCGTCATGGCTGCCCTCGTGTGGCCGAAAATCCCTCCCGCGACCAACCCCCACGCGATCTGCGCCGCCGCGGCCGCAGCCAGGAACGCCGGGGCGACGGTTGTCGGCTACCAGGCATATCTGCAGGGCCTTCCCCTGGCACTCGAATCCCCCGTCCCTCTCACCAACTACGTCGGAGAGCTGGAGCCCCAATTCGAGCGCCGCCCGCAAGTCCGCGAATCTCTCTTCTGGACCCGCGAGAACTTCTGGTCGCAATGGCGGAGCGGCAATCGCTACGCCGCCCTCGTACGCCGCCGTGACCTGCCGGAGTTCGAAGCCTCGGGCGTGCCCGCGAGAGTCCTCGCAAGCACCCCGAAGCACTTCCTCCTCGCCAATTACAGGGAGTAGGTGTCAGGGAACCTGACACCCTCTTCTCTAAGGGATATAGCCGCGGATGGTGCGGGCGGTGATGCCGGGCTTGTTCACGGCGACCGTCACGGCGCGGTACTCGCCGGGGGGCTTCTGGGAGTCGGTGCGGAAGGCGAGGATGTACTGCGTGCGCAGCTCCTCCTCGATCCGTTTTGTCACCTCGCCGATCTTCGCGGCGCTGCCGATGGAGAAGACTTCGCCGCCGGACTCGTTCGCGATCTCCTTGGTGATCTTGCGCGATTTGAAGTCGGTTAGCGGGATGTTGACGGCGATGAAGAAGATCGGGGCGCCCGCCGAGCGCGCGTAGCGCAGAAGCGTCTCGTACTCGACGTGGGAGCGGTTGTCGTCGCCGTCGGTCAAAACGATGAGCGCCTTCCTCCCCTGCAGCGTGCGGAACTGGTAGAGCCCGAGGATGACGGCGTCGTAGAGCGCCGTCGCTCCCTGCGCCTTCAGGTCCTGCGAGGCCCGCTGCAGGGAGGCGGTATCCGACGTGAGCTCCTGGAGGAACTTGGGCCGGTCGCGGAACTCGAGAACGAAGCCCTGGTCCTTCGGCCGCATGAGGCCCTTGAAGAGCTCCGAGCAGGCCTCGCGCACGAACGGCATCCCCTTCTCCATCGAGCCGGAGCTGTCGATGACGAGGCCGATGTTCAGGGGCATGTTGTCGGCGACCTCGAACCCCGTCAACGTCTGGGGCCGGCCGTCCTCCTGGACCTTGAAGTCGTCTTGAGTCAGGCCCTTGACGAAACGGGAGTCCTTGTCCAGGGCCGAGACGTGGAGCTGCACGACGTCCACGCGCACGCTCTCGACCGTAGTGGACGGCCCCCGGAGCATCCGGATGTCGTTGGCTTCCTTGCCGTCCTCGGCCACCGCGGTCGCGCGCAGCATGTTGCCACGGGCGTAGTCAGCGTACGGAATGGTGGTCTGGTAAGGAGGGGCGAGCCAGGAGCCAATCCTCTTCTCGTCCAGGAAGAGCTCGACCTTCCTGGCAATTCCGCCGGCAATGGATTGCACGGCGACCTTGATGCGGACCTTTCCCCCGGAAGGATCGGGCTCCGGCAGGACGCGTACCGCGATCTTCGCGTTGCCCTGGTTGATCGCCCACGCGTCTTCGTCGACGACCTGTCCGGACTCGTCGTAGCCGACGGCGCGCAGGGTCTGCTGCCGGGGAATGGTTCCCAGGTCGATCTCGACGGTGTAGGGGGGCCGGGTGCGCGTGAGGATCTTGCGGTCCTCCAGGTAGAACTCGACCTTCTTGATCGGTGGCTCGACTTCCGCCTCGAGTCGCAGGAGGCCGACCGGCGCCTCGCGCGCGGGCGGGAGGATCTTCAGTTTCGGGCTCTCGGGCGAAGCCCCGGGCGCCGGGGAAGAGTCAGCGATCACGATCGCCTCGGCCTCGGGCAGAGTGCTGGCCTCGGCCGGCGCCATCTCGGGGCGGAAGGCCGCGCCGAGCTCGGGCACAGCCAGGTCCACCGCTCCCTCGCCGACGTCCTTGCCGCCGGGCAGCGCGAAGTAGAGCTTGACCTTGTAGGCGCCGGGTGGGACCGCACGCAGGAAGGAGTACGTGAACGTCTTCCCGCCTTCGATGTCCGAGCTGACCGGATAGCGGAACGCCTCGACCATGTTGTCGCCCCGGGAGAAGGTCCCCCGCAGCTCGCCGCTCACGAACCGCACTCTCCTGGCCGAAAGTGCCTGGGAGAGCTGCGCGGATGACAGACGCAGGCGGACGACCGTCTTGCCCGAGGCCATCCCGAGATACTCGGCCGTGACCTCCAGGGAGAACTTGCCGGCGGGAGTGGATACGTCCGTGCTTTTCTTCTGGTCCTGGGCGGGGAGTCCCGCGCTAAGGAGGAGCGCCAGGAATGCGACCGCAGACGACTTGTAGGTGCGTTTCATGCTCTCAAGCGAACCAAGAAAAGTGGCTCGGGCATTCCCGGACCCTTCCGCCCCCTGTCATCCTGAGCGTGGCGAAGGATCGGCCCCGGTCGGCCAAGGGTCGCATCCCGCTCGCGTTCAGGGAAGGGCAGATCCTTCGTCGCTTCGACCCTCAGGATGACAGCCAAGGGGCTCAGGCTGTTGCGGCGACAGGGCCGGCGACTTCCGTGAAGAAGTCCTCGACGGCGGACCGGAAGTCGGCCGGCGTGGACAACTCGGAGATCCGGACACGCAGGGCCCGTCCGTTGGGGAGGCCGTGCGTGTACCAGCCGGTCATCGTGCGCAGTTTGTGGAGTGCCTCGCGAGGCTCCGAGGCGAAGCGCTCGATCT
>DATIRW010000258.1:0-10536 GCA_035469365.1 Thermoanaerobaculia bacterium
AACCCGGGGCAGTTCCAGGAGACGTCGGCGCGCATCGTCTCGCGCCGCCCCTCGGGAGACTCGATCCGCGCGTCGAAGAGGGCGCCGAGCGGGTTGACCTCGAACTCGTAGTAGACGCCCGGCGACCCGTCGGGCGAGAGAAACACCTCGAAGACATCCTCCTTCCAGAGCGGTGCGTCTCTTTCGGTCAGGGTCGCGACCACCCCGCGGTCGCGGCCGTCGAACCGTACCAGGAGCGCCCCGCCGCGTGTCGCGACGCGCACGACCGTGGAAAGGCGGGGCGTACACCCCGTGCACGAGTCGACGAGTCGCAGGGGGCGCAGGCTGACCAGGCGTTCGGTCGGATCCATGCGCGGCACCCGGGCATACGGAAGATCGGCTCCGCAGATCGCCCGATCACCCGATCGCTCGATCACCGGATTCTCCCTACTGTTCCCGCTCCAGCTTCCGAAACGGGATCCCGATCTCCGCCAGCCAGGCCTGCGCCCTCTTCAACGCCTGGTGCTCCTTGAACTGGAAGAACCTCGCTTCTTCCCTCGGGAACCGCATCAGCGTCTCTCGATAATCTGCGGAGCCGCTGCCGGCCAGCGCCTTTGCGAGCTCGCCGCGGCACGCCTCGTCCTCGCACTGCGCCAGGAACTCCTGGAGGTCTCCGAGACTGCGCTCGCCCTGGTCCCGCGGCAGCGCGATGTAACGGGGATCGCCCGACACACGCGCGTGCCGTTCCGCGTCGCGCACGAGAACCTGCTCGACGTCTCCCGTCTGCCGGTCGAAGAAGTGCGTGATCTGCCGGGACCGGCTCTCGAAGCCGACGATCAGGCCTTCCCAGTCGATGCGCATCAGGCGTTCCGCCGGTCGTGAGTCGTGAGTTGCGAGTTGTGAGTTGTCGACCCGAGCCGGACGACTGTGGCTTGAATTCTCAACTCATAACCCACAATCCACAACTTCCTTCTCGACCACGAAGGTCCCCCTGCAGGCATAACCGCTATGATAGAGATGTTGGTGAGATTATGAAAAAGATCGCGACCTTTGACGACTGGATCGACGCGTTTCGCTCGTGGCAGAGGGACATCGGGCTGCGCCTCGCGCCTGCGTTCGCCAATTTTCAATTCGACGCGAAATACGGCGACTTGAGGACCAACGAGATCGAGTTCGGGGATTTCAGCGGGGCGAGAAAGTGGGAGCGGGTCACCCAGATCCCCCACCAACCGATCCGCGACGCGCTCTTGAACCTCATCGTGTACCAGGGCGACACGGAGTTCGCCTCCGTCGAGCAGCAGAGACACCTGATGGAGACCTCCCCTTCCGATTACGACACGGAGAGCGTCTCCCGGATCATGGTCGAGGAGATGCGGCACGGCTGGCAGATGTGCCATCTCCTGGTGAACCATTTCGGTGAGACCGGCAAGGTCGAGGCGCGCAAGCTCCTCGAGCGGCGGTCCTGGCAGAACACGCGGCTCCTCGGCTCGTTCAACGTGGACGTGGACAACTGGGTGGACTTCTTCACGTACACCGAGTTCGTGGACCGGGACGGCAAGTTCCAGTTGAACATGCTCTCGACCTGCGCGTTCGCGCCGCTGGCCCGATCGATGGGGCCGATGCTGCGGGAGGAAGGGTTCCACATGGGCACGGGCCACATGGGGCTTCAGCGGATCGCGCGCGCGGGAAGGGTCCCCCCGGCCCTGATGCAGAAGTACATCAACAAGTGGCTTTCGACGGCCTACGACCTCTTCGGGAAGGACTCCTCCTCCTCGGCCGAATGGTTTTACGTATGGGGCTTGAAGGGGCGCTACGACGAGGCGAAGCAGCCGGCGAATCCCGATAAGGCGCATTTGAACGAGCTGTCGCGGGAGATGTACCGCCAGGAAGTCGAAAAGCTGCTCCAATCCATCAGCAAGCACCTGCCGGCCGGCAGTCCGCCGCTCACGGCGCCCGATCTCAAGTTCCACCGCGCCATCGGAGAGTTCGCCGGCCAGACCTATTCGGTGACCGGAGAGCGGCTGACGCCCGAGGAGTACGCGCGGCATGCGGCGGAAGTCCTTCCCAACGAGAAGGAGAAAAAGTTCGTCGCCGACCTGATGCACGAGCCCGGTTGGATCGCCCCCCGAGAAGCTGTCGGCCCCTCATAGGGAATCGGGTGATCGAGCGATCGCGCGATTGACTGGAGCCCCAATTCTCCCGATCGCCCGATCGCAGATTGCCCGATCGGATTATCCGATTCGTCGCAAGCTGCTTGCCTGGTCGCGGCTCCAGAAGCGAGAGCTGCCGTGGCGGAAGACGCGCGATCCGTACCGCATCTGGGTCTCCGAGGTCATGCTCCAGCAGACGACCGTCGCGGCGGTCCGCGGCAGATTCGAGCGGTTTCTCGCGAGGTTTCCGGACCTGCCCGCTCTTGCCCGCGCCCGGGAGGAGAGCGTCCTCGCCGCGTGGTCGGGCCTCGGCTATTACGCCCGCGCCCGCAACCTTCACCGCGCGGCAAGAATGATGCTGCGAGAGCACGAAGGCCTGGTCCCCCGCGATCCCGCTGACCTCCGCCGGCTGCCCGGATTCGGGGACTACACCGCCGCGGCGGTGGCCTGCCTCGCCTTCGGGTCGCGCGAACCCGCCGCCGACGCGAACGTCACGCGCGTTCTCTCGCGGTTGTTCGCGATGCGGGGAATCGCGAACCGGAAGAATCATCGCGCCGCCGTCGAACGGCAGGCGCGAAGGCTGCTGTCCTCCGGGCCACCCGAGCGGCTGACCGCCGCGCTCATGGACCTGGGCCAGCTCGTCTGCCTTCCCAGACTCCCCCTCTGCAATGTCTGCCCGCTCGCGGAGGACTGCGCCGCGCGCCGCCGGGGGTCTCCCGAGGACTATCCGCGTCGCGGGAGGAAGCCGCCGCCGGTCGAGGTCTTCCTCGCGGCGGCCTCTGTGCGGCGCCAGGAGCGGACGCTGCTCCTCCGGCGCCGGGCGAGGCTCCTCGACGGGCTGTGGGAGTTTCCCAGCGCCGAGGGAAGGTCCCCTCTGGCGGCCCGGCGCCGCCTGGCTGAGAGACTCCGCGCTCATGGCCTCGTTCTCGAAGACCGCCCCCGGGGGAAGGCGAGGCACACTGTCGTCAACCGCCGCATCTGGATCGAGGTGTTCCCGGCGTCTCCGGATTCACGCCGCACGATTCCCGATTCGCGATTCCCCGATGCCCGCTGGTTTACCCGGCGGCAGCTTGACCGAGCCGCCATCCCGACGCTGACACGGAAAGTGGCGTGCGCCGCCGGGTTTCTCCGACCCGGCTCCGATTTACCCGTCTTCTCTCCCCGGTCGCGGCGCGAGGAGCCGAGTGACCGTAGGGAGGAGCCTCGCGCCGCGGGAGCGCAGCGCGGAGCGGGCGACGAGGCGGGCGGTCGAGGCCGCATCCGGCCGAGCCGCCCTCCGGTGGCCGCAGCCACGCCGCACGCTTCGTTCTGCGCGACGGTTAGCCAGAGGCGATTTCCGATTCGGAGCTTCCCGACGGCTTCGAATCCGAGCGGTCGAGCAGGCGATAGAGGGTCGCCCGGCTGATCTGGAGAGCGCGCGCGGCACGCACACGGTTGCCTCCCTGCTCTCTCAAGACCTGCGCCAGCCTTTCCGGTGTTATCTACTGCGCGATCGGGCGCGTGCGGACACGACGGTTCGTGGCGGCGGCGCCCGCGCCGGCCGCCCGCACCCGGGCGAAGGGGAAGTCTTCCGGGCGCAGGACGCCGTCTTCCGAGAGGATGCCGGCATGCTCGATGGCGTAGCGCAACTCGCGGATGTTGCCTGGGTAGGAGTAGCCGAGCAGCAGCTCCAGGGTTCCGGGGGCGAAGACACGAGGCTTGCGGTGGCGGCGGACGGACTCCGCGAGGAAGTGCCGCGCCAGCGGTTCGATGTCCTCTGGCCGCTTGCGCAGCGGAGGCACGACCAGGGTCACGACCGAAACCCGGTAGTACAGGTCTTCACGGAACTCGCCCGCGGCGACCAGGCTGTCGAGATCACGGTTCGTGGCCACGAGCAACCGCACGTCCACCTTGGTCGCCCGCTTCTCGCCGAGCCGGCGGACGGCTCCCTCGTCGAGAACCTTGAGCAGGTTCGTCTGGGCCGGCAACGCCATGGAGCCGATCTCGTCCAGGAAGAGCGTGCCGCCGTTCGCATCCTCGAAGAGGCCGGCCTTCGAGCTGTGAGCGCCGGGAAACGCTCCCCGGGCGTGACCGAACAACTCGCTCTCGAATTGGCTCTCGGGAATGCCGGCGCAGTTCATCGTCAGGTAGATCTTGTCCGCCCGCGGCCCGGTGGACTGGATGTACCGCGCGATGACGTCCTTCCCGATTCCGGTCTCCCCCAGGATGAGCACCGTCGACGAGGAGGCCGAAGCCTTGCGCGCGCGCGCCAGGAAGTCCTGCATGATCGGGCTTTCGCCGATCGGCGGAGCGAGTCCGTGGCGGCGCCGCACCTCTCCCGACAGGGCCCGGCACTCGCGCCGCACGCGCCTCAACTCCAGCACCAGGCCGATGCGGTGGGCCAGTTCTCTCGGATCCACCGGCTTGCTCACGTAGTCGGATGCCCCCAGGCGCATCGCCTCGAGCGCGGCGCCGGCGGAGGCAGGCATCGTCACCAGGAGAACAGAGGGCGGATCCGGCACGGCCCGGCAGGCCTTCAGGATGTCCGCTCCTTCGGTTCCCTCCATCGGGAACTCGGTCACGATCAGCTCGAAGGACGAGGCGGACTCGGACCCCAGGAAGTCCTCGGCACTTTCGAAGACTTCGGGCGGATAACCGGCGCGAGAAAGCATGCCCGTCAGAGAGGCCCGCAATTCCGGTTCGTTTTCGATCAGGGCCAAACGCACCATGAGATCTCCCTCAGGAATAGAGCCCGGACGCTGTCGCTGGACGAACCATATCTCTCATCGCGACAATCCTGAAACAATTCGGGACTCCGGGGCAAGTCGACGTGGGTGGCCGCGCTCGGGAGGAGGAGGATTCTCGTCCCGGGCACCCGGGTCGGCAGCGCCCGGGCCTTCCGCGCTCGGAACTGCGCGAAGGGAAGAGGGTTGGCCAGCAGACTGGCTGGAGATACCGCACCCGGGCCCACAAGGGCTGCTCCAGGCTTGCCGTATCTCAGAGTTTTGGCACTCCTCGTCGGATCGGTCCGCGATTCCGTACTGCTAATGAAACTCTTAGAACCCTTGCCTGCCACCGGATCGAGGGCAAGCAACACTTCTCTGTCGAAGGAGTTGCCCTTGACGTTCTCTGGGCCTGTCGGTCGGCCCGACCGGCTTGCCGGCCGATTTCACCCACAACTGATCCCCTCTGAAACACTTGGCCGTATCATTGATTTTTCGGGAGGATTGATGCGGCTCGACTGGAAGGGACAGCCGGTCCAGATTCGGGAGCTTGGTCAGGGACCGGCGGTGGTCCTGGTGCACGGCTACCCGCTGGACGGCGCGATGTGGTCAGGCGTCGCTCGAACGCTCTCGACCCGTTTCCGGGTTCTCAAGCCGGATCTGCCGGGGCGCGGCGAGAACCCGACCCCCCCGGAAGGAACGATCGACAGCTATGCGGACTTCCTTCAGGCGATCCTCGGGGAGATTCCGTCTCCCGCCGGCCTGGCCGGATTCTCGATGGGAGGCTACGTTTCGCTGGCGCTGATGAAGAGAGGGCCGGGCGGCGTGCGCGCCCTTGCCCTGGTGGACACGCGCGCCGGAGCCGATGACGAAGCCGGGAAGGCCGGTCGGGAAGCGGCGATCGCCGCAGTCCGCTCCGGCGGGGCGGCCGCGATTGCGGACGGAATGATCGCCAGGCTGCTCGCGCCCGGTTCCGCGCAGAACGCGAGCCTGGTCGAGCGGCTCAGGCGGATCATCCAGCGGCAGAAGCCGGAGACGATCGAGTCCGACCTGACGGCGATGCGCGACCGCCCGGACTCGACCGCGCTCCTTCCGCGGATTGCCGTGCCGACGATCGTTCTCGCAGGAGATCAGGATGTCATTTCGCCGCCCGACGAAGGCCAGGCGATGGCGGCGGCGATTCCCGGAGCCCGCTTCGTCTCCATCCCCGCGTCGGGTCACCTGACGCCAATGGAGAGACCCGGCGCTGTCGCCACCGCTCTCTCTGACTTCTTCGCGGCGGCCCTCTCGTAAGTCTCGCCGAGGTCGTCAGGGGTCGAGGGTTGTGGACCCGGTGCCTGACCTCTGAACGCTCGACTTTCGACCGCTCCTTCGGCCGACAGAGCGGATGCGATAATCGACAAGTGTCACGACCTCTGAACGTCATCCTCGACGTCACCTCCCGCTGCAACCTGAAGTGCGTCATGTGCTACTTCGCGGGAACCGACAGGCTGAGCTTCCCGCCCTTCGGAACCGAGCCCCCTGACGGCAATATGCCCGTCCCCGTCTTCGAGAAGATTGCCGCGGAGATGTTCCCGCGTGCCTGGCGCGTGGCCCTGGGTTGCGCGGCCGAGCCGATGATTCATCCGAGCTTTCCGGAGATCCTGTCGATCGCGGGCCGTCATGGCGTGCCCGACCTCTGGTTCCCTACGAACCTCCTCGCGCTGACCGAAACGAGCGTCCGGGCGATTCAGGACGCCGGAGTGCGGACGGTCGCCGCCTCGATCGACGGAACGACGAAGGAGACCTACGAGAAGATCCGCGTGCCCGCGAAGTGGGAGAGGCTTCTTTCGCGTCTCGAGCTTCTTCGCAAGTCGAAGCGAACCTCGGGGCGGAGGCTTCCGCGCCTGCGCATCATCTTCACGTGGATGAAGTCGAACCGCGCGGAGCTCGCCGACCTGCCGTCTTTTGCCCGGCAGTGGGGCGCGGAGGAGATCGACGTGCGCTATGTGTCGCCGACGGTCGGCGTGGACGTGAGCAGGGAGCTCCTGTCCGGCGAAGACCCGCGGCAATTGAACGCGGAGCTGGCGAGCGCCGCACGAGACGCCGTGCGGCAAGGCCTGCGGCTCTCTTCCTATCCCGAGTTCGAACCGCCGGCCGATCGCCCGAAGGCTCTCGTGGCTCGCGTCAAGCGGCGGCTGTGGCATCTCCGGGCCGGGCTCGACCGCTGGGAGCATCGCCGCCACGCCGTCGCCCAGCGACTCCACGGCTGCGCCTACCCGGATCGTTACTACGTGATCCGGCCCAACGGCGCCGTCGCTCCGTGCATTTACTGGGAAGGCGCCCCGATCGGCGTCTATCCCGCCGAGGGTCTGGCCTCCATCTCGCGGGGCGCGCCGCTCGCCCGGATCCGCGAGGGCCTGCACGGCGGCGAGCCGGTGGGTACCTGCGCCACGTGCGGCGAGAGGCGGACGGCGCTCTACCGGCTACGCGGCGCCCCGGCGCCTCCGCCCCCCTCACAGACTCTTCCCACGCATCCGAAGTAGCCAGCGCGACGCTCAGGCTGTCAGCGGTCCGAATCGAGCCGCCACAGGGTGGCTTCGCGGAGAGCTCCCACCTTCGTCCAACCCCAGGGCAGACGCCTTCGAGCCTCTTCGTTTTCGAACGGGAGGAGCAACGCGAACCACTGATAGCCCTCCGCCCGCGCGCGCTCCCGCAGCTGAGGAACCTGCTCCGGCTCGATCCGGTCCCAGCGGACCGGCGTCAGGTTGGTGTAGTACCTGAGGGCCCCGCTCATCTGCATCGAGATCAGGAGCGAGCCAGGCGGGACTTTCGACTCCACCCAGCGGCACGCGTCCGGGTAGAGTCGATCCGCCTCGCCGGACCTCAACACCTGCAGATCACGGATCCACGAATACTCGAATGCGAGAACGGTGGCCAGGGCGAGAACCGCCAGCGCGCGCCGCGGCAGCGCGCCCCGGCCTCCCTGTTGCGGAGAAAGGCCATCCCGCGCGACGAGCAGGCTCGCGAGAATCAAGGCCGGGATCGCGGGCAGCAGGTACCTCGTGGACCACCAGGTCTCCTGCGCCGCGGAGCAGCAGTAGAAGAAGAAGACGCTGCCGAACCAGAGGACGAGCAGGGAGCGATCCCGGAGAGTGACGCGGCGATCCGCGCTCACCAGGGCCCAGCCCGCGAGGAGAAGCGGGCTCATCAGCCTCGCGAGCCAGCCGCCGTAGTGGCGGAACCGCCCGGGGAAGTGCGCCAGGGAGAACCCGCCCGGATCCGAATACCCGGTTCGAAACGGATTGCCAAAGGCCAGCCGATTCCAGACGAGCAGGACGGCGGCGAACGGCGCTACGCCGAGAAGGAACCAGAGGAGCGCCCGCGGCCGGAGGCGGACCGCGAACGCGAGGGGAAGGAGCAGAAGAGCGTCGGCGGGACGAACCAGCACGGCGAGTCCCAGGGCGGCGCCGGCAGCGGCCGCCCAGGCCTCACGCCGGCGGGACCGAAGCGCGAACAGAATGGCCGCGAGCGACCACATCGTCGCCACGGTGCCGCTCAACGGCTGCTCGGCCATGGACACGAAGACCGGGCACAGGGCGAAGACCGCAGCTCCCGCGGTTGAAAAAAGGCGCGAGAGGCCGAACTCGCGGCCGAGGAGATAAACGAGAAAGACGCTCACGAGAGCCGCGAGCGGGCTCACCACGAAGGGCCCGTAATTCCAGCCTGCAACCAGGCCCGCAAGCGCGACGTGGAGGGGCATGCCGGGCGGAAAGGAAGGCACCATCGTGCCGGGCCGCGGTCCCTGCAGGAAGGCGAGCGGAATGAAAACGCGCGCGAAACCAGCGGGCAGCCCGAGGTGCTTCAGGGCTTCGACCGGCTCGACGACACGGGCGGTCAGGATGAGACGCGCGGCGTTGGCGTTGCCGGAGCTCTCGGATCCGCCGACGGCAAACGAGGCGTGCCAGAACAGGAGCCACGCATAGCCCAGGTATGCGGCGGTGGCGGCGAAGATCACGGCCGCGGTTCTCCCCCGCCTTCCCATGGGTCTCCGCACCGGCGCGGCGTCGCTCACCCGAGGAGCTTATTGACTCACAGGATGGGAGTCGAGAGAGGAGTCGGGCAACCGGGTGATCGGGTGGGTGATCGAGGCCCGGGTCAATCGCCCGATCAGCCGATCGCAGATCACCCGATTCCTTCTACCGGATCACTCGGGCCGAGACGACGACGACCAGCCCGCGGTCTTGCACGGTCGAGGTCCCCACGACCACCTTCTCGCCGTCCCGCAGCGTCACGTCGGTCTTGAGTTGCGCGCGCCCGTCGCCCACGAGCGAAAGCGCGAAACCGTCGAGCCTGACGACCGACCCCGCCGATTCGCCCGCGTCGAGCGACAGCGCATTGATCGCGTACTCGAGCTGCATCTTCCCTCCGGGCGCCTTGCCCGGGCTCGCCTGGGCCAGATCGGTCACGCCCTCGCCGCGGATCCCCCTGGCGCCGTCGCGGACCCGCTGAACGAAGCTGCCGGCCAGCGAGTAGCTGCTGTAAGTGAGCGTTGACTTCAGGGCGCTGACGGCCTCTTTCAGATCCTCGGGGAACCGCCCCGCCTCCGGCTCGCCGTTGGAGGCGACGAGCACCCAGAGACGCAGCTCGACGTCCTTCTTCGCGGTTTCCGTCACGTCGAGGCGTTTCAGCGCCGCCTCGATCGTCGCGATGTTCTCGGGGAAATCGCGGACGGTGATCGTCTTGAAGTCACGGTTCGCGGAGACCGTCGCGCCGCGGTAGCCGCTCCCGAGGGGGCGCAGCACGGCCGCCAGGTCCCCCGGGTCCCGGTGCTTCACCTCGAAGACGCGGCTGGCAAAGCCCTTCTCGGTGACGTAGCTCTCCTCTTTCGAAGCCTCCGGAGCGCGCGGCGCGGGCGAGGGCTGGGCGAGGAGCGGCCCGACGGAGCCGGACAGGAGAACGGCCAGAGCCGGAGCGAGAAAACGCAGAATCTTCATGAGACCTCCTGACTGCGGCCCGCGGCGGCGGAGGGGGCTCCGTCGCCCTTCTTCACGAGCCAGATGATGCGAACGCCGGGGTTCGCGGTTTGGAACTCGATCTTGACGACGCTCGGCGAGACGATCGGCGCGGCAGGCCGGACCCGCGCGCGCGGGATGGAGCGAATCGTCTTACCCGGCGCGGCCTCGGGCGAGATCCCGGCGACCTGAACCGGGACGACTGTGGGCGCGGTCACGGGAGAAGCGGCCGGCCGCCGGGTCCCGGGCTGGAATGCCTCGGGGCGCGGGCGCACGAGGAGAAAAACGGCCAGCAGCGCACCAGCGAGAAGGCCTCCCGCCAGGACGAGACGGCCTGTTCGAGAAGCACGGTGTCCCGCGATGCCGCCCTCGGCCTCGATGCGTTGCCAGACGCCGCGGTGAACCGCGGAGTAGTCCGATTCATCCACTGGCGGCCGCGGCCCGGTCTCGAGCCACGCGCGGCTGTCCCGCAGGCCGGCCTCGAGCGCCCGGCACCGATCGCACGACGTCAGATGTGCCGAGACCTCCCGTGACCCGCCCGCATCCAGGTCATGTCCGACGTGCAGGGGCAGGACCTTTTCGACCTTCGCGCATCTCATCTCGGACCTCCCTTCTCGCCGCCCAGCAGATCAACGCAGAAGCGGCGGATCTTGACCCGCGCCGACGCGATCTGGCCGCGCACGGTCGCCGGACGGGACCCGAGAGCGCGCG